>JACPVQ010000157.1 GCA_016191645.1 Candidatus Solibacter usitatus
TGAACAAGTCGGTGCCGCCCGTGCCGTTGACGCTGCCTGCGCCGGTCCAGCCGGTCTGGTTGAAGGTGTTGTTGCTTGAGCCGCCGACGAGGTTCGCCACCTCGATGTTGTTCAAATCGGTTGTGCCAACTCCCAACGATTCGGCGAGCAGCAGCGTGTTGTCGCAATCGCGAAACGGTGCGACGCCTCGCGGCGCGCGCGGATCGTAGCCCATTACGGAGGTGGACACGCTATCCGTAGTGACGGGGTTCGTACCCAACAGCAAAACACCGGGATTCACAATGCCCAGCGGACCGCGAATCCACGGGCCTTCTCCGCCCGTCATCGTTTCAATGCCGTCAATAAAGCTGATGTCGATGGGCCGCGCGCTGACAAGTTCCGCCGTAATGCGCGGCATGCGATAGCCCGGCGAACGATTCGACGCCGGGTTCACTTCCGCCGGGGCGTTCGCCGCAGGTTGGCGTTTTCCAAAGTGACAGACGTTGCCGCGTCCTTTGGAAGGATTCTCATTCGGCTCTTTCTCGCCCGCGTCGTCGCCGTAGATGGCGGCGGGCGTGATGCCGAAGATGTTCTTCATGGCCAGAGTGACGCCGCACGTGGCATGATTCTTCAACTTCGCCATGGACATGAAAACGTCGGTCTCTTCGTAGGCGTGGTTCAGCTCGTAGGCCGGGAACACAAGGCCGCCCGACGGCACTTTGAACCGATGGTATTTCTTTCCCTTGCCGAGCGCGTTGGTGTTTTCGAATTCGATATTCGGCGCGGCGGAAATCAGTTGCCGCACGTTCCACCCGGAATCAAGGAGGTATTCTTCCAGTGGTCCGGACGTGGCCCATGCGCTTTCCACGAAACGTATGCGCTTAGCGCCGGCACGCGACAGAACATATGCCATGGAGGACACGGTCTTCGGATGCGAGTAGTGCGTCACGCCGAGCGGCTTGCCCTGCAAGCGAAGGCCGGGGCTGCCGGTCAGATTCAGTTTGATGGTGACGGTTTTATTCTTCACCAGGCGGCCCGCGCCGCCGATTTGATCGAACATGCGCGTGAGAGCTACGGTGAGATCTTCATCGTAGGAAGGGACCTTGGCGATGGCGACGGGAGCCGTCGGAGCGGATTTCGCGGCGAAGGCGGCCGGCGCGACGCCCATGAGGGACAGCAGATCGCGGCGCGTCATATGGATCATTCTATCAGGCACTGGACCCAGGGTTCTCAGTTGTTGCACAGGTCCTCGCTGCCCGGCAAGCCTCCGAACGATTCCGTCAAGCCCTTGCCCATGGTGAGCAAAAAAGTTTGTAATAAATCCCCGTCCAACCCTGTCTTCACTATTAGAAAAGGAGCCATCGTGTTACAGCTAGCATGGAAGCAGGGGGACCCATTCATTCAACCTGCCAGTAACCCAATCGCCGGGCTTTACGCGGATCATCACGCCATGGTCTTCCGTACCGCCTACCGAATCACCGGCAATGCGGCCGACGCCGAAGACGCACTGCAAACGGTCTTCGTCCGGTTGATGACTCGCGATGCCGGCGCGGCGGAAATCCTTCAGCCCGAAAGTTATCTGCGCCGTGCCGCAATCCATGTTTCGCTCGATCTGATCCGAGCGCGGCAGGCCAAACGCGACCTGGAAGCGGACGGCGTCGCTCCGGGCGATCCGGAATTGCGGCACGCTCTGCGGCAGGCCTTGGCCGGGCTGGAACAAAAACATGCCGAAATGTTTACGCTGCGATTTCTCGAAGGTTACGAAAACGGCGAGATCGCGGCCATGATGGGAATTTCGAAACTGTCGGTCGCGGTGACATTACACCGCATCCGCCGCAGGCTACAGCAGGAATTTAGAAAGGTGGACTCACAATGAACCGTTTCGACGAAATCGTAAATCAAGTGCGCAATGACGAACCCGCTCCCGAAATCGCGGCCGAAGCCGCCGAACGCGTGCGCCGCGAATTGTTTGGCGCTGGCGCCGCCGGCGTCGCCGAAATCCGCGGCTGCGGTGATTTCCAAACCCTCATCCCTTCCTATCTCCAGAAAACGATTTCCGATGCGCGCCGCATGTTGCTGGAAGATCACGTGCGCGAATGCGTCTCTTGCCGCAAGGCGCTCGATGCCGCACGTGGCTCCACTCCGCGTACCGTTGCCATAACCACGCGTGTGCGTCGCCCGCGCTGGGGGGCCATCGCCGCCGCCTTGTTTCTCTGTGCCGCCGGTGCCGTCTACGCCTCGCGCTACTCCTTCATGCACTGGTTCGATAGCGGCCCGCGCGCCACCGTTGAGGTTGCCGCCGGCATGATCTATCGCGTTACGGATGCCGGCATTCTTCCCGCCGTCGAAGGCGCGGCCCTTGCCGATAACGAAGAGATCCGCACCGCGGACGGCGCGCGCGCCATGCTGCGCCTGTGGGACGGCTCGCGCGTCGAGATGAATGAACGCGCCGGACTCTCCGTTGGCCGCAGTTATCGCGGAACCACCATTCGCCTCGACCGCGGCCACATCATCGTGCAAGCCGCAAAACAAAAACAGGGGAAATTGTTCGTCAGCACCGGAGATGGCGAAGTCGCCGTCAAAGGCACCATCTTCTCCGTCAACCGGGGAATCCTCGGCGCGCTGGTTTCCGTCGCCGAAGGCGAAGTGCAAGTGACCACCGCGGGGAAATCCAGTTCCTTGCAGCCCGGTCAGCAGACCGCCACCAGCGATGCCGTTGCCGCTACCGCCGCCGCCGCCGAATTTGCCTGGAGCCGCGACTCGGTCCGCTACCTCGCTCTGCTTGGTGAATTGACCGCCCTCCAAAACCGGCTGGAAAGAATCCCGTCCCCAGGTTTGCGCTATCAATCGCGTCTGCTCGCCTACGCGCCCGATGACGCCATTCTCTACTCCGCCATTCCCAACCTCAACCTGACCTTGGCTGAGATGCGCCGCGTTTTCGACGAACGCCTCCAGTCGAGCGAAGTGTTGCGTTCCTGGTGGACCGCCGCGGAAAACAAATCTCTGCGCGAGAGCGTCGATTTCCTGCTCGACAAACTCCGCGAACTGAGCGCCTCGCTGGGCGAAGAGATCGCCATGACGCTGCAAGGCGCGTCGACGCCGTATCCTATTCTATTCGCCGAAGTAAA
>JACPVQ010000190.1 GCA_016191645.1 Candidatus Solibacter usitatus
GCGCTGGGAATATTTTCCCTTCCCAACACGGACGGAGCGCGGACTCGAATGGTATGACGGATCCCAAAACAAAATGTTGATTTGCGGCAGCGGCACGGTGCCAAAGGATTGCGGCGTGCATGTAAGCAAGAAACTCTTCGCGCCGCGCATCGGCTTCGCCTATCGCGCCACCGATTCGCTGGTCATCCGCGCCGGCTACGGCATCACGTTCGATCCTTTCTCGCTGCAGCGGCCCTTCCGCACCAACTACCCGGTTCTGCTCATCCAGAACATCACGGCGCCGAATTCGTTTTCTCCCATCGGACGCCTTTCCGACGGCTTGCCGCAGATTACTGTACCCAATCTTGGGAACGGAGTGATCGACGTGCCCGGCACCTTCGCCACCGTAACTTCGCCCAAGGATTTCAACCGCGGCTACATCCAATCGTGGAATCTCACCGTGCAGAAACAGCTGCCGTGGGGCTTCACGGGACAGGCCGGATACGTTGCCACGCGCTCAACGCGTCAACTGGGATACCTCGATATCAACAGCGGCCAGGAAATCGGCCAAGGCAATGCGGGCAGGCCGTTCCAATCGAGATTCGGCCGGTCGGCTGCCACCACGTTGATCACGCCGCTTGGGACTTCACAGTACAACTCGCTGCAGGCCGGTCTGCAGCGGCGTTTCTCCCGAGGCTTGCAAGTGGAAGCCAACTGGACTTGGTCGAAGGTGATGGGCTATGCAACCAATTCGGACAGCGGTCCAAGTTTTGTGCAGGCCCTCAAGTATTTCGAAATGAACCGCGTAGTGATGGACTATGACCGCACGCACATGTTCCACGTCAATTCCATCTGGGATGTTCCTCTGGGCAAAGGTCACGCTTTGGCGTCCAAGGGGATTGGGGCGGCTCTCTTGGGCGGCTGGCGCGTCAATCAACTGTGGAGTTTCTACACAGGATTGCCCTTCAGCGTCAGTTCATCGGGAACTTCTTTGAATATGCCGAACTCGACGCAGCGCGCCGATCAGATCAAGGCCAGCGTCGATATTCTGGGTAACGCGGGCCGCGGCATGTGGTACTTCGATCCGCTGGCATTCGCGCCGGTGACGGCGGCGCGATTCGGAACCGCCGGATACCGCTCCCTGCGCGGCCCAGGTATCGTCAACTGGGATTTCGGCATCAAGCGCGCTTTCAAAGTGGGCGAGCGTTACGAGGTCACGTTCAACATGGACGCGTTCAACCTCTCGAATACGCCGCACTTTGCCAATCCCGGCGGCAGCGTTTCGAACCTGGATGTCACGGGCGGCGTGATCCGCACCAACGGCTTCGCCGAAATCACGGGCGTACAAAATCTCGGCCGCGACGGCATCGACGAACGTCAATTCCGTTTCGGGTTGCGCCTGCGCTTCTAAGTCGGCTGTATTACTAGGTCTCAGACCGCCTGAAAAAGTCCTATAAAACACTTCCATACAGAAATGTTTTGGGCCATACTGGTCGTATGGCGCGACATCCGGTTCCGATCAAAGTCCGGTCTAAGGATCTTATTCAGATTGGCCAACTCCTACGCGGTGGCGTTCAGCAGGTGCGCGTTGTCC
>JACPVQ010000126.1 GCA_016191645.1 Candidatus Solibacter usitatus
GCCAACGAGCTGCCGGAACGGCTCGTGCGAAAACTTTTCGACGTCAGTGCAAATTTCAATGCCCGGGAAAAACGCTCGCTGTTCTCCGCCGGGCTGGGTGTGGCGCCCTGCTACGAGGCCGAGGAGAAGGACGCCTCCGAGCTGATGCCGCTCACCGTGCTCTCCGAGTGGCGCTCGTGCATCTGTCTGCCGCTCGGCGACCAGACCGATCTCATGGGCATATAGATGAGCGTCCTCCCATCAGGCGAAACGGTCCACTGCCCCGCGCGTAGCGGCGGAGGACCTTCAAACCTGGCAACGGTGATAATCTTTCCATCCGAGTGCCGGAACATTTCGACCAGATTGGAGTGGTCTCTTACAAAGTAAATTCCGGGAGCGGATTCTGTGTAGGCGGCCAAGCCCTCCGACCCGGGAATCAACGTCGGCGTGCCTCCCGACATAGCCAGGCTCCAAAGCCCGCGCTTTCCTGCCAAGCGGGTGAAATAGACATGACTGCTGTCCGGAGAAAAGGAGGCCACCGCCGACAGCGCGACATCCGATATCTTTGTTGGTGGCGCACTACTTGCCAAATCTTGCCGGTAAGGGATGGAACTGTCTTCGCCTCGGCCCACTTGATAGACGCCCCATTTGCCGTCGGGGGTCACGTTGATTCCCGTGCTAAGCGGAGGCGCCAGCACGCGAGGCGTACCGCCAGCCACTCCAACACGCATACCGCGCAATGCCGATTCGAATACTCCGACGTAGAAGAGTTCCAGCCCATCGGGAGACCAGCGCGATGAAGTAACCAAGGTCGCGGGCGTGAGTTTTCGTGTGCTGGTTGCATCAGCGGATGTGACCCAGAGCGCCGATTCTCCGGAACGATCCGATTGGAACGCGATGCGCGAACCATCCGGGGAGAACTTGGGGCGCTCCTCACGCCGCGTCGAATGCAGAAACGGCTTTGGCGAGTCGGGCCTTCCGGTGGAGTCGATGCCGACGCGATAGAGATTGGAGTCGGAATAACGATAGGTGTAAACAAGCCGGTTGCCTTGGATGCTGAAGCGGTCTACGTGTTCCCCAATGCCCGCCACCTGCTTTGGAGAATCACCATCGAGTCCGACCCTGTGCAGCACAGGAGATCCGCTGATCAAGGCCGTGTACAGAAGTTGATCGCCGGACGAAGTCCATTCCACCCACGGAAATGATCCGATGGATGCCGACTTGACGATCTCCTTCGCTGGTCCCTCGATGCGATAGTTCACATCCGCCTTGACCACCAGAAGGCTGGATCCCGCACCACTGACGGCAAACGCAATCTGTTTTCCATCGGGGCTGTACGTCGCCGAACGCGGATGAATATGTTCCTCGCGAATCGGCAGTTGCAACGCAATGTGCGTACTCGCGCCGCTCGCAACGTCAACCATCGCCAGGGCGTGATTCTCGGAAACCAGAAGTTGTTTTCCGTCAGGCGACCAGGACGCGCGCTCATCACCCACTGAGCCGCCGGTAAGTTGGAACTGCGCAAGTTTCCGTTCCTCGCCCCCCAACGCGGGAATCACATGAAGAGTGGAGCGGCCATCGCGCCTTCGAAAGAAAGCGATGTATCGTCCATCCCGCGACCAGGCTGGCGCCACATCTTCAGCGGGGTCTTTCGTGAGCCGCAAAGGATCGCCCGCGCCGACGATGCTGATGTAGATATCGGCATTGTCACCATTTGGTCCGTCCCAGGAAAACGCGATCTGCTTTCCGTCCGGCGAGAGTGATGGATAACTCTCTACCCCGGGATAGCTGGTCAATGGCTCCACCTTGAGGTTGATTTGTCTCGAACTGCCGGTCCAGCGGATGGCGGCAAAGATGCCAATAGCAAATAGCACAACTGCCGCCGCGACCCACCCCCACGGTTTTCTTTCCCGCGCCGCGTGCACAGGCTGTACGATGCTGCTCAACTGTCCCGATGCGAAATCGACGCGGATCTCATCCAGCAAATGCTTCACGTCCAACATGCTCTGCGAGCGATCCGCGGGCTTCTTGCGCATGCAGCGCGCAATCGTGCGCACCAGTTCGCGAGGCGCCGCCGACTCCGGTATTGAAGCAGGCTCTTCCTCTACTACCGCGGCCAGTGTCATCACACGCCCGTCGGCGGCGAACGCCCTGCGGCCGGTTACCAATTCATACAGCACCGATCCAAAACTGAAAATGTCACTACGCCAATCGACTTCTTTTCCTTCGGCCTGTTCCGGCGACATGTAGGCGATGGTGCCCAGGATGGTTCCCAACTCCGTCTTTGGAGCGGCGATCAAAACGGTTGGGTCCTCTGGCCCGACGGCAGTTCGCTCCGTGAGTTTTGCCAGCCCGAAATCGAGCACTTTCACGCGCCCCTCGCCGGTGACCATGATGTTGGCCGGCTTCAAATCACGATGCGTGATGCCGGAGGCATGAGCGGCGGCCAGTGCATCGGCCACCTGAGACGCGATGGGCAACGCGTCTGGCAGCTTCATCGCCTTGCCTCCCATGGCTTGCTCCAGCGTGTGGCCACGGATCAGTTCCATCGCGATGAAATCGGTTTTGTCCTCGCGGAAGATCTCGGAGATGGTGACGATGTTGGGATGGTTCAGAGCCGACGCTGCTTTTGCTTCCTGGATAAATCGAAGCCGCCGCTCGGAATTCGCAGCTTGTGACGCCGACAGAATCTTGATGGCGACAAGGCGATCTAAATCGACATCCCGCGCTTTGTACACCACGCCCATGCCGCCCTCGCCGAGCTTTTCCAGGAATTCGAAATGGGATACGCGTTTGCCAGTCATGGATAGCAGTGATCCATGATAACAATCCCAAGGGCGGAAACTGGGAGAATCTTCCTCTCATTCCGCCACTTTATTAATAGGCTCGAATGGGAAGGTACGACGTCACATTCAAATCGTTCGCCGAAAGCGATCCATATACATTGATGGAGCTGTTCGGCGGGGTCAAGCGCAGCGAGATCCTCAAGCTCACGCCGTTAGAGCGTGAGCTGAACCTTTCGGTCAAAGTGGTAGATCACGCGTACTTGGTAGAAACCGCCAAACTGCGAATGGTGGTGCATTTCGAATCGCAACTGAAAGGCGGAAAGCGCGAGTTGCTGAGGACGTTGAAGCAAGAGGTGCAGATTTGGCTGAAGGTCGGATTGCCGGTTGCGGTGACCATCGTATGGTTGTCGCAAAAACATGCTCCGAAGAATCTGCCGAAGTTTGTGAACGTGGACGCCGGTGCCTTGCAGATGCAATTACGCATTCGTCACTTCAAGGTATGGGAAGTGCCGGCGAAGTCCATCTTGAAGCTGGACAGGCCGAATGCATGGCCGTGGGTGGGAGTCTCCAATTCCACGCTAGACGATTTGTTTCAGGCGGGCCTTCGAATCAGAAGGGATGTTGCGGATATCGCCGAGCGCGAACGGTTGATCGCGGAATTAACTGTGCTCAGTGGAGTCCGTTATAATCGGGTTGAGATCGACGATGTACTCGGGAGGTTGAACGTGCTAATCAACGACGAGGTGCTACGGGCATCGGTGACGGTGCAGTTGTATACGGAGAAGTTGGTCGAGGAGGCCCGCGAGAAAGGCTTGAAGAAGGGGCTGAGAAAGGGCCGAGTGGAGGGCCGTGAAGAGGGCCGTGAAGAGGGGAAGGCTGCGGCGCGCAGGATGCTTCGAATCGCGCTGGAAGGA
>JACPVQ010000191.1 GCA_016191645.1 Candidatus Solibacter usitatus
GCGTTGAGTCGTCCCTCTCCCACTTCCTGCCGCAGCATGCGCAACGGCAGAATGCTCACGCATCCGCCCACCGCCAGCGCCTCTTTGATCATCGGTATGGAATCGAAATGCTTGCTCACCTTGACCCCCACTCCGGACTCGCGCAAATATCGATCCACTTCTTTTCGAATGGGAAGTTCCGGGTCAAATCCAATGAAATCCAATCCTTCCAAATCCGCAGGACGCGCGCTTTTCCTGCGCGCCACCGCATGCAACGGCGACGACGCCACTACCATCTCCTCTTCACGCCACGGAATTACCGCCAGGTCTTTTGCGCTATGCGGATAGCTCACCAGCCCAATGTCCGCCGCGTCGCTGCGAAGCGCCTCATACACGCGTTCCGGGCGAACGTACTCCACTTCCAGGCTGGTCGCCGGGTACCGTTTGCGGAACTCTTCTTCCAGCCGCGCCATATCCACCAGACCGACGGAGAAGATGGATACCACGCGAACGTGCCCGGCGATGGACGATTTCATCTCGGCCAGGGTTTGATCGAACTCCTCGCGCAGGCGAAGCATCTCCTTGCACAGTTCGTTGTAGAGGTGCCCCGCTTCGGTCAGGCGCATGGGCCGCGAACTGCGGTCAAATAGCGTGACAGCGAGGTTGCGTTCCACCTCCTGGACATGCTGGCTCGCCGCGGATTGGCTGATCTGGCTCATCTGAGCTCCGCGGCTCATGCTGCCCGTGCTGGCGATGTCGCGGAAGAGCTTGCAATGAAAAAGGTCCACCGTGGGTAGTGTACCATTAGTCGATCTTATGCTGTCGCTCCCACGCCAGAGCGTGCCTTAATGGTAGTTGCCTCCAGGAAGCGCACAACCCGGTTTCCGTTGTCCTCCACTGGCTGCGTGCCATCCACTACGAGGCCCGCGTACCGTGTATCGGGGTCGATGTAGGCGGCGCGCATCGGCTGCACCGTGGCACGGTATTGCTCCAGAATGGATTCGGCACTGCGGCCTCGCTCCCGTTGATCGCGATCCAATCGCCGGTCGAGACAAACGCGATCGGGGGCATCTATATAGACGGAGGCGAATTGCAGTTTCCTCAGTGGCTCCCAGTGCAGCGCGAAGAGTCCTTCAAGGATGAGAAACGGCGTCGGGCTCAACGAAATCGTTTCGGCCTTTCGAGTATGGCGCGCGAAATCGTAAACAGGACGCTCGACGGTGCGGCCTTCCAAGACATGCGAAAGGTGTCGCAACAGGAGTTCGTGGTCGATGGATTCCGGGTGATCGAAGTTTACGCGCGCCCGTTCTTCCACGGTCTTGTCGTCCAGAGGAAAGTAATAGGCATCCAGCGGCAGCACGTCCGCAGCAAGCCGCGCGGCAAGCCAATGCGTCAACGTGCCCTTGCCCGAACAGGAAGGGCCCGCGATGCCGATCACACGAACCGGCTGCATTAGCGCTGCACCCGCCCCGATCCGCCGCCTTTGATCAGCGCGTGCACTTCCGCCGCCGAGAAGCGGTTGAAGTCGCCGGGGATGGAATGCTTCAGGCACGATGCGGCGACGGCGAATTCCAGCGCCGCCTGAGGATCGGGCAGCGCCAGCATGCCGTAAATCAGGCCTCCGGCGAAACAATCGCCGCCGCCGACGCGATCGACAATGTGCGTGATCTCGTAGTGCCGGCTCAACAGGAATTCCTTGCCGTTGTTCATGCACGCCGACCAGCCGTTGTGCGATGCGCTCTTCGATTCGCGCAGCGTGATCGCCAGCGCTTTCAGGTTCGGGAAACTCGCCATCACCTTGTCCGTCAGCTTGCGATACACATCGCTCTCCAGTTGACCGGAGTGCACATCGACGCCCGCCTCAATGCCCAGCGACATCTGGCAATCCTCTTCGTTCGCGATGCCCACGTCCGTGAGGCGCACTAGTTCGGGCATGACTTCGCTCGATTTCTTCCCCCACTTCCACAGGTTCTTGCGGAAGTTCAGGTCACAGGAGACCGTGAGTCCCATGGCTTGCGCCGCCGTTGCGGCCTCTATCGACAGCGCCGCGGCCGATTCGCTGATGGCCGGAGTGATGCCGGTAACGTGGAACCATGCCGCGCCGTCGAAGGCCTTTTTCCAATCGACCGCGCCCGGTTTAGCAAGAGCGATGGAACTGTGCTCGCGGTCGTAGAGAACTTTCGACCCGCGTTGATTCGCTCCCGGTTCCACATAGTAGATTCCGAAGCGCCCCTTGCCTCGCGCGACGTGCGAAACGTCCACTCCGAATCGCCGCATCTCGCCAAGAAACGAATCGGAAACCGCGTTGTCGGGGGGCAGCACGGTAACGTATCGCGCCGGGTATCCAAAGCCCGACACGGCGACCGCGACATTGGCTTCGCCGCCGCCGAATGTGGCCAACAACTGCGGCGATTGCAAGAGGCGCTCATAGCCCGGCGGGGCCAGGCGCAACATCACTTCTCCAAACGAGACAACCGGCTTCATAGAAAAAGAATTCTAGCAGTCCGCGCACCTTCATTACGACTTAAACTAAAACCATGGAACTGATCGCCGTCCGGCTGGAGATCCCCGAAGGGACAAACATCATTTTGGGCCAGTCGCATTTCATCAAGACCGTCGAAGATATCTACGAAGCGATTGTGAATACGGTGCCGCAAATGAAGTTCGGCGTGGCGTTTAATGAAGCATCGGGTATGTGCCTCACACGCTATGACGGCAACGACGATGAGATGAAGGCCGCCGCGGTTCGCAACGCTACGCTGGTCGGGGCGGGACACTGTTTCGTGATCGTCATGCGCGATGGATTTCCCATCAATATTCTGGGCCGCCTGAAAGAAGTTCCGGAAGTGGTGGGCCTCTATTGCGCCACGGCAAATCCAGTGGAAGTGGTGGTCGCTCAAACGGAGCAAGGGCGCGGCATCCTCGGTGTGATCGATGGATCGATTCCAAAGGGCGTGGAAGACAACAGCGGGCGCGAGTGGCGGCAGAGTTTCCTGCGCAAGATTGGCTACAAGCGATGATCGCCACGGAGCGGGAACTCGAGGAATTATTATCGCGGCCATCGGCAGCCGACGCGGGGTTGATGGGGCGTTTGGATGGCCCGCTGCTGCTGCTCGGCGCGGGCGGCAAGATGGGGCCGACGCTGGCCATGCGCGCCAAACGCGCCGCGGAACAGGCGGGGGTTGAGCGGCGCGTCATTGCGGTCTCGCGATATTCCGATGCGGCGGCGCGCGAGAAGTTAGAGCAGTGCGGCGTGGAAACCATCAGCGCCGATCTTTTGAATCGCGATGAGTTGGCGGCGCTCCCGGATTCCGCGAACGTCCTCTATCTGGCCGCGAGAAAATTCGGCTCTTCCGATTCCGCTTACCTCACATGGGGCATGAATGCATGGCTGCCGGGCATTGTCGCCGAACGATACCGGCATGCGCGCATTGTGGCCATGTCGAGCGGGAACATCTACCCGCTGGTTCCCGTCGCCGGCGGAGGCGCAACCGAAGAGACGCCTCTCGCGCCCGTCGGCGAGTACGGGCAATCGGTTCTGGCCCGGGAGCGTATTTTTGAATATTTTTCTCATCTTTACGGAACACGCGTGGTGAGTGTGCGTCTGAACTATGCAGTGGAGCTTCGCTACGGCGTGCTGGTGGACATTGGTACCGCGGTTTTCGAACGCAAACCCATCGATCTCACCATGGGCAACGTCAACGTGATCTGGCAAGGGGATGCGAATAGTGTGATTCTACGCTCGCTGGAATTGGCCGCCACGCCTCCCGCCGTGCTCAATCTCACCGGACCCGAAACGATTTCCGTGCGCGGCATTGCGCGTCAGTTCGCGCGGCACTTCGGAGTGGAACCGGAGTTCACGGGGCAGCCCGCGGATACGGCGCTGCTGAATAACGCTTCGCGATGCCACGCGTTGTTTGGAAACCCTACGGTCACTCCCGGCGAGCTGATCGAATGGACCGCGCAATGGATCGGCATGGGCGGCGCTTCGCTTGGGAAAGCAACGAAATTTTCCGTGCGCGACGGAAAGTTTTGACCGCCGTGTGCTAGCATGCGACAGGTGCGCGACATCATCGCCCGCCGCTATTTCATACGGGGACGTGTGCAGGGCGTCGGGAAAACATTCAACTTATTTCGTTTATTTAAATACTTGTTTTTAGGAATTTATAGCTGTATTTA
>JACPVQ010000127.1 GCA_016191645.1 Candidatus Solibacter usitatus
GTCTTCTTCACTGACCAATTGTTTTCCACGAAGCGTATCGCGAGGTAGTCGAGCACTTGCTGATTGCTCGGCTGCTCGCCCATCTTGCCGAAATTATCGACGGTGGCCACAATGCCGCGTCCAAACAGATGCATCCAAATACGATTCGCCATGACGCGGGCGGTGAGCGGATTTTCGGGCCGCGCCATCCACTTAGCCAATTGCAGCCGGCCGCTTTCCTTCTGTCCAATGTCGAAACCCTTATCTCCGGGCCGGCTCACCACTTGCACAAAACCGCGCGGGACTAATCGCCCCAACTCTTTCACATCACCCTTGACGTGAATCTCGACGTCTTCCGCTTTGCCCTCGCGAGCGCCCATCGCTAAATCCTTCGGCAGAGGGAATTTGTCCATCTCGCTGAGCAACCTTCCGACTTCGGCGCGCAGCCGCTGTTGGACCGCCACCTGTTGTCCCGCCGGAGGAACAACGCCCTTGTTCTTTTTCGCGCCGCCTTTTTTCAACATCGCGGCAAGAGCGGGGCTCTTTCCTTCGCGGGCGGCGTCCAATTCTTTCACCAGGCTGTTCCATTCCGCGATTTTTTCGGGATCCTGAATCCAGGCCTTCTTGCGGTCCTCGTCCGCCATGCTGAGCTTCGCCAGCAGGTTGATGTCGAAGTAGCTGACGTTATCGCGCGGACGGCGGCGCAATCCGCTGAGCATCTCCGTGCTGCGGAAAATACCGGCCATCGCGTAGTAGTCCGCCGTCGGAATCGGGTCGAACTTGTGATCGTGACAGCGTGCGCATCCAACGGTGATGCCCAGGAAAACTTTGCTCGTGGCGTGAATCTGTTCGTCGATGACGTCCATGCGGAATACAGCCGGGTTCTGCTCGATCAGATCGTGCGAACCCAGAGAAAGAAACGCGCTGCCAATCAATTGTTCATTACGCTGCGCGTCGTTCTCCGCGGGCAGAAGGTCGCCGGCGATCTGCTCCATAATGAATTGCGCATACGATTTATCCTTATTGAAGCTATCGATCACGTAATCGCGATAGCGCCACGCGAACGGCATGGCGTAGTTGCGGCCGCGACCCACCGATTCGGCATAACGCGCAACATCCATCCAGTGACGGCCCCAGCGCTCGCCATATCGTTCGGAAGCCAGCAGGCGGTCCACTACGCGGGCATAAGCATCGGGCCGTTTGTCGCTCTGAAACGCGGCGATCTCTTCCGGAGTGGGAGGCAGACCGGTCAGGTCCATCGACACGCGGCGCAGTAATGTTTGTTTGTCGGCATCGGCCGCCGGAGTGAGACCCTTCCGCTCCATCGCCGCCATCAGCAGCATATCCACCGGCTGATTGGACCACTTTGTATTTTTCAGCTTCGGCATCGCAGGTTTGGAAGGAGACTGGAAGGCCCAATACTTGCGCCCCTTCTCAATGTCAACCGTTACTTCTTTCCACTCGCCGGCTTTGCCATCGCGCGGATCGGGCGCGCCCATCGCAATCCATTTTTCAAAATCGGCAATTACAGCATCGGGCAGTTTGCCCGTGGGAGGCATGCGACGCCCTTCATGCCGGATTGCCGCCAGAAGCGTTCCTTCATTGATCTTCCCCGGTACAACCGCTGGACCATTCGCGCCGCCCTTGCGGATTGCGGTTCTCGTGTCCAGAAAAAATCCGCCCATCGCGGTCTTCGACCCGCCGCCATGACAGACATAGCAGTTCTTGGCCAGCACGGGCCGGATCTTCGATTCGAAGAACTCCAACTGATCGGCGGTGGGCTTTTCCTGCGCCTGCAGCAACAGGCTTCCTATGAATACACTTAGAGCGATGGGTCGCATGACAGTTTATATATCACAGTTCTTGGTGGAAAGTTTCGGTGTCGCGTCAAACATTTTGAAATCTCGCTTGACAAACTCATTCGGAGGTGCTAATTTTATAGCACATGCTAAAAAACCAGCACCGGAGAGTACGCAGTGGCGCTAGATAAACTCAGTCGCAGGGAACGCCAGATTATGGAAATCCTCTACCAGTTGGGGAAGGCCTCCACAGCTACAGTAAGAGACTCCATGGACGACCCGCCAAGTTACTCGGCGGTGCGGGCGATGTTGCGAATTCTGGAAGAAAAGGGACATGTCCGGCACGAGACGGTGGGGCTCACCTACTTTTTCCTGCCGGTGGTGAGTCATGAGAAGGCAAAACGTTCCGCCGTAAAGAGTTTGTTGGAGACGTTCTTCACCGATTCGCCGGATCAGGTGGTTGCCGCATTACTGGATGTTTCCTCGCGCAAGTTGACGCGAGCCGAGTTGGACCGCATGAGTCAAATGATTGAGAATGCCAAGAAGGAGGGCAAGTAGATGTTGTCGACCAATTTTGCGCCATGGACAGGATTCCTGGTGAGTATTGCCTGGAAGAGCGTAGCCGTTCTGGCGGCCGCCTGGTTGGTATCGTTGCTGCTGCGGAAAAGTTCCGCCGCCGCCCGGCATACTGTCTGGACAGCCGCGTTTGCAGGGCTGCTGGCGCTGCCGCTTCTATCTATTTCCTTACCGTCTTTCGATGTGCCGGTGGCAACCATTCTCACGACGCCTGATTTCTCAACCACGGCAAGCAGCGCAACACAGAAAAATCTTGCGGGCGGCATTTCCATGCGGCAAGCGCAATCAATTGCATGGGAGACGACGTTCAACAAACTTCCTTGGCGCACCGCCATCCTCTTCCTATGGGTTGGCGGCGTGCTTTTGGCGTTGCTTCGGATGACCGCCGCATGGGTGCGATTGGTAGGCATTCGCCGCGCCGCGACTCCTCTCGCAGACTCCTCTTTGTTCATCCTCAAACGCGCGCTCGACATTCGCCATGAAGTAGATGTTTTGGAAACGGCCGCCGGAAGCATGCCGCTTACGTTCGGAGTGATGCGCCCCGCCGTGCTGATGCCCGCCGATTGCAAGGAATGGGATGCCGAACGGCGCAGGGTGGTTTTGCTGCACGAACTGGCGCACGTCCGCCGCGGAGATGCGGCCACGCATCTGATGGGCCGCCTGGCGCTGAGCGTTTATTGGTGGAATCCGCTGGCATGGTTTGCGTGGAGCCAATTCCTAAAAGAACGGGAATGCGCAACGGACGACTTAGTCCTTGCGGCAGGCGCAGGCGCGTCCGATTACGCCGGACACTTGTTGGGCATCGCCCGCACCATGCAATCGCCGGGCGGGATTGGTTGGGCCGCCATCGCCATGGCTCGACAATCGCAACTCGAAGGCAGGCTGCGGGCGATTCTGGATGGGCATCGTAATCGCGGTGCTCTCGGGCGTGGAACGCTGGTGATCGCTGGGCTGGCGGCGATCAGTCTCATCGCGCCGCTGGCTGCACTGCAAGCGCAGAGCGAAGATCCGAAACTGGTGGTCAACGTCGAGGAGACCATTCGTGAAGCGGCGGCGCAAAAGAATCACGAGATTCTGGAGAAGGCTGCGCGGAACGCCGCATCGCTGCGGGACTACGATGCCGCGCGCAAACTGTTGGATGCCGCGCTGATGGTTTCCCCGGATGATTCCGTGACCACGGGGCGGTTGTTGTTGAAGCTTGGCGCGCTGGAGAAGAAGCGCGACCGGTATTCCGACGCGGCCGGATTCTTTGAACGGGCGCTTCCCTTGTTGGGCAACAAGCCGGAAGCGGTGCAAGCGCTGACAGGCCTTGGTGTAGCAGCGATGGCGAAGAAAGAGAATGGCAAGGCTGAGGAGTACTTTCTGAAGGCGCAAACCATCGATCCGGCAAAGGCCGCCGTCGCCAAGATGTGGCTCGGCGTGATGAAACTTCAGACTAATCAGACCGCCGAATCCGAATCGTTCTTTAAGAGCGCGCTTGCGGTGCAGGATGCGGACTCTCCGGAAACGGCGACCACGATGGAACTCTATGCGCGCCTGCTGAACCTGGAGAATCGCAAGGAAGAGGCGGATGCGATGCGGGAACGGGCGGCGCAAATTCGCAAGGAAATCGGCGCTCGTCCACTTCCATCAACGAACAAGATTGCGAGCACGGCGGTGCGCATCGGCGCAGGAGTCACTCCCCCGAAACTGACTTTCAAGGTGGAACCGAAATATACCGAAGAGGCACGAATCGCCAAATATCAGGGCACGTGTCTTCTGTCGGTGGAGATTGGCGTGGATGGTTTGGCGCACGATCCGCGCATCATTCGCGGCTTGGGCCTCGGCTTGGACGATCACGCCATCGACGCAATCAAGCAATGGAAATTCCAGCCCGGCATGAAGGACGGCGTCCCGGTTCGCGTGGCGGCAACCATCGAGGTGAAAGCACTCACCTTCGACGTATTCGGCACGGTGGTCGATTGGCGTTCTTCCGTCATTCGCGACGGGAAGGCGCTATCCAAAGCGAAGAAGATCGATGTGGACTGGGCGAAGTTCGCCGATGCATGGCGCGGCGGCTACGGGCCGTCCATGGATAAGGTGCGCAAGGGCGAACTGCCGTGGACTCGCATTGACGATCTGCATCACATGGTGCTCGATCGTCTCTTGGTGGAGTTTCGCATCAACGGCCTTACGGAAGAAGAGAAGGATCATCTCAATCGCGTCTGGCACCGTTTGGACCCGTGGCCTGATGCCGTCGCCGGATTGACCCGCCTCAAGCGCAAGTATTTGATCGCCACGTTATCGAACGGAAATACGTCGCTGTTGGCGAACATGGCGAAGTACGGGAAGTTGCCGTGGGATGTCGTGCTTTCGGCGGAGATGGCGCGCCACTACAAGCCCGATCGCGAGGTCTACCTGATGGCTGCGGATTACTTGGGTGCGAAGCCATCCGAGGTGATGATGGTGGCCGCGCACAAAAACGATCTGCATGCCGCCCGCCGCGCCGGATTGAAGACCGCGTTTGTCCCGCGCCCAATGGAACACGGGCTTGGAGGCAAGGCGGACGTCACGTCCGACCCGGAATTCGACGTGACGGCGAAAGATTTCCTGGATCTCGCGGCGGAGCTCGGCGCATAAGGCACTGCGGCTGTGTGTGGCGCCAGGTCTCCAGACCATCGATGTGTGGCAATCTTCAGATCTGTCCCCACACAAACTCGGGAAGTGTCCAAACTCGAGTCTGCGAAGCGGCCGTCGCTGGTGGGTTTTCGACCGTGCGGCGGGCCCTATGGGCGAAAGCCGCGCAGACGTGACGCCTCAACATCGTGCTCCCAGGCCGCGAGCTTCTTCCGCAATTCCGCCGCGCGTTCCGGTTCGCGCGAGAGCAAGTTAACCTTCTCGCCGCCGTCCGCCGCCAGATTGTGCAACTCCTCGACGCCGTTGTCGACAACCAACTTCCAATCGCCGTCGCGTACTGCTTTTCTGCGATTCTTTTCGCGCTTGTAGCGCCAGAACACCGTTCGCGCAAACGGCTCCTGCGCGCCGGTCAGAACCGGCATCAAGTCGACGCCGTCCAAACGCCGGGCGGCGCGAATGCCGGCACCTGCCAGCAAGGTCGGCATCAGATCCATCGACAACACAACTTGTGGCGATACCGCCGGCTTGATATGTCCAGGCCATTGCATCATCCCGGGCACACGAATGCCGCCTTCCCACGTGGACCCTTTACGGCCGCGCAGCGATCCGTTATTGCCGTTCGGATCGCCGCCATTGTCGCTGAGAAATACCACGATCGTATTTTCCTCCTGCCCCATCGCGCGCAGTTGATCCAGAATCGCGCCCACGCGCGCGTCGACGCGCTCCACCATCTTCGCGTACACGCCGCGCACGCCTTGCTGTACCTTCGCAGAGCCCGTCGTCGCATCGAAACCATCGGGATCCTGAATCGGCGTGTGCGGAGCATTGAAAGGAACGTAGAGAAAAAACGGTTTGTCCTTGCGGCGCTTCAGCCATGCCACGGCTTCCCCGGCGATGAGGTCCGTGAGATAGCCCTTGGCTTCCAGCGGCTTTTCGTTGCGATACAACACCAGCGCGCCGTTGTCCTCACGATGCGTGAAGTAGTCCGCATTCCCGCCGAGAATGCCGAAGTATTCGTCGAACCCGTGGCGGCGCGGTTGGTGCTTCGCCAGATAGCCCAAGTGCCATTTGCCGAAACACGCGGTGTCGTAACCGTGCTGCCGGAACAGCCGGGGCATCGTCGTTTCCGATGCGGGCAATCCCAACTCGCCTTTTTTCTGCAGCCAGATTGCTTCGTCGTAGCGTCCGACGTTGCCGACTCCAATGGCGCACTCCAGGCCGCCGACGCGCTGCTGGTATCGGCCCGTCATCAGAGCGGTCCTTGTGGGCGAACACTCCGGACCGTTGGAGTAGCATTGCGTAAAGCGCACGCCGCGCGCGCCGATGCTATCGATATGCGGGGTGCGGATGTCTTTCGCTCCAAACGAAGAGAGATCGCCGGAACCGAGATCGTCGGCTAGCAGGAGGATCACATTGGGCCGCCGCGGAGATGCGGCGGATGCGGTGATCGATGCGAAAAAAGTTCTGCGGGTCATGCGCGGTGAGACGATTCTACACCGGGTAGGTATGCTCCGTCTTCAGCCATACCAGCGGGCGGGCCCGCAGTCGCGCCCACGCATAACGGCGCAGCGCTCCCAACGTCGCGCGGAAGTTGATGTAGTTGGCGAGGATTGCCCGCACCGGCACGCCCGCCGCGAAGCGCCATCCGTAGACTCGCGCCGAACAGCACGCCCGCACAGCCAGATGCAGCACCTGAATCGCCGATGTCGAACCCAGTAACAGGACTGACGGCACATCGGCGGCCAGACTGCTCATTCCCCACACGTGTCCCGTGCAGCGCGACCATCCCAGCGTCGCCAGTCCGTACAGAAACAGCAGCGAGGTAACCATGCTCACAGGATTGCCAATAAGCCCCTTGCGGTCGCGCCACAACCAGTACTTGGTGCCCATGCCGCCGCGCCACCCGTGCCGCTCCCAACTCTGCAACGCAATTCCGGTCACCCAACGCGTCCGCTGCTTGATGGCTGCCCCTACGCTCTGCGGAAAGTACTCCCGTGTGGCCATCAACTCATGGCCCTCGAACCGCAGGGGTACAAAGATCTGCGGGCATCCCAAAAAGTGCAGGCGCAGTCCGTTCTCGTAATCTTCGGTCAGGCACTCGGGATCGAAAACGTGTCCTCCGCGGGTTGCGAACTGATCCAGCGCCCACCGCGCATAACCCGTGCCCACTCCATTCGAGGGAATAAAGCCGCCCAGAATCTGCCGTCCCGACATGTCTTTGGTTTGAAACTCCGCGAACTCATCGCAGTAAATCCCATGCGTCCACATCGACATGGGAGTCGCCAACGGAAGCACGGGAACCTGCACCATGTCGTACGCGTTCGAATGATAGTTGATCCAATGCAGCGCGTGCGGGTGAATGACATCTTCCGCATCATGCGTGAGAATCACTTCGAAGCGCCTGCCCTCCCAAGCTTCGCACGCGGTCATGGTTTGAAAAGCGCGGTTGAGGCAATCCGCCTTCGACGTGGGGCCTGGATGGCGGCACACAGAGACATGAACATTCCTGTGCCTTGCCTCCAATTCCCGGGCGCCCATCAGGGTTGGCCCGTCATTTGGGTAGACTCCGAGAAAAAAATCATACAAAGGATAGGTGATGCGGGCGATATTGTGATCCACCATCTGCCGGATCACGGCATGCTCGTGCCAAAGTGGAACAAGAATGGCAATCCGTTTCGGCGGCGCGGCCATTACGGCATCCTCGTCCTGAAGCGCCCGTTCCTTCAGCCAGGTACAGAGGCAGATAGCATCAATAAATAGATCGTCAAGCCCGCTGAGTAGTATCCATACCCCTAACGGTACTATCAGGGCACGGGCCCACATGTCGAGCTGAGGTATCCAAGAGTCCACCTAGTGAATTAGTGCAAGCCGGGCGAGAAACTTCTCTCGAAAGACGAAGTTTGGCACGCAGTTTGCTCTTAGAAAGGCAACATGTTTCCTCAAGCCGGAAAACAGGTAAGAATCGAGCACAACCTACCCAATGGGCTGGTAAAAATTTCCTCTCCAGGCAACTCTTACACCCCCGGCGCAATCCATCGCACACTCCGTGGTTTCTCTCCCATGGGCAATTCCACTGGCAGCGGCACTTAGGCGAGCCGTTGCCAGTGATGCACCTGATGCTTTTTCATAGAATCTAATAGGCCAACCGTAGGCCGAATTGAATCGTTCTCGTTCCCGAAGCCGAAGTAATCCGGCCGAAGTCCGGGGAAGTGACCGATCCGTTTGGCGCTCCCAACTGCGTATGGTTGAAGGCGCCGAACATCTCCGCCCGGAATTGCAGGCTGATGCGCTGCTCGCGGAATTTCTGGCTGCGGGAGATGCCGATGTCGAAGTTGTTAACCCCGGGGGTTCGCAGCCGAGGCTCCGTGCGGGAGCCGCTGCCCATGGAAAACGGAGCGGGGACGGCGTACGCCGTCGTGTCGAAGTAGCGATTGATGTTCGATCCGGTGTCCAGAACGGGATCTTTGAGGCGCACAGGTGTACAGCTGACCCCTGGAAGATTAGTACTGCAAGTGGACGTGACCACCATGGCCAATCCGGCTCCGAACGTGCTCACGCCGCTCACCTGCCAGTTGCCCGCGATGCGGGAAACCAGTCCATGGTTGAGGCGAGGTTTGCCCGCGCCGAACGGCAGTTCATAGATGTAGTTGAGGACCAGGTACTGCGGACGATCCCATTCGGCGATGGCCCGCGAAAGTCTGAGATTGTTCGGGTCGATGAAGGAAGCGCGTGAAGCGAAGCGTTCCTGCGCGTTGTCCATTTCTTTACTCAGCGTGTAGTTTGCCTGGAAGGTCAAGCCATGCGTGGTGCGTTTGGTGAGGCTGAGAGTCAATGCGTGATATACGGAATCGCCAACGGCATCGCGAAATTGAGTGATACCGGTGTATTGCGGGAATGGCCGCAGCAATTGCGATCCCGCCACGGTCGGCGCGCTCAGTCCGCCCGTGGTGATTACACCAAAGAAGGGGTTGGGCACCTGTTGCGTGAGGCCAGTGCCAAGCGAGAGAAACTGCGCGTTGACGGAGTTGTGTTCCCGATTCACCCAGTAACGCATTCCGCGGCTGCCGGCGTATGCGCCTTCCAGCAACATTCCGGCGGGGAGTGTCCTTTGAATACTGAGGTTCCACATTTGATTGAGTGGCGTTCTCCAGTTGCGGAACGCGGAGTTAACCCCGCTTCCAATCAAGTTGGTGGGTGGACTGAGCAGGCCGGTAACAAAGGCGTTCGAAATGGAACCACCGGCGGGCGGGGTATTGGGCGCGGCGGGCGGCGGCCCAAGATAAACGGAGGTTTGCGTCAGGAAGCCGCTGCCCAGATCGCTTGCTCCCGCACCAACGCCTCCGCTTCCGGGGAAGAAAAACATTCCGTAACCGGAACGAAGCACCATGTTCCTGGCGAATTGCCAGGCGAGACCTACGCGCGGAGCGAAGTTCGTTTTGTTGGGATCGGTTTGCGTGCGCGGATTGCCGTCGCGGCCGACGAAGCGGAGCTGTCCTTTGCGGCCGGTTTGCGGGTCTGTAAAACCTGGATCGAAGAAGCTGAGCTGGTTGAAACGATCTGTCCAGGGGGAGGCATACTCCCAACGCATTCCCAGGTTGAGCGTGAGGTCGCGGCGAATCTTCCAGTCATCCTGCAAATAGAAAGCATGGTACTTTTGCGACGCAGCCAGGCTGGGGTCCAGGGAAAATTGGCCGCCGCTGGGAGCACCGAGGAGAAATGTGGCGACGCCGAATCCGCCGGCGGTGCTTGCCGTGAGCGGGTTCGGGCCTTGCGTGAAGGTGCGGCTGAAAGAGTATTGCCCGGAGGGCTGCTCCGGACGGTAGACATTGAACGCGCTGAAGGTGCGGTCGAACCCGGTCTTCAGGGAATGCGCGCCGCGAATCCAGGTGAGGTGAACCTGCGCCTCCGCGCTCCACTCTGTGTCGTTGAAAAACGATGCGCGATCGCCGCTGAGGGAATCCACGTCGGTGATTTCGATGCGCGGGAATTTCAGCAGCCGGGACTGCGCTTTCAACGACTGCGGGAAGCCAAGCTGCGTGAAATCGAAGCCGTTGGCATAGGGCTGATTGATGATGATGTTGCGAGTGACGCTGCCGCGCACCTCGGCCAGCAGATTGGGCTGGATCATGATGGTGTCGCTGAGCACGTAGGTGCGCGGAGAACTCTGGTTGAGGGAGTTGCCGCTGTTGACGCCCGCGCCAGGATAGAAAGGCGTCAGCCCGCGACCATCGCTGACGTTGTTCTGGCGGCCGAGACTGAAAAACAAACGATGCCGCGCGCCCACGCTTTGGTCGAACCGCAGAAACAGCTTGGATGTGTTCGTGGGATTGGACAGCGTGACAATCTCGTTCTGTGTGAGGGTATTGCGCGTGGGCAGAGGATAGTACTTAAGGATGTTGAGGGAAATGGGGTCGAATCGCCCAACGGGGATCTGATTGGCGGGGAACGGATCGCGCGTGTAGAGCCCGGCGGCGGCGGGATCGGGCCGGGTGGTCGACGGATCGTAAATGCGAATGAGCGCGCCCGCGCCGGTGACGGTTTGTGCAAAGTTGCCCTGGCGCTGCAGCTCCGTGGGCACGGTTCCCACGACGTTGTTGGGGGAGCGCTGCTTGACCTGTTCGTAATTGACAAAGAAAAATGTCTTGTTGCGGCCGTCGTAGACTTTGGGAATACTCACCGGCCCGCCGATGGAAAATCCGTATTCATTCCGACGGAATGGAGGCTTGATCACGCCGTTGCGGTTGTTGGTCCAGCCGTTGGCGTTGAACTTGTCGTTGCGCACGAACTCGTACAAGCTGCCGTGAAGCTGGTTGGTGCCGCCGCGGGAAGCGGCCGTGAGGACGCCGCCGCCGGAACGGCCGTACTCGCTGGAGAAGTTGTTGGTGATCACCTTGAACTCCTGAACGGCTTCCAGCGGCGGCGTGTATTGAATGTCGTTGGTGGTGCTGTTGCGAGATTCCGCGCCGTCGAACATCACCTCGCTGGTGTTGGAGCGGCCGCCATTGATGATGGGTCCGGTACCGGAATTGCCGGCGGGCATGACGCCGGCGGCGAGAGTGACCAGGCTGTAGGGGTTGCGTCCGCTCAACGGCAGTTCCGTCATCTGCGTGCCGGTGACGACGTTGCCCAAGGCGGAGTGCTGCTGCTCCAACTGCACGGCGTTGGCCACCACTTTCACCTCGCTCTGCAGAGTGCCCACTTCCATTTCCACATTCACGGTTGCCGTGGATCCGACGCGGATGCTTACGCCGGAGGTGCGGGCCCGTTTGAATCCATCGGCCTCGACGGTGACTTCGTAGGTGGAAGGCGTCAAGTAAGGGACCGTGTAATAGCCTTCGGCGCTGGTGCGCGTGGCGGCGCTGACGCCGGTGCGGGTGTTGGTGACCGTCACGCGGGCGCGAGGAACAATCGCGCCGGATTGGTCAGTGACGGACCCGGTAATCACGCCCTGTTCGACCTGGCCGAACAAAACGAGTGTGGAAACGAACGGCAATAAGAAAGCGATCCTCATGGCACAGATTATATCCCTCTCCTTCCTCGCGCGTCCGCAGTTCCGCGCAATCGGGAATCGTGTAGGATGTAACGACATGGATGTAACAACATGGCCAACATGATTGGAGCGTATGGGGAATGGGCAGCCGGCCTGGTTGCCGATCCGCCGCGGCTTTCCTTCCGCCGCCGCGAATGGACAGACGTTAACCGCTGGCGCGTCGAAGCGCGGAAGCGATTTCTGGATGCGCTGATGCAACCGCCTCCCTCACGGCCGCCGCAGCCAAGCGTGCAACACATGATGGAGTACGACGGCGTCGCCATTGAACACATGACGTGGCAATTGCCGTACGGCCCGCCGACGGAGGCATTGTTCCTCAAGCCGGCCGGTGTTCCCGGAAAGCTCCCGGCTGTACTTGGTTTGCACGATCACGGCGGCAATAAGTATTTCGGAGTGCGCAAAATCACGCGTATGACGGACGACCAGCATCCGGCGATGAAGCGTCATCAGGAACGCTACTACGGCGGCGTCGCGTGGGCGAATGCATTGGCCAAACGCGGCTACGCGGTTCTGGTCCACGATACGTTTCTGTTCGGCAGCCGCCGCGTAAGAGCGGCGGATCTTCCCGCCGTGGTGAAAGGCGATTTGCTGGAGCAGGATCCGGAATCGGAGCCGGAGATCGACCGCTACAATCGCTTTGCCGGGACGCACGAGCATCTGGTGGCGAAGAGTTTGTTCTGCGCCGGGGCAACATGGCCGGGCGTTTTTGTTTGGGAAGATCAGCGCGCTTTGGATGTTCTCTGCGCCCGTCCCGATGTCGATGCGTCGCGCGTCGCCTGTTGCGGTCTGTCCGGCGGCGGCTTGCGAACCGTCATGCTGACCGGCGCCGATGACCGCATTCGCGTCTCCTGTTGCGCGGGCATGATGACGACGTGGCGCGATTACCTGTTGAACAAGGCGCATACGCACACGTGGATGGTTTATGTGCCCGGACTGCCGCGCGACCTGGACTATCCGGAGATTTTGGGGATCGCCGCGCCGCGCCCGGTGATGGTGGTGAACAATCGACAGGATTCGTTATTCACCATGCCGGAGATGGAACGGGCCGATCGCATTCTGACAGAGGTCTACAAGAAAGCAGGTGTCCCGGAAAGGTATGCCTGCAAGTTTTATCCCGGCCCGCACAAGTTCGACCTGGAAATGCAGAAGGACGCCTTCGATTGGTTCGACCGCTGGATGAAGTAAGCATTTGTACTACTAGACTCTGAAATCTTTATTTGGTTGCGGCTGTGCTGCTTTGTGGGGCAGATCTCCAGATCTGCGAGGCGGTCTCCAGACCGGCTCATGGCCGCTCCGCGGCCATCGTTCGCTCCGCGAACGAGTCGGGGTCTGGAGACCCCTCCGCAGGTCTGGAGACCTGGCCCCACACAGAACTCAATTACATTTAGCAATCGGACGGCTGGCGCTTGCGCCTTCACTGTTGCGAATCACCGCGCTTCCTTGCCCCAGGTTCTGCGCGTTTCCTTGCGAAAGCCGGTAAGCGGAGGTTACGCGGAAAGTTCCGCCAACACGAACGGACTCGGCGCCGGAAAAGTATTCCTGCGAAGCCGAGGTGAGATCCACGGTGTATACGTTCGATCCGAACGTCAGATCCGCACTCGTCAGGTCGCGCGTGGTGGAGTAGCCGGACAGATCCAGTGTGAAGCCTTCCTCGGAAGGCGAATAGCAGACGTTGGTCAGCACGGGCGCAAGCCGCGCGACGCGCATCACGGCGTTGATTTGTCTGGCAAACACAGCCCCGCCCGCCTGAAGATTCCCCACCGCAACCGTCGCGATGCTCGCTACGGTGCCCGTTGCGTTGACTTGAAACGACGCCGATCTCGCGCCGGCCGCTATGGTGAACGGCACCGTGCGCAAAGCTCCCGTCAACCGCAGGGAAGGATCGGGCTGATTGACGGCGGCCGCTGAATTGTTCGTATCCGGCTGCACGCTCATTGAGACCTCGCCATCAAGGGGCAATGGATACGCGGCCGCCAATTCCACTGTGAAGCGCGGTCCCGCCGATGCGGGAGTGAGCACGGCGGGCAGGCCGGCGATGCGGATGTCCGGCAGCGGCGGCAGATCGAAAGAGACGGTGCAACTCTGCGTGGTGCGCTGATTCGATTGATCGGTAATGGTGATGGGCAGCGAGAATGATCCCGCCTGCCCCGGCGTTCCACTCAATGTTCCATTCGATGCCAGACGAAGCCCCCCGGGAAGCGCCGCCGCGGTGCTGAAGGCATACGGAGGCTGCCCGCCTGCTGCCTGTGCCGTAAAGGAATAGAACTGGCCCAGACGTCCACCGGGCAGTGGGCATTCGCTGTTCATGCGTAATACCTGCGGGCGGATTTGCAGCGCGCAAGTACGCGTTGCCATTCTTCCATTGCGATCGGTAACTCGAAATCCCAGAGCGTAGGTTCCAGTGCCCAGCAATCCGCTCAGTACGCCCGCCGATGAGAATCGCAATCCGCCGGGTAGGGAACTCTCCGCACTGAACGTGTACGGCTCTTCTCCACCCGTGGCATTGATCTGCTGCGTGTACGGATCGCCGGAATAGCCGTCGGGAAGCGGACAACTGGTGATGCCGTAATCGCCGCGGTTCACAATGAGACTGCACGGCGCAGCCGCGGTCTGTCCCCGGCTATCGGAGACACCGATGCGAAATTGCATTGCCCCCGCGGTAGCAGGCGCGCCCGTCAATGTGCCATCGGACTGCAGCCGCAGGCCAGTGGGCAGGGAGCCGCCCGCCACGGACCAGGAATAAGGAGCGCTGCCTCCGGCCGCCTGAAGCCTCTGTGTGTAGTTCGCGCCCGCCAATGCGTTCGGCAGCGGGCACGCGCTCGCAATCTGAACTTCCGGAAAAAGAATCACAATTCCGCATCCGAAGGTTACCGATGCTCCCGCGCTGTCTTCGGCGCGCAGAGTGAACGGCCACCAATTGGCGACGTTGGAAATACCGCTGATGCGCCCGTCGGACGTCATGGAAAGTCCCGTCGGCAGTTGTCCCGCCAGCGACCAGCGATAGGGCGCGGATCCTCCGTCCACCTGCAGCTGATGATTGTAGGGAACTCCACTGGTTCCGTTGGGCAGAGGGCAGGAAGAACGCTGTGAGAGCGCCTGCGACCGTACGTTCACGCTGAAGCGTTTGACGGCGGGCACCGCGAGATCACCCGATTCGCTGCGCGCGCGTACTTGGATGGGGAAGATGCCGGCGGCGGCCGCCGTTCCGGAAAGAGTGCCGTTCGTGCTCAAGCTGAGGCCGGGCACGCCGGCGGAGTCCAGCAACTCGTAACGGTACGGTCCCGTTCCGCCTTCCGCGCGAAGCTGCGCGGTGTATCGCGCGCCGGTCGTGGTGGCGGGCAGGGAAGTGCCGGTTTGGAAGGAGAGCGAAGGCGCGTCCACCGTGATGGAACACCGTTGCGATAACGACACGTCGCCATCCTCATCCGTCGCCGTCACCTTGACAGTAAACGGATATTCACCCGGCGCAACCGGTACGCCGGACATGACGCCCGTGGAACTCAAAGTAAGATTCGGCAGTGTCAGGCCCGGGTCCGGCGTAGCCGTCCAACGATATGGCGGCTTGCTTCCCAACGCGTCGAAACGGAATGAGTATGTGCGTCCCGAGGAAGCGTTGGGAATGGGGCAGCCCGTGGTGAGAGTCAGCGCGGGGATGACCGTGCCGCCGCGCGCCCGGAAAGTCCAGCGGCCAACGCGCCCGTTGGCGGTTCCCACGGTACGTCCGCGAGACAGGCTGTTAGGGCCGTTGTCCAGAAAAGCGCCGGAAATCAATGATCCCGGAAGCTCATACGACGTACCCGGCAAGCCCGTGCCGTTCGACCATCCCACCGAGGCGGGCACTCCGCCAAAGCCGTTCACTCCTCCGCTCGCGTCCCCCGTCTCCCAACGGATGGTTTGATAGTTGAATTCGATATCGAAGTTTCCAGCGCCCGTATCTTCGCGCTCAATCAACACGAGTTGGAACGAATTGAGCTTGTCCACATGCTGGTTGAAATAGCCCGTGCTGATCCAATTCGCGCCGAACGCGCGGCGGCCATCGATGACATCCGAGCCGTAGGTGACCAGGCTCGACCCGGCCGGACGAGTGTCCACGTCGGCGAAGAACGGCGCAATGATCGGCTTTGTGACGCCGGTGAGACCGAAGGGCGTATAGGTGGGAAGCGGTCCATCGAAAGTAATGTTGCCGTTGTTATTTACCCAAAGAGTAGTCTGGCGCACACCGAAAAAGTTGAGTGTCCAATTCAACGAAATCGCCGTTGACGATCCGTCGTCGTTGCGCGGAATGCTGTTCGCTTTGAACGCCGCGTTGTCGCGGATCTGCGGGAACACAACGGCCGCAGAAAGCAGCGCTGCGATGATGAGGCGCTGTATTCTCATTCCACGCCTCCTTCCTGCGCGCGAAAGACATTCGGCGTTGCACCGCCGGCGTCGACGAACCACAGATCGCGCAGTTGAAACACGGCGTTCCCGAAACTTCTTCGGATGCCCGCCGCCTCGGCGTCCGCCACGTTGATGGACGATTCCAGGTTGTTGTCGCGATCAAGAATGGTCACCGTATCGTCCGCGTTGAGAATCGCTACGGTGCGCTCATCGGCCGAAAGAGCGAATGCCCTTGCCGCGCGCGGCGCAAACTTTGCGAAAGGAACGGGATCGGACGAGAGCTTGGAAAACACATCCAGGCGTTCCTCCACCAGCGCCAGCAGATCGTGACTCCTGGGTCGAAACGCGGCATCGCGATATCCCGCGGCAAGCAACGCCGGGCCTTCCGTGGAGAGGACGTACAGGCCATCGCCCGCCAACGCAACAAGTCCACCGCCGTCATCGGAAACGAGAATCTTTTTCACGTTCGTGAGATCTTCCGTCGTGCCTACCTGAAGCAACGCCGCGCGCAGAGGTAGTCCCGTGTAAACCGAAACTTTGCCCGCGGCAACTATTGCAACAGCATCTCCCGAAGGGCTGAAGTAAACGTCGCCGGAAGGTAATTCCACAGGCTGTGCGGCTCCGACACTCCCATTCAGGTTCGCCACGTTCATTGCCCCCGCGCCTTCACGAAGCACAATGGCATAGCGCCGCGCCGGATCGATGGCGGCGGCTGCCAGCGAGTCTGAAGTCGTGTCGATGAATAACCGCATTGCACCGCCCGTGACCGCCGCGCCGGGAACGCCTTCGATCGGTCGCAGGACTTTGGCCTGCCCGTCGAAAACGTATCCCATTGTTGGCGCGGCGACGCCTGCTGAAGTCACCTGTGCATCAGCAAGCAAAGGCGTTAAAAGAAAAATGATCCAAGCATGCCTGTTCATATCGTCTCCGGCACCCTCGGGCAAGAGACGAATCGCCCGAACAAAGTGCTTCATGCATCCCATCGGAGGATTGGGAGGATGCGTTTACAGGGTCTTGTGCTTAGCTTGCTGTGGATTCTTCGGCCAGCCCTTAGGGGATTTCCCTGAGGGGACGACTACGCGTTTGCCCCGAAAGCCTAGGCCTTCCGCTTCCAGACGCCTATGCTGCTCGAGTCCCGATTCACCTTTCAGAGAAATACGTCCGCCGCTTCCAAGTACACGATGCCAGGGGGTACCAGGGGGCGCGAGCCTCAGCACGGAGGCGACAGCTCGGACCGCTCGCGGGTACCCGGCCGCCTCCGCCACTTGTCCGTAACTCATGACGCGGCCTTTGGGGATGCGTCGCACGACGCCGAGGACGCTGCGCGCGTAATCGGAAAGTGGCTTCAATATTTGCTCCCTCATCAAACAGCATGCCATGATTGTTGGCACCGGCTTTTCATGAACCACTCCGCTAACGTTGGCCGCTTTCGTTGGTGCATCTGCGGCTTGCTCTTCTTCGCGACCACCGTCAACTACATTGATCGCCAGGTGTTGGGCTTGCTCAAGCCTGTGCTGGAAAAAGAACTGCATTGGAACGAAGAAGAATACGGCTGGATTGTCTTCGCCTTTCAACTGGCCTACGCGCTGATGATGCCGGTGGCCGGCCGGTTGATCGATGCGCTGGGAACGCGGCTGGGATACATGGCTGCCGTTGTTGTATGGAGCATCGCCGCTATGGGACACGCGCTGGCCGCCAACGCGATGCAATTCTCCATTGCCCGGTTTGCACTTGGAATCGGGGAGGCCGCGAATTTTCCCGCGGCCATCAAGACCGTCGCCGATTGGTTTCCGCGTAGTGAGCGCGCTCTGGCAACGGGAATTTTCAACAGCGGAACGAACATCGGCGCGATCCTGGCTCCGCTCGCCGTTCCATACCTCGCCGCAACTTATGGCTGGCAATCGGCGTTCCTTGTGACCGGCGCCACAGGATTCATATGGGTGATCGTTTGGATGTGGTTGTACTGGCAGCCGGAACAGCATCCCAGACTTTCCCGGCAGGAACTGCAATACATCCGCTCTTCAGACGACGCCGGGGAAGAAACGGCCCGCGTATCTTATGCCGAGTTGCTGCGAAGCCGCGGCGCATGGGCTTTCCTGTTGGGAAAATTCCTCACCGATCCGGTGTGGTGGTTCTATCTCTATTGGCTTCCGGGATGGCTGAATCGCGCCTACCATCTGGACCTGACCCAGCTCGGCCTGCCGATCATCATTGTCTATCAGGCCTCCACGGTTGGATCCATTGGAGGCGGCTGGATCGCGGCGCGGTTCCTCAAACTAGGCTGGAATTTGAACCGCGCGCGAAAGACTACCATGTTGATCTTTGCGCTGACGGTGTCGGCAGTGATCTGGATTCCGCAAGCGTCCGGAAGTCTGTGGCTTGCCGTTGCGTTGGTGAGTATGGCCGCGGCAGGGCATCAGGGCTGGTCTGCCAACCTGTTCACTCTTTCTTCCGACATGTTTCCCCGAAGGATGGTGGGTGCGGTTGTGGGGCTCGGCGGAATGGGCGGGGCGTTCGGTGGAATGCTGATCGCTCCGGCAATCGGCAAGTGGCTGGACTACTCGAACAATGCTTACGGGCCGTTATTCGTCATCTCCGGATGCATCTACCTGATCGCGCTGCTGGTGATTCACCTGCTGGTGCCCGACATCGAAAAAACGGCGCAATAAAATCATACGTCCACGCCGCGCCGGCGCAACTCCGGCAGCAATTGCTCGTAGCTCTTGAATTGAACGGCGTCGATGCCCGCCTTACGCGCTCCTTCGACGTATGCCGCAACATCGTCCGTGAAAAAACACTCCGCCGGACCGCACTCCGCATGTGCAATCGCTTCCGCGTAGATCTCCGGCGACGGCTTCATATGACCTACGACGTAGGAAAGAACGTAATGATCGAAATGCTTCATGTGCCCGTAATTCCGCTGGATCACTTCAAAGTGGAGCTCGTTCGTGTTGGACAGCAGCAGCAAGCGATGCTTGCTCCGGATGCGCGTAAGCAGCTCCTCCGGGATCAATGTATGCGAGGGAAAGATGCTGCTCCATAGATTCCGGAACTCGTCCGCGGTCACGGATATGCGCAGTACCTCGCAAAGCCTTTCACGGAATTCGTTCGAACTGATCTTCCCGCACTCCAGTTGCGGCGCGAGTCCGGTCCCAATGATTCGCTCGCGGATCTCCTCCACGGGAAAAGGCGAGTGCGTGGCCATTGCAGCGTAACCCTTTGGAAAATCAAGGGGAACGATGACACCACCGAGGTCGAAAATGACAGTCTTGATCATACGTATCCCTCTTAGTTTACCCGCCCGCTAAGGTTTTCCAGTAGTACTTCCGATTATGAAGTAGCGCAATGCTGTTTCTAACGCGACTCTTGGTTTGGCTGGGTCTGGCCATCGTGTCAACTCTTGCCACACCCCTTTTCGCTCAGCGCTACACCTTTCGCGCCTATGGGCCCCACGAAGGATTGGAAGTCGGGGAAGTCGAATCGCTGTTGCAGGACCGGCAGGGGTTCCTGTGGATTGGAACGCAAGGCGGTCTGTATCGATTTGATGGGCAGCGTTTTCTTCTGCACGGGGGCAACGAGGGGCTGCCTTCGCCAGGCATTTACGCCGTGCATGAAACGCCTGGGGGGACGATCTTCGCCGCCAGTATTCGCGGCATCGCCTACTGGAATGGCGATCGCTTTCAGTCTGTGTCCATGCCGGGTGGGCCATACGGTTTGCCATTCAGCCGTCAGCCGATGGTCGATTATGAAGACGGCGTGCTTGTCTGCACACCTTTTGGACTTGCCGTAGTCAAACGAGCCTCCGATGGTAGTTGGAAGTTGGACCGTCAGATTAAGCCGCCTGCCGGAATTGGCATGCCTCATAGCATTCACAAGGATGGGGTTGGGAACATCTGGCTGCTAACGGAGGAAGGATTGTGCCGTCTGGAGCGCGGAAACATTGTTTGCCAAACGCCCGGCAAGGATGCTCCCGCGGACAGCTACCGTTTCGTACTCTCCGATTCCAATGGGAATCTGTATCTGCGCAGTGATCGCCGCATCCTGGTGCGCCGGCGCGGACGCGACGCGTTTGAGGACATCAGCATTCCCGGCGACAACATCAGCCTGCGCCGCATTCACCTGGCATTTGATCCGCTGGGACGTCTTCTCGCCACAACCCGTAATGGCATCGCGATGCGATCCAGTGGGCAGTGGAAGAGAATCACGGCGGAATCCGGCTTGCCAAGCGAAGCAGTCAGCACATTGCTTACCGATCGCGAAGGAACGGTTTGGATCGGCACTAGTGGCCACGGATTGATGCGCTGGGTAGGTCAAATGGAGTGGGCCAAATTCGGCCGTCAAGAAGGCTTGCGCGACGACTATGTTTGGGCCGTGACCAAAGACACCAAGGGCCGCGTGTGGGCCGGCACCGAGGCAGGGGTTTTCTGGGCGCGCGAGACCGCTGGTGAGGAACTCCATTTTCAAGAAGTGCATGGGACCTGGTTGAACGGGACTGTGTACAGCTTGCTGGCGATGGAGGACGGACGCCTCTGGGCCGCCACGGACAAAGGCGAACTCTCCCGCATCCATCCCGATCGCAATACCAATGAAAAATTCGGCCCGGGGCAAGGCGTCGATCTGAAAATAGCGCGCCGCCTCTTACTGGATCCGCAAGGTCATCTTTGGGTTTTCGGATCGGACATTCTGCGTTCCAAGGACACTGCGGCGTCCACCGGTCAAGGAGTCGCCTTTGAGAAATACAACTTCCCTGGTCAGAGTGCGCAAGAAACATACTTCGATGGAATGTTCGATGCGAAAGGCCGCTTGTGGGTGGCCGGATCCGCCGGTTTGCATGTCCGCGAAAACGGCAAGTGGAAACGCTTCGGCAAGAAAGACGGATTGAGTTCCGACACCATTGCGCTTGTCGCCCAGGATTCCGCCGGGACAATCTGGGTAAGCTATCGCGAACTTCTGCCGCCCTCCCTGCTTTCGGAGCGCAACGGGAAATGGATTTTTGGCGGCGTCCCCTCCGGTGATAAGGATGCTGTCCGCAACCCGGTTTCCCTGGCTATGGGCCCCGGTGGTCTCGTTTACATGGGCAGCCTGGGTGGACTCTTCCGCTGGAACGGCAGCAGATGGGGGCATTTCACTTCGGCCGACGGGTTGGTTTGGGACGATTGCAACAGTCGCGCGATTCTTGCCGAGTCCGATGGGACAGTCTGGGTTGGCACCAGTCGCGGTTTGGGCCGTCTGCGGCCGAAGGCTGCGACGGCGGTGCAGGCCCCGCCAACCGTCTTCACGGCGGCAAGGTCCGCGAATGAACACCTTTCGTTGCGCTCTGCCCCATCCGTGAGTTACAACCAGACCGCCGTTGTCGAATACGCGGGCTTGTCGTTCCGGAACGAAAAATCCGTCGAGTATCGCAGACGAATTGCCGGGTGGAACGAAGATTGGGAGGTAACCAAAGAACCTTCCATATCCTTTGCGCGGTTGCCGGCGGGCGAGTATGCCGTTGAGGTGCAGGCGCGCACTTCACAGTCGGGCTGGGGTGGAATTGCGAGATTCCCGTTCCTTGTCACCGCTCCTTGGTACCGTCATTGGTCCTTCCAGTTTCTGTGCGGATTGGCGGGCTTGTTATTGGTGGTGGCCAGCGCCAAGTGGCGGAGCCGCCGTCTGGAGCAGGAAAACGATCGCCTGGAGTCCCTGGTAGCCAAAAGGACGCAGGAGCTGGAACAGGCGAAGGTGCGCGCCGAAGAAGCAAGCCGCATGAAGAGCGAATTCCTGGCCAATATGAGCCACGAGATTCGAACCCCCATGAACGGCATCCTCGGCATGACGCACCTGCTGGCTGCCACTACGCTAAGCAAAGAGCAAGTGGATTATCTGGAAGCCGCGCGCAGTTCGGCGGATGTCCTGCTCTCCCTGGTTGGAGAGGTGCTGGACTTTTCCAAAATCGAAGCCGGCAAAATGGAACTCAACCCGGCTCCGTTTTCGGTGAAAGATTGCGTCCGCAGCGCCGCGCAGACCTTGCATCCTAAGGCCGCGGAAAAGGATTTGGAGCTGGTCTGGCATGTGGACGAGGGCGTTCCGAGTGTCCTGGATGGGGACAACGTCCGCCTGCGCCAGGTGTTGCTCAATCTGATGGGCAATGCCATCAAGTTCACCGCGGCGGGCACAGTGAGCGTGGAATGCGTTGTGCGGCGCGAAACGGGCAGCGAGGTGGAACTGGAGTTCACCGTGGCCGATACCGGCGTGGGCATTCCGCGCGAAAAGCACGCCCTCATTTTTGAGGCATTTCGGCAGGCGGATGGATCCACAAGCCGGAATTTTGGCGGCACGGGACTCGGGCTTGCCATCTCCAAGCGCCTGGTGGAAATGATGGGCGGCGCAATCCGCGTGGAAAGCGAAGATGGCAAGGGCAGCAAGTTCTACTTCACGGCCGTAATTCAAAGAGCGATGTATGTCGCCGTGCATCCGGCGGGGTTGGAAGTTGCGCCCATCGAGGTAGCGCCGATGAAGGTGCTGCTGGTTGAGGACAACGCCGTGAATCAAAAGCTTGCCCGCCGTCTGCTGGAAAAACAGGGGCACCATGTGACGCTCGCGGGGAACGGCAGGCAGGCGCTGGACATACTGGAAACCGCATCCTTCGACCTGGTGTTGATGGACGTGCAGATGCCGATCATGGATGGCCTTACCGCAACACGCCATCTGCGGGAAAGAGAAGCTGGCTCCGGAAATCGAGTTCCCGTAATTGCGCTCACCGCGAATGCTCTCAAAGGCGACCGCGAACGTTGCATCGAGGCGGGAATGGACTCTTATATCAGCAAGCCGATCCTTGCCGACGAATTCGTCCGCGCTGTCGCCAAGGTCGGCGTCCTCAACAATCTAACCGATACGCCCGCCGAGCTGTCCCCGACAGAATCGCTTCCTGTTCCGATCGCGTAAGCCGCTCCACCCAGCCGTGTACCATCGAGGCCCAACCGCCGTAGCTTCCCGCCACTTCCAATACCGGCCAGTCCGACCCGAACATCAGGCGGGATGGTCCAAAGGCGTGCAAAGCTGTTTCGAAATAAGGCCGCAAGTCCGGTTCGGACCAATGGTTCCAATCTGCTTCCGTCGCCATGCCGGAAAGCTTGCAAAACACGTTCGCACGGCGGGCCAGTTCTCTCAGATTGTCCGCCCAAGGCTGTAGAACATGTTCGCGAATCCGCGGTTTGGCTAGGTGATCGAGCACAAAAACCTGATTCGGAAACTGATCGACGAAGCGCAGAGTCTGCGGCAGATGCCGTTCGTAGATCAGAATGTCGTAGACGAGGCCTGTTCCGGCAAGCGCGGCGATGCCTCGCAGAAAATCGCGGCGCAGCATGAAGTTATCGTCGGGTTCATCCTGCAGTACGTGGCGGACGCCCTTGAGCTTCGTATGCCCCGCGAACCTGTCCAACTGCCGGCGCAGGTTTTCCGCATCGCACAGGTGCACCCACCCGACTACGCCCAATAGAAACGTGTTCCGTGAAGCCAGATCGAGCAGCCATTCGGTCTCTTCGATGGACTGCCGCGCCTGCACGGCAATCGCGCCCGTCACGCCCGCCGCGCTCATCTCGACATGCAAATCGGCCGGTGTAAAGTCGCGGCGCAGCACGCTCATTTGATCGCCGATCCACGCATATTCCACCGGATCGTAGTTCCACAGGTGGTGGTGGGCGTCGATCACGGGTAGTGAACTTTCCGCTGATTGCGGGCGGCGAATTGCGCCAGTTCATCGCAGCGATTATTGTCGCTGTGCGAAGCATGTCCCTTAGTCCATGTCCACGTTGTGTTGTGTTTCGCGACCAAGGCGTCTAGCATCTCCCACAAGTCCCGGTTGACCACGGGCTTCCTTGCTTTCGTCAGCCATCCGTTGCGCTTCCAGCCTTCGATCCACTGGGTGATTCCGCCCTTTACGTATTCGGAATCGGTGACAATCTCCACTTCGCAACGCACCTTCAATGCCAGCAGGCCTTGAATCGCGGCATTGAGTTCCATGCGATTGTTCGTGGTGGCGGGTGTTGCCCCGGACATCTCTTTCACATGATCGCCGTGGCGCAGAATGCAGGCCCATCCGCCCGGTCCCGGATTGCCGATGCACGACCCGTCAGTGATGATCTGGACCTTCTTCAACGGATGGCTCATGCGGCGGCGGAACTCAGCTCCCCTTCGAAGAATGCTTCCACGCAGTCTAAGATGACAGCCGCATCGGAGTGCGCGTAAATGGCGGCGCGGAGGCGCGCGCCGTTGCGCACGCCGTGCGTGAAATACGTGGCAAACTGCTTCATCTTGCCCACGGCGTCCGGCGTATCCTTTTCGCGCAGCATGGAATAATACGAACGCATAATTTCGTAGCGGTCGCGTTCCGTGGGACGCCAGTATGTGCCCGCGGCCCGGTACTCTTCTATCTGCCGGAAGATCCAGGGGTTGGCCGACGCCGCGCGGCCAATCATGACGGCGTCACATTTGGTTTCTTCAATCATGCGGCAGGCGTCCTCCGGCGTGAGGATGTCGCCATTGCCGATCACAGGGATGGATTTCACGCCGGCCTTCAACGCGGCGATGCGATTCCAATCGGCGCGTCCGGCGTACCCCTGCTCACGCGTGCGCGGATGCATGGCGATGGCCTGCAAGCCACACTCTTCCGCCAGCCGGCCCATCTGGAGAAACACCAGTTCCTTGTCGTTCCAGCCGGCGCGAAATTTCATGGTCAGCGGAATGCGGATCGCCGCGCGCACATGCCGCAGAACGGTTTCCACCAGCGGAAGATCGCGCAGCAGTCCCGACCCGCCGTTGCATTTGACAACCTTGTTCACCGGGCAGCCAAAGTTGATATCGACCGCATCGAAGCCATGGTCCTCGCAGACGCGCGCGGCCTCGGCCATTACGACAGGGTCCGACCCGAACAATTGCGCGCTGATGGGATGCTCTTCCGGTTCAAAGTAAAGGTAGCGGAACGCTTTCGTCGGCTTCCTGCTTTTGCGCATGTTCACGACGCCGTGTGAACTGGTGAACTCGGTCATCAACAGGCCGCAGCCGCTTTGCGCGCGGATCAGTCTGCGGAACACAGTGTCCGTTACCCCCGCCATAGGCGCGAGCACGGTCGCGGGAGCGACGCGGATGGGGCCGATGGAGAATTCGGAGGGGATCATGTGGAGCAGACTCGCCTGTTTTCAGTGTCTCAGGCGCGGATGGTTTCCAGCAAGCAGGCCAGCTTCTCCAGGTCTTGCAAAGATGCTACGCTGCCTTGCGCCAATTGCGCGTTGCCGCCGCCGCGGCCGCCGCACGCGTTGAGCATTTGTTTGAGGACATTTCCGGCATGAACTCCGCTGTCGCCGGAGGCAGCCAGCAGCACGGAGGGCGGATCGGCGCAGATGGCGAAAAAAATCGCTTTCGAACCAGCGGTGAAACTTTTTGCGCGAACGCTCTCAACTCGTCGGGGATGCCACCGGAAATAATTCGCTGCGAAGCTCGCCGCAATCCATCGTCGCCGGATGCAGTGGCCTCATACAACTGCCGCCCCTGAAACGCAGCCAGTTCCGTGGCCAGTTTGCGTTTGGATTTCTCCAACTCCTGCGAACGCGCCAGCAGTTGACTCACCAGCGCCGGCGTTTGCGCGGCCGGTGAGGAGAACGCGCGCGCAATTTCGCCGAGAGCGTCAAAATCCGCACGTGCCTGATCGATGGCGCGGCCGCCGCATAGGAACTCCACGCGCACATTGCCGCGAATCTTTTCCACCTTGCGCAGCAGGATCGGGCCGATGACGCCTGTTGCGGAGACATGTGTTCCGCCGCAAGCGCTGCGATCCAGTCCGGCGATGGAGACAATGCGCAGGGTCCCCGTGCGGCCGGAAGCTTTGCGCAAACCTTGCGCTTCGCTTGCGTCTTCATAGCTGACCGTGACCGGGCGATTTTCGAACACCAGATCATTGGCGCGCCGTTCGGCACCGGCCAGTTGTTCCGCCGAGAGAGCGGCCGCGTCGACATCAATCGTGGAAACATCCTGCCCCATGTGAAAGCTCACGGTGGATGCCGAGTACATCTCTTCCAGAACGGCGGAAAGCAGATGTTGTCCCGTGTGCTGCTGCATGTGGTCGAAGCGGCGCTTCCAATCGATGCGCCCTTCCACCTCGGGTTGCGCGAGCGGCGTCTCCAGGATGTGCGCGACGCGATCCTCCTCGTCCACTACATCGAGCACGGCTACGCCGTTGATCTCGCCGCGGTCGTGAGGTTGACCGCCGGAGGACGGATAGAAGGCGGTGCGGTCCAGGTAAACTTTGCGCCCGCCTTCCGTGCTTTCCACCACAATTGCCTGGAAGCCGGTCAGCTCCGGCTGATTGTAGTAGAGCCGCTCCGTCATGTTATTGGATAGGGACGAGAACCGAGTTCGTCTGGTAGCCGTCGCCGGCAATGGCCATGGGAACTTCCCCAGTCAAACCCGGTGGAATCACGGCATTCACTTGATAGAGGCCGACCAGCGTTGGAGTGAGACCGGCATAGATCGCGTCCACAACATGCGCGCCGGCGAAGGCATTCCCAAATACCACTTTGGGCATCGGCGAGATGCGCGCAAGCGGTTCCGATGAAGGCGCGGCGGCGCCGCTTACATTCGCGCCATTGGTGCCGCCGAAGCCGATGCAATAGATGGTTACAACATCTCCGGCACGCGCGGCGCGCCCGCCGCGCATCGCCAGACTTGCGTCACGAGCGTTCACAATGATGCCGCCATCGCCCACCTGGATGATTCGCGGCGCGCGTGGGCTGATTTTGACCGCAACGCCGTTACCGCGCTGCCCGCCGCGTTCCACGCGAACCACAGCGTCACCAGGCGCGGTTTCATAGGGAACCTGAAAATTGATCTGGTTGTAAGAAGTGTAATAAAGAGGCGCGGCTTGTTCATTCACCAGCACGCGCACATCGGCAAGATTGGTGGCCAGCGGGATACTGCCACCCGAGCCCGGATCCTGAAAAGAAAGTTGTTCGCCGAATATTGCCGCGACACTGCCAGGCGCCAGACCGCCGTCGTAGTTTCCACTATTCAGGACGCCGCCAAACGCAGTGATGGGCGCTGTCTGCGCCACAACTTCCAACTGCACGGGAATGGTCAGTGTATTGTTTACGCCGTTGGTATTGATCGTAACTGTTCCCGCATAGGTTCCGTTTGGCACTCCCGAAGGATTTGCTTTCACAGAAACGGAATTCGTTCCGGAAGTCACGCTCAACCAACTGCCTCCGGATGTTGTGGCCGCCGTTGCCGCCGAAACGGAAAGCGTTCCCGATGCGCCGCCGTTGAAGACTGCCACGAATTGCTCACTCGATGGGCCGTTGGACGCCAACCGGAACGCCACGGCGGTTGTAGACGCGCGCGCAATCGGCTGTGAAGTCACCTGCATGCGGACGCTGATTGTCTTGTTCTCAGCGGCCAGGCCCGCGCCGGATGTGGAGATGAGGCCGGTGTAGACACCTTCCTGCATCCCGCTGAGATGGCGCGCGGTGATGCGGTAGGGCACCAGGAATCGAAACGTTCCGCTGCCATCCACATTGAGCGAAAGCCATGGACCGCCGCCTTGCGTGGTCACATTGGGAATGAGCTGGCTGTTGGTGGAGAAGCGGTAACTGTCGGCGGAACCGTTCGGCGGGACATAGAAATTCACCGTGTCCGGCACGCCGCCGCCCATCTGCACCGTAATTGTGATGAACTGCGGAGCATCCAAGGCGTTCGGATCGGAAACCATGACCGATGCCGTATACAACCCGCGAGCAAGCGGCGCGGTCTGCAGATTCACCGTGATGGGATTGCAGGTTCCGCCGCGCGAGGTGCATGCCCGTTCGCCGCCGGCATTGGCGCTGAGCCAACTGGCCGTGGTGGTTGCCTGTAGACTAAGTGCGCCGTCGCCATCGTTGTAGGCTTCGATGGTCTGTGCGGTGCCGTTCGCACCTTGTGCAATGGATAGTGGGCCGACCGTGGTTGACGTGAGGCGCAACTTTGGTGCGGCGTTGGCGGGGGAGAGCAGGCCGAAAAAGAGAATGGGAAGGAATCCCATGGCGTAGTGCATACGAACCTCCACTGATTTGCTTGCTTGAATCGTCATCCCTACGCTAGAAGACCCAAACGATATCAATGATTGAATAGGCCCGCTGGCAGTATTAAGGATGGGTGCGGTCCGTTCAAAAAACGGCCGGCACCATCGGAGCGGAATTCGTAGGAACCGCGGGCCAATCCACTACGTTCCGCTTTACACACATCATAGCATGTGTCAGGAGAGTTGCAACAAGTGAGTGGGCTTACAGATTGCGCTCCGCTTCGCTATGATGGGGGTGGCATGTTCGAGCAGCAGATCAGCGACAGCCTATTCCGTCCGAGCCCGCACCTGAGCGATTCCATTAACTCGAACATCGTGCAGTCGGAAGTGGAAGGCGGAGTCTATTTGAAAGACCTGCTCGTCGACAGCACGCTGGAAATTGAAACACAAAATCGCTTCTATCATCTAGTAACGCTGGGTGCGGGGCATTACCTCATTCAGGGCCACCCGGAGTTCTGCCCGCAGCCGACACTGGTCTCGGTGACGGGCTCCAACTGGGGCGGGTCCATGCTGAAGAGCGGATTTGTCGGCCGCGGCATGCATCTTGAGTTCATGCATCCGGGCATCAATCGTCCCATCATCACCAGCCCCATCGTCGATATCCGGCTGTTATAGCCTTTCCGCGCGCCCGTAATATACTGGCCTTGAACCAATGCGGAACCTGTTGCTTGTTCTACTCTCCGTCTTCGCCCTGCTCGCACAAGACACGCAAGGCCTTTTGAAGGGGACCATTGCCGATCCTCGCGGCGCCGCTATTGCGCAGGCATCCGTGGAGATTCGAAATGAAGAGACCGGCGCCCTTCGGGCAATCGCCGCCGGCGCTGACGGCTATTTCGTTGCGCCTGGGTTGAAGCCCGGCTCCTACACGCTCACCGTCAGCGCGCCCGGTTTCCGCAAATACGTCCGCGGCAACGTTGTGCTGGAGACTTCGCAGCCGGTTGCGTTGTCCATTGCCCTGGAAATCGGCGACGTGTCGCAAACGGTCACCGTCACTTCGGATGGCCTGGATCTGGACACGGCAAAGGCCGACCGCACGTGGACGCTGCGCGGCGATCAACTGGGAGAGTTGCCCATGCCGGATCGCAACCTGCTTTCTGTACTCACACAAGTCCCCGGTGTTAATTGGTTCTCTAACGGCGACGCGCGTGGATTCACTAACGAGGATGTGTCCTACATATCCGTGAACGGCGGATCGGTGCGCATGAACTCGTTTCAGATCGATGGCGCGCCCAACAATGTGCCGTACTCCAATGCCATCACCCCCAGCGCGGGCATGATTGGCAACAACCCTACAGTGGATGCCGTGAAGGAAGTCAAAGTCATCACCAACGTGTACGACGCACAGACGGGCCGCACCGCCGGCGCTGTGATCCAGGTCAATCTCAAAAGCGGCGGCCGCGAGTTTCACGGCTCGGCTTATGAATACGCCTACCGCACTTGGCTGGAGGGTAATACCTTCCAGAACAATGCGAACAACCGGCCGCGAACGAGGCACATTCTCGACCAGACCGGATTCACGTTCTCGGGCCCGATTCTGCTTCCCAGAATCTTTGACGGCCGCAAACACCGTTCCTACTTCTTTACGAACTACGAGTACTTTCGCGACCTGGCGCCGAACGACCATTCGCTCTCCGTGCCGGAGCCCGAAATGATCGACGGCGATTTCAGCCGGCTGGCCAACAATCGCGGCCAGCGCATCGTCATCTACGATCCATCGGCGGGACAAACCGCGGCGAATGGAGCATGGGTCCGCGCCGCATTCGCCGGGAACATGATTCCCGCGTCGCGCATCCATCCCGTCACGCGAAAAATTCTCGGGTACATGCCCAAACCGAATCAGCCGTCGGCCACGGGAAACTATTCCGCGTCGAACTTTTTCTTCTCCGGAGTTGCCGCGCAGACGGCAAACTACTGGCGACGGGCGACAACCAAGTTCGATCATGAGATCAACGCGAGCCATCGCGTGTCGTTCCGTTTTACGCGGGATTCGCGAGAACAGGACCTTACCAACAATAGCCTTCGCGGACCTGGAATTGACTCCGCGCCTCGCAAGGACGATCCGCGTTCCTACGCCCTCCTCTGGAACGCCATTTTCAGCCCCACGATTTTTGCCGAGTTCCGGCTTTCGGCGAATACATTTCAGACCATTTCGAGCCCTGGCCCGAACTTCGGCTTCGACAAATCGGAGCTTGGCCTTCCGGCAAGCCTGGTGGGATCGATTCCCGGCGGACCATACTTCGGGCGCTACGATTTTTCAGGCTACGCATCGCTCGGCTCGTATCAAAGCGGATCGAAAAGCAACGGCTGGTCCATGGGGACAAACATCACCAAGGTGCGTGCCGCTCACACCATGAAGACCGGCTTCGATCTCCAAAGTACGAATTCCTATACGTTGTCTCTGGGAAATCCGCTGCAATACTCCTTTGCCGATCTGTTCACGCGAGCCGACTACTTGCGTGCGGACGGGTTGAGTGGCAATGCAATCGCAACGGCATTGCTGGGTGCGCCCACCGGAGGAACATCCACCATCAATGCACGGCTGGCATTGATTTCCAAATACTTTGCGGGGTACTTCCAGGACGATTGGAAAGTGACACGCAGACTAACTTTGAACCTGGGTTTTCGATACGACGTTTACCTGCCCATCACGGAGCGCTACGACCGCATTCTATCGGGCTTCGATCGCGAGGCGGTCAATCCCGTGAACGCGCTCATCAATCGAACTCTGTTTCCACAGACGCCGCAACTGCAGGGGGGCGTGCTGTTCGCCGGCGTGTCGGGACAGCCGCGGCGTCCCGTCAACGTTTGGCCGCTGACGATGCAGCCGCGATTCGGTTTTGCCTATGAACTGACGCGCAGAGTCGCCGTGCGCGGAGGCTACGGAAGGTCGTACTGGTCGAGCCTGGACGACATGTTTACGCAGTATGGTTATTCTCTCGCCACTTCCCTCACGCCGTCGTTCGACGACAATCGAACTCCGCGGCCGGATGCGATGACGAATCCGTTTCCTTCCGGGTTAATACCAGCCAGTGGTAATGCGCTGGGAATGCTCACGCGTGTGGGGCAGGCAGTCACCTACCAGCGGCGGGATTTTTCGCTTCCCTATCAGGATCAATACTCGCTGAATTTTCAAGTGCGGCCGCATGCGCACGCTCGTCTGGAAGCCGGTTACGTGCGGACGCGAACTTACGATATGCGGCTGGATATTCCGGAGAACGAGATTCCGCTCCGCGTGAGGCAGCAATGCAATCCGCTGGAAGGAGGCGACCCGGCCTACTGCAACGCCCTTCTGCCGAATCCGTTCCGCAACCTCGCGCCGTTCCAGGGAACGTCGCGCTACACCGATTCGCAACTGACGAGGAATGTCCTGTCGCGCCCCATGCCGCAGTTCGACAGCGTAATGGCGCAAGGCTACAACCTGGGCAAAGGCTGGTACGACGCATTTCAGGCGGTCTACGAATTGCGCAGCGCTCGCGGCATTACTCTCAATGCGAGCTATGCTTTCTCGAAGAACATTCAACTGGGCGGAGCGGGCGTGGGTGGTTCCGGCGTGGCGGTGCCGCGTGACCCGCAGCGCCTGATTCTTGATCGCTCGCCGAATTTCTACAATCGCCCGCACGTGTTCACATTCGCCGCCGTCGGCGAACTGCCGTTTGGCAAAGGCAAACCATTCCTCAATAACCTGCATGCCGTTCCGCGCGCCGCCGTTTCCGGCTGGCAACTTAGCTCGCGGTTCGATCTTTCCAGTGGTATTCTCGCCGACATGCCCACAGGCGGATATGTCCGGTCGGCGCGTCTCACTCCGGACTTCCACAACCCCAGCGGACTGGTGCAAATGTGGCGTCCCTGCGTGGCGCGCGTTCTGGATCAGCAGGGTGTGGTCGTGCAGCTGCAGGATCGCGGGTTGAACGCGCAATACGGCTGCGCCATCGACAATTACAACTGGCTGATTCTCCCGCAATACGCTCCGCGCCAGACTGCGTCCTTCAGCCTGGAGTATCGCCGCCAGCCGAATATCGGCAACATCAACCTCGCCCTGAACCGTAACATGCGCATAGGCGAACGTTATCGATTCACGCTTCGCGTCGAGGCATACAACGTCTTCAACCGGTACCTGATGTTCAAGGGCATTCCGAACGCCGACATGAACAGCGCGTTGTTCGGAACCATCGTAAAGAAGGATGTGCCCATCGGGCAGACGCTGCAGCCGAGGAAGGTGTCGGCCTCGTTGAAGTTCTCGTTTTGAGATTTCCCTGGTGAAGATGTTTTCTAGCTGATGGAAGCGTGTTTCTGCAGCACACGCTCAATGCGGCGGTCGGGGACCAGCCACAGTAGGGCGGCGAACGTATTCAGGCCGGTGGCAATCCACGGATTGACATACGCGAGCCCGATTGCGGCAACGTAAATCAGAGGCGAGAGCTTGCCTTTCCAATCGCGCCCCAACGCCAGCCCGAGTAGCGAAGTTGGCCCTTGGCTCGCGATGATTGCGCATTGCAAGGTGTAATAAGCGATGGCCGCCATCAACAACACGAAACCGTAGGCAGCCGTAGGAGCGGATGCGACGTGGTTCTCGCCCATCCACGCGGTCGAGAATGGAAACAACGAAAGCCAGAACAAGAGGTGCATGTTTGCCCACAAAACGCCCGCGCTCACATGTTTGACGGAATGCAGCAGATGGTGATGATTGTTCCAGTAGATGCCTACGTACAGAAAACTCAAAACGTAACTCAGAAAGACCGGGAGCAGAGGCTTCAGGGCAAGAAAATCGGCGCCGTGTGGAGCTTTCAACTCCAGAACCATGATCGTAATAATGATGGCGATTACACCGTCGCTGAATGCTTCGAGCCGGTTGGTCTTCATTGTGATCGGCAAACATGGCGGAAGCTAGTGGGAGTCGAACCCACCCGCGACGTGGAAGCCGCACGCTGGTTTTGAAGACCAGGCCCAGCACCGGCCAAGACTAGCTTCCAGCGGCTATTGTAACAGCACGATCCGGAAGCATGTGGCAAAATAAAAGATACTCCTGAAAACTTCCACTCCGAAGTGTTTCTTCACTCTCCATAAGGATGCACTCATGACTGAAATTACAAAAATCGTTGGCAGAGAGATTCTCGATTCGCGCGGCAACCCTACCGTGGAGGCCGATGTCACATTGTCCTGCGGTGTCACCGGACGCGCCGCCGTCCCCAGTGGCGCATCCACCGGCGAGCATGAAGCGGTTGAGCTTCGTGACGATGAGAAAGGCCGTTATCTCGCCAAAGGCGTCCTGCGCGCGGTGCGCCATGTGAACACCGAGATTGCCGCCGCGCTCAAAGGCGCGGACGCGGCCGATCAGTGCGCAATCGACAACAAGATGAAAAAACTCGACGGCACGCCGAATAAAAGCCGTCTCGGCGCGAATGCCATCCTCGCCGTTTCCATGGCTGCGGCACGCGCCGCGGCGGCCGCTCACAAGACGCCCCTTTATCGATACCTGGGCGGCGTGAACGGCAATGTTCTTCCCGTACCGCTGATGAATATCATCAACGGCGGCGCGCACGCCGATAATTCCGTCGATGTGCAGGAATTCATGATCGCTCCACATGGCGCGCCCACATTTTCCGAGGCTCTGCGCATGGGGGCGGAATATGGCAGCGATCGTCAAGGCTGGTTACAAGCCCGGAGAGCAGATTTCCCTGGCCCTGGATTGCGCGTCCAGCGAGTTCTTCAGCAAGGCGAAGGGCGTTTACGTTTTCAAAAAGTCCGATAAGAGCGAGCGCACCTCCGAAAAGCTGGCTGAATTCTGGGCCGGATGGGTGGCGAACTATCCCATCATCTCCATTGAAGACGGCATGGCGGAAGACGATTGGTCCGGTTGGAAACATCTCACCGAGCGGCTCGGCTCGAAGGTGCAACTGGTCGGCGACGACCTCTTCGTCACCAACACGGAACGCCTTTCGCGCGGCATTGCCGAAGGGATCGCCAACTCGATTCTGGTGAAGGTCAACCAGATCGGCACGTTGACGGAAACTCTCGATTCCATTCGTATGGCGTCGGTGGCCGGCTACACGTCCATCATTTCGCACCGCTCCGGAGAGACGGAAGACGCCTTCATCGCCGATCTCGCGGTGGCAACGAATGCGGGCCAGATCAAAACGGGTTCGGCAAGCCGCACCGATCGCATCGCCAAGTACAATCAGCTGCTTCGTATTGAAGAAGAACTCGGCGGCGCGGCGAAATTTGCCGGACGCAAGGCCTTCCTTCGCTAATGCCTATGCTCGCGGTCGAACACTTTGTAGATTCTTCCCAAACTGCTGTGTGGGGCAGGTCTCCAGACCTGCGAGGTGGTCTCCAGACCACCTCTGCCGGCAGTGACAGTACGCTCGTGGCGGGGTCTGGAGACCCCGCCGCAGATCTGGAGATCTGCCCCACATGACACTGGAGAAGAGACCCGTCGTGCTGACCATTCTCGATGGGTTTGGCTACAGCCCAATTCTGGAAGGCAATGCCGTCTATCACGCGCGCAAGCCGGTCTTCGATCAACTGATGCGCGACTTCCCCAACACCCTCATTGAAGCGAGCGGACCGTGGGTGGGCCTTCCCAACGGGCAGATGGGCAATAGCGAAGTCGGGCACCTCAACATCGGTTCCGGCCGTGTCATCCACATGGACGTCACGAAAATCGATCTCATGATCCGCAACGGCGAAATCTATGAGAATTCGGTTCTGAAGAATACGATGGCCCACGCGCGTTCCCGCCGCCTGCATCTGATGGGATTGCTGAGCGACGGCGGAGTGCATTCGCACATTGAGCATCTCTTCGCATTGCTCGAAATGGCGAGGCGGGAAGGCGTGGCGGACGTCGTAGTGCATTGCTTTATGGATGGCCGCGACACCCCGCCTCACAATGGCGTTGGCTACATCGAGCAGCTGGAAGCGAAAATGCGCGAGATTGGCTGCGGCCATATTGGCACGGTGATTGGACGCTATTACGCCATGGATCGCGACAAGCGTTGGGAGCGCGTGGAAGCCGCGTACAACGCGCTGGTGTCGGGTGATGCGCTGCAATCAAGCGACGCCGCCACGGCTGTTCGCCAACAATACGAAGCCGGTGTCACCGATGAGTTTCTGAAGCCTGTAGTCGTCACCGGAGTGGATGGCCGCATCCGCGATGAGGACGCCGTTTTCTTCTTCAATTTTCGCGCCGACCGCGGGCGCGAACTCACCATGGCCCTGCGCGACGAAGCACTGACGCAGCCTTCGCGCGCCAACATGCCGCGGCGTTTGCACTACACCACCATGACGCAATACGACCGCTCGTTTGGAGTGCCGTTCGTGATTCAGAACGAACCTCCGGAACATACGTTGGGCGCGGTGCTGTCCGGTTACGGCTTGAAAAACCTGCGCACCGCGGAGACAGAAAAATATCCTCACGTAACCTATTTCTTCAACGGCGGCATCGAAAAACCGTTCGACGGCGAAGAGCGCGCCATGGTTCCTTCTCCGAAGGTAGCTACCTACGATCTGATGCCCGAAATGAGCGCCCGCGGCGTTTGTGACGTTGTCGTGAACGGCCTCAAATCGGATAGCTTCGACGTGATCATCGTCAACTTCGCGAACCCCGACATGGTGGGACACTCGGGCAAGTTCGAAGCGGCGGTAAGAGCCGTGGAAACCTGCGACGAGTGCCTGGGCCGCATCTTCCCGCTGATTAAGGAACGCAACGCCGCATGGATTGTCACCGCCGATCATGGGAACGCGGAAACGATGATCGACCCGAAAACAGGCGGCCCGCACACATATCACACGACGAATCCCGTGCCGCTGTTGATTGCCTCGGCAGACCCAAAGCCGCTGCGCAAAGGCGGGTCATTGCGCGACATCGCGCCCACCATGCTGGACCTGCTAAGCCTTCCCAAGCCGGACGGCATGTCCGGCGAATCGCTGCGCTAAAACGTCGGTTAATTTTTCTCTTTACAGCGTACGGTTTTGTATGCTACAAGTAGTAACACTACAATGAGTAGCGTTACAAGCAAACCCGAACCCGCCGGACTTGGCGACCTGGAGCGGGACGTGATGCAGCTCGTCTGGCGGCACGGCCCCATCAACGCCGAGCAAACCCGCGAACTGCTAAATCGCCGCCTGAAAGAGTCCACCATCCGCACGGTGTTGCGGAGGCTGGAAGAAAAAGGCTTCGTGACGCATTCCCTGGACAACCGTACTTATGTGTATCGGGCGGCGGAGTTGCGCAACCGCGTGGCCGCGCGCGGCGTGAAGCGCATCCTGGATTGGTTCTGCAACGGGTCGATGGAGGAGCTTCTTGTAGGGCTCGTTGATTCCAAGGTGCTCGACCGCGATGAGTTGAACCGTCTGGCGAAGAAACTATCCCGCCGCAAAGGAGCTAAATCATGAATGTGATCTTTGAATCGGCCCTTCGTTCCATGGCTGCCGTCTGCATAGTGTGGCTCGTTTGGAAAGCGTTCCGCATACGCAGCGCGGCACTGGAACGCGCGTTGTGGATACTGATGATAGCCGGCTCGCTGCTCATGCCGTTGCTAACAACGACTTTGCAAGTGACGCTGGTGGAGGCGGTGGAGGCGGTGGAATCTCCCGTTGCGGGCGAAGTGTCTCCGCTGCCGGCGCCGCGCAGCGGGAACGCGCTTTGGTACGGCTACTGTGCGATTGCCGGCGTTCTGTTTGCCAGAATTCTGATCGGGCTCTTTTTGGCGCTGCGTCTGCGGTGGCGCTCCGTAGCCGCCGATTTGACGGGCGTTCGCATCTCCTCCGAACTGCGCACGCCTGTAGTCGTTGGCGGCACCATCCTTCTGCCGCTGGAATACATGGAGTGGAGTGAGGAGAAACTCTCCGCCGTCCTGGCACATGAGCGCACACACGTCTCAAATGGCGATTTCTTCTTGCAAATCGCCGCGCGCGTACACGCCGCTATTTTCTGGTTTAACCCGCTTACATGGTGGCTGATGCGCCGCCTCGCGGAGTTATCGGAAATTATTTGCGATCAAGCCGCTCTCTCGAACATGCGCAACGGCGATTCCTACGCAGCGCTGTTGCTGGAATTTTCGTCGCGAGCAGACCCAACGCCGCTCGCCGTGGCGATGGCGCGCCCCTCGTCGATAGGACAGCGCATCGAAAGGATTCTCGCCGGGATGCCGCACGATACACCATTGACGGCGAGACGCTGGATGCTCTCCACGCTCATGATCGGGCTGATCACTGCCGCCGCGAGCGTCTCCATTCAACGCGTGGCGATTGCCGCTCCGCAACCTCCGCCACCTCCGCCACAGGAGCGGAAAGCACCGCCACCCGCCGTCCCTGTCGCGCCCTCTGCCGTTCCCGCACAACCAGCGCCGCCGCCTCCTCCGCCGGCAAGAACTGCCGACGAACAACTGGAGACTGCATTGCGGAGGCTCGAAGAAGAGAAGGCGCGCTTAACGGCCAGGCTCGACGAAATACGCGCCCGCGTTGAGGCTATGCGGCGAGGCAGCGAAGGCCAATCCGCGGAGAAGGTCGCGGCGATGAAATCGAAGTTCGCCGAGACCACCGCAAAGGTCGCGGCCGAAAAAGCCATTAGAGCGGCGAAGTCTAAACTCGACGCCGATATCGAAGAGCGCATCCGGGCCATCGTCAAAGAAGCCGTGCAGAAGGAACTTGCCAATCGCCCCAAGTAGACTCTATCGCCGGCCGTTGTAGACGAAGGAAAGTTGCAGCCGGATCTGATCTCCGTGAAATTCCGGCGGCAGCGGCGGAAACGGATTCGATGCGCTGATGCCGGCGACGGCGGCGCGATCCAGCGGTTCCGCTCCGGACGGAATCGCAATCACCAGCTTCGGTACGCTGCCGTTGCGGCTGATGATGAACTGCACAATCACTTTGCCCTGCCGGCCCAGGCGTGCGCTTTCGGGAATCACCGCGAACCAATTGCGGCGCACCGCGGCGAGGACCTTTACCAGGTATGGGCGGAAATCCGCGCCCTGCGGATCACTCAGCAATTCGAGCTGGCTTCCCATTTTGCCGGGTGCTGCCTTCTGCCCTAAACTTTCGCCCAGCGTGGGCAGTTCCGCATCGTCTCCCACCATCATTCCTGAACCTGGCCGTTGGGCCACTCGCGCAATGCTCTCCGCCACTGACGTGTTCGGCATGGGTAGCGGAACTTTCGGGGACGATGTGCCGCCCTTGATATTGCCCGCGCTCATTCCCGCGCCGGTGACTCTCTCAAAGGCCAGCTTTGGTTTTTCCACCGTCTGAATTTGTGGAGGCGGAGGTTGAGCGGAATTGCCAACGCCGGGCGGCGGCAACTGCGCCTGCTGCGGAGCAGCCATGCTGATCTGCGGCGCATCGGGCAGGGAGGGAGTAGGCACGCCAGGCGATGGTTTCGGCGAAAGCGCCGCCTGTGACGGCGGAGCTTTTACTTCCGGCCTCGGCACCAGGCTTTGAATATCGAACTCTTTACTCACTTCGCGCGTATTCGGCGCTTGTTGCGTGATGTCTCTGATTACGTCCTTGGGCAAGTACAAAGGAGTGACCTGCCGCATCTGAAGCTCCGCGGTGTTGCGAGGAGGGCTTACGTGAAACTCGACATCCACTACAACGAATACGAACACAACGTGCAGCGCGACGGACACGATGCCCGCCCGTGTGCGCGCCCGGTTCGAATCCCGGCGATCCAGATGGAGTAGAAAATCGGGTTCCGCGGAAGTTGTCATCGGAACTTCAGTTCACGCCCAATGATCGGGCGACAATGGCAGAGTGCTCCTCAATCTTATCAAGGATGTCCAACGCGACCTCTAATGCCCGCGCTCCTTCCACAGCGCCGCACGCCGGTGGCTGCCGTGTCTCTATTGAATCTACAAATGCGTCGAACTGCGCCTTGAGCGGCTCCACTTTTTCCACCGGCAGCGGTTGAAAGCCAATCTGCCCCGCGTCCGATACGGAGAAAATCACACCATCCTGCCGCGCGTAGTCCACCGAGATGTATTGCCGCGGCTGAAACAGGCGCATCTTGCGAATCCTCTCTGTTGAGACGCGGCTCGCCGTCAAGTTGGTTACGCATCCATTGGGGAAGGCGATGCGCACGTTGGCGATATCCACGGTGGAAGAAAGAACGCTGATCCCGGCGGCGCGGATCTCCGACGGCTGCTGCCGCGTGAAGTGAAGCACCAAGTCGATATCATGCACCATCAAGTCGAGGACGACATCGACATCGAGGCTGCGCGGCGAGAACGGGCTCATGCGGTGAATCTCAAAAAAGAGCGGAGTGGTTACGCGGCCGTGGAGTGCGAGGATCGCCGGATTGAATCGCTCCAAGTGGCCGATCTGCAGGATGCGGGCGGATCCGGCCGCGGCAATCAGACGCCGGGCTCCCGCGCCATCTTCGGCGATGGGCTTTTCCATCAGGACATCGATGCCCGCCTCCAACAACCTGCAGCCGATGTCCGCGTGAGCGCCGGTAGTGGCCGCGACGACGGCGGCGTCGGAATCCGCCGCCAGTTCCTCCAGAGATTGGAACGCGGTGCATTGGAAATCGCGCGCAGCGGCCGTGCTCCTTGCAACGTCGATATCCAAAACGCCGGACAAGTTCACTCGTGCCGATTCCTTCACTACACGAAGATGGTTGCGCCCAAACGCGCCCGCGCCGATGACAGCCACTCTCTTCATGCTCCTGCGTTCTCCTCTTCCGGCGGAAAGCCTGTCACGGAAATGCCGGCTTCATTCGCTTGAGCCAACATCCGCTCACGATCCAGCAGCAGCGTTCGCCCCGCATCGACTGCCAGTGCCGTAGCGCCCGTTTCCCGCATGGCTGCGATGGTTCCAGGGCCTGCCACCGGCACGTCGAACAGCATATGGCGGCGACGTCGAGAAACTTTTACCAGCGTGATCGGCCTTCCGTTTGCGAGCGTCGAAGCGCGGCGCAGCATCTCATCGGTTCCCTCCATCGCCTCCAACGCGAGACAGGCCCGTTCCGCTATGGCAACGCTTTGTCCGACATCGAACGCCGCCAATGCATTTGCGACGCGCCTGCCGTAGCGAACATCCGCTTCTTCCGCGGCATTCATCTTACGCTGCGTCATGGCACCTTGCATCGCGAGCAGAGGCTTCAGCAGAAACGTGGAATCGCGGAGATGAATCCCTTCGTCCGCGAGGATTTTTACGACACCGCCGATCAGCGCATCGGTGTTTTTTTCGCGCAGGGTTAACAGCAGCTTCGCCAATCGCCAATCGGGCGCGATGGAGGAAAAGATGCTCACGTGCTTCACTTGTCCGGCCATCACGATCTCGGTGATCTCGTGCGACTTCAGAATGTCGATGAGCTTCCCCAGTTGTCCCAGCGAAATCCAAACGGTTTTCCACGCCAGCGGCTCAATCTCTTTCGAAGCCTCTTCCTGAATGCCAATGGCGACCACTTCGTGACCGAGCTTGCGCGCTTCTTCCAACGCCAGGATGGGAAACCGGCCGCTGCCCGCGATGAGGCCGTACCTCACTTGATGACACCACGCTCGGAGGATTGAATGAAGGCGATCAATTCGTCCACTTCGGCGCAGGGCGGCACCTCTTCCCGAATCCGTTCGATAGCCTGCGTGGTGTTGAGGCCGCCGCGTGTGAGCAGCCGCAGCGCTTTGTTCAAGGCGTCGATAATTTCGGCCGGCACCCCGCGCCGCTCCATGCCGATTGAATTCGCGCCATAGCTTTTTGCCTCGCGCGGAGTGGTGGTATTCGAGAACGGCATCACATCCTGCGTGATCACGCTGTACCCGCCGATGATGGCGTGGCGGCCGACGCGGCAGAATTGATGCAGCCCGGTGAATGCGCCCACGGTCACCCAATCGCCAATGACAACGTGGCCGCCGCAGGTTGCGCCATTTGCCAGCACGCAGTGATTGCCGATATGCACGTCGTGGGCCACGTGCGTGTAGGCCATGAGAAGATTGTCGTCGCCAATGCGCGTGACCAATCCGCCGCCTTCCGTGCCGCGGTGGATGGTCACGAATTCGCGGATGCGATTGCGGTGCCCGATGCGCGTTTCGGCGCGCTCACCGCGGTATTTCAGATCCTGCGAAGCGACTCCCACGGTGGTGTAAGGGAAAAAGATGTTATCTTCGCCGATCCAGGTAGGCCCTTCCATGAAGACGTTGGCCATCAGCCGCGTGCGCGCGCTAATCTCCACGCCGGCTTCGATGACGCAAAAGGGCCCTATATCCGCACTGTCCGCGATGTTGGCTGTGGCGTGGACAATCGCGGTGGGATGGATCGGCATTTGTCAGGATTGGACAGGATCGCTGAGAACACACATCACTTCGGCCTCCGCGACAATCGTATCGCCCACTTTTGCAACGCCGGCCATCACGGCCACATTGGAGCGCCGCTTGAGCACGTTCATTTCGATGCGCAATTGATCGCCCGGCACTACTTGCTTGCGAAACTTGGCTTCCTTGATGGATGCGAGAAGTACCGGACGGTTCTTACTGTCTGGAATATCCTTGAGGATCAGCACGCCGGCAACTTGCGCCATGGATTCCAGAATGAGAACTCCCGGCATCACCGGATAGTGCGGAAAGTGGCCCAGGAAAAACGGCTCATTCGCCGTGACATTCTTAATGCCGACGATGTGTTGCGCGTCCATCTCCTCGATACGATCGACAAGGAGCATGGGATAACGGTGAGGCAGGATTTCGCGAATCCCTAATACGTCCAGAACTGGCATGTAAACTGGTTATTATATCAGGCCATGGATGAAATCCTTTCATATGTGAAGGCGCGGCAGCCCGAACTGATCGCATTGATCCGGGAAATGGTGGAATGCGAGTCGCCGTCGGACGATTCCGCCGCCGTGAACCGCTTTGTGGATTTGATGGCGGCGAAGGTCGCGGGACTGGCGAAGATTCGCACTTTTCCCGGCGGCCGCTACGGCAAGCATCTGCAAATGGAATTCGTCCTTGCCGGAAAAAAGAAGGGACAAATTCTCGCTCTCGGACATTCCGACACGGTGTGGACGATGGGCGCGCTGAAGACGATGCCGTTCCGGCAGGAGAAGGGCCGTCTATGGGGCCCCGGCGTGTTGGACATGAAGAGCGGCGTGGCGTTTTTCATCTTTGCGATGCGCGCGCTGCGCGATCTGGAAATCCCCGTCCACCGCAAAGTGGTTCTGCAACTCAACTCCGATGAGGAGGTGGGCAGCGAGTCATCGCGTCCACTGACGGAGAAAGAAGCGCGGCGGAGTTCCGCCGTCCTTGTGTTGGAACCGGGAACGGGTCTGGAAGGAAAACTGAAAACCGCACGCAAGGGCGTGGGCGGATACGACGTGGCCGTGAAGGGCGTGGCCGCGCACGCGGGGGTCGATTTCAACGCCGGGGCGAGCGCCATCGTGGAACTGGCGCGGCAGATCGAAAAGATCGCCGCGTTCACGGACTTGAAGAAAGGGATCACCGTGAATCCCGGCGTCATCTACGGCGGTACAAGATCGAATGTGATTGCGGCGGAAGCGCGCGCCGACGTCGATATTCGCGTTGCGCGATTGAAGGACGCTCCCGCGCTGGACAGAAAGTTCCGCTCGTTGAAGGCGGTGGACAAGCGTTGCACGGTTACCGTGGAGGGCGGGTTGAACCGTCCGCCCATGGAGCGAACGCCTGGAATCGCGGCGTTGTTTCACACGGCGCGTAAGCTGGCGGCGGAGATGGGCCTGAAAATTGAGGAGTCGATGACCGGCGGAGGATCGGACGGAAATTTTACCGCGGCTCTGGGCATTCCAACTCTGGACGGGTTGGGCGGTGTGGGCGAAGGGGCGCACGCCTCGCACGAGAGCATCCTCATCGATCGCATTGCCGATCGCACGGCGCTGCTGGCGAAGCTGGTTCAAGCCCTATGATTGCCGATATGCCAACATGAAAAGGTGTTCCACGTTTTTGAAAAGCACGTCCAACGTGCGTTCGCATCCTTTGTTCATTCGCAACTCGACCCGGAAGCCCCGGTTCTAGCTGAGCAACCTAAGGACCCCAGCTTCGGTGAAATCGCTTTGCCTGTGGCGTTCCAGCTTGCCCGGAAACTGAAACGGAATCCGCGCGAGATCGCCGCCGGCATTGTTTCCGGCGCAGGCGCGGTGGAAGGAATGCGATCGGCCGAAGTGATCGGCAACGGCTACATCAATATCCGCTTCGACCGCGGCGCATATGGCCGCGCGGCTCTGGAAGCCTTCAGTCAACCGCCCGCCCCACGCGCAGGCAAGATCATCGTCGAGCACACTAACATCAATCCCAACAAAGCGGCGCATATCGGACATTTGCGCAACGCCGTTCTCGGCGACAGTTTTATCCGCATCCTGCGCGCGTCGGGAAACACGGTTGAGGTGCAGAACTACATCGACAACACCGGTGTGCAAGTGGCCGACGTCGTAGTGGCATTTCATTTTCTGGAGAAGAAAACGGCGCGGGAAGTAGAGGTGCTAACACGCACCACGCGCTTCGATTATCTGTGCTGGGATCTCTACGCGCGCATGTCCTCTTATTACAAGGAACAGCCCGAATCCACAGCTTGGCGGGCCGAAACGTTGCATTCCATTGAAGCCGGACACGGCGAGTTGAGCGAGATGGGCCACATTGTCGCCGACGCCATTGTCGAGTGTCATCTGGCAACGATGCGTCGGCTGGGGATCACCTATGACGTGTTGCCGCGTGAAAGCGAGATCCTCCATTTGCAATTCTGGGCCACAGCCTTTGAGCAGCTCAAGGAACGCAAAGCGATTTATCTGGAGACGGAAGGAAAGAACAAGGGCTGTTGGGTGATGCCGGGCAGCGCGTTCTCGCAAAAGGAAGACGACGAGGACAGCAAAGTGATTGTGCGTTCGAATGGCACGGTTACCTACGTTGGCAAGGACATCGCGTATCAGCTGTGGAAATTCGGACTGCTTGGAAAAGATTTCCACTATCGCGAGTGGAAGCGCTACGATGACGGGCACCGGATCTTCATTTCGACAACAACCCCCGGCACGGACGCGACCAGCTTCGGCAAGGGTACGCAAGTGTTCAACGTCATCGATTCGCGGCAATCGTACCTGCAGGATGTTGTAGTGGCGGGGCTGCGTCAGTTGGGCTACACCGATGAGGCTGAGAAGTCGGTTCACTTTTCCTATGAGATGGTCGCGCTGAGCCACCGCACATGCGCCGAGATGGGCATTGAGCTTTCCGAGGAAGACAAGAAGAAACCTTACGCCGAAGTGTCGGGGCGAAAGGGACTCGGGGTGAAGGCCGACGATCTGATCGATAAGCTGATCGAAACGGCGCAGCGGGAAGTCGATTCGCGGCACGCCGAAGCCCCGGCGGAGGAGCGCCGCAAGGTGGCCGAGGCAATCGCCACCGGCGCGTTGCGCTACTTCCTCTTGAAATTCTCGCGCAACACAGTGATCGCATTTGACCTTCAGGAAGCGCTGAGCTTCGAAGGCGACACCGGTCCTTATGTGCAGTACGCCGCCGTTCGCGCGCGAAACATATTGCGCAAGTTGGAAGAGCGCGGCGGGGAGATGCCGGACTTCGCCTCGGTGTATGTTCAAGGTTCTGGTCCTTCAGCTTCTCAATCTTACAATTTAAGTGGAAACAGCTTAACAGGAGCACCTGGAAACATTACTGTTACTGGTTCTACAAATTATGAAGTTTCAACGGCGTTCAACAATTTCTATCATGCGTATCCGGTGCTGACCGAAGAAGACGCGGAGAAGCGGGCGCTACTTCTGTGGATGACCCAGTACTTTCACAAACAATTACAAGATACGCTGCGTGTGTTGGGGATTAGCGTTCCGCCCTATATGTGATGTCATGAAATTTCTTTTCTGCCTCTTGTTGCCAGCCGCGCTCGCTGCCGCGGATCTGACGCTGTGGTACGCCGCGCCCGCCGCGAACTGGTTCGAAGCTCTGCCCATTGGGAACGGAAGGCTGGCGGCGATGGTGTTTGGCGGCGTGGAGAAGGAACATCTGCAATTGAACGAAGACACCGTGTGGGCGGGTGAGTATCGCGATCGAATCAACCCGCGCGCCAAGGAGAGCGTCCCTGAAGTGCGGCGGCTCCTACAAGCCGGAAAACTCAAGGAAGCCGAGACGCTGGCCGACTCCGCGCTCATTTCCACGCCCCGTCGTCTGCCTCCCTATCAACCGCTGGGCGATCTGCACCTGACTTTCGCGGGACACGAAGGCTTTTTGAATTATCGGCGTGAACTCGATCTGGATACCGCCATCGCCCGAACCATGTATGAGACGGGCGGCGTGAAATGCATGCGCGAAGTCTTTGCATCGGCAGTGGAGAATCTGCTGGTGATGCGCATCGCCTGCGATCAACCGGGCCGCGTGAGTTTCCGCGCCGCGTTGTCGCGGCAGGCTGACGCAAAGAGCCGCGCGGCTGGCGCGAATCGCATCGTGATGGAAGGCATGGCGGTCGTTCGTGACGATCGGCATTCGGACGAGCGTCCGGTGGGAACGAAGTTTGCCGCAGCGCTGGCAGCATTCGCCGATGGCGGCAGCGTGCGCGTCGATGGCAGTGAGTTGGCTGTGGAACGCGCCAATGCCGCGACCCTGGTTCTCACCGCCGCTACTACCATGCGCCAGAAAGATCCATCCGCGGCAGCGTTGGGCGCACTGGTAACGGCGAAACCGGATTACGCCAGACTGCGCGCCGCGCACATCGCAGAACACCAGAAATCATTTCGAAGGGTCGCTCTGTCGCTTGCGGGCGTCGCGCCGGACCTGCCGCTCAACCAACGATTGAAGCGAGTCGCCGACGGCGCGCAAGATCCGCACCTGGAAGCGCTCTACTTTCAGTTCGGGCGTTATCTTCTCATCACTAGCAGCCGTCCGGGCAGCATGGCGGCCAATCTGCAAGGCAAGTGGAATGAGAAGCTCGATCCGCCTTGGGACAGCAAGTACACCATCAACATCAACACGGAGATGAACTACTGGCCCGCCGAAAACACGAACCTCGCCGAGTTTCATCAGCCGCTCTTCGATCTTGTGGAGAAGGCCATGCCGGACGGACGGCGCGTGGCGAAAGAGATGTACGGCGCGCGGGGATTCGTCCTGCACCACAATACCGATGGGTGGGGGCACGCCGTGCCCATTGATGGATTCCGTTCGGGAATGTGGCCCACGGGCGGCGCGTGGTTGAGCCTTCATTATTGGGAACACTACGATTTCGGCCGCGACAAGGCCTTTCTTGCCAAGCGCGCTTACCCTGTGATGAAGGAAGCCGCGGAGTTTCTGTTGGGCATTCTGCAACCGGATGGTGACGGTCATCTGGTGATTGGTCCCTCGGCGTCGCCGGAAAACCGTTATCGCACAGTGGACGGCCGGACAGCGGCACTCACAACCGGCACTTCGATGGACAACTCGATTGCCCACGCTTTGTTTTCGCGGGTGATGGAAGCGTCGGCGATTCTCAATACGGACTCGGACTTCCGCGCGCGTGTGGCCACGGCCCGTGCGCAACTTCCGCCGCTGCGTATCGGGGGTCTCGGACAACTGCAGGAGTGGGCGGAGGATTACGCTGAACCCGACCCGGGGCATCGTCATATCTCGCACCTGTTCGCACTTCATCCGGGCAACCAAATCGACATGCGGCGGACTCCGGACTTGGCGAAGGCCGCGCGCATTACTTTAGAACGTAGGCTTGCGGCGGGCGGCGGCCAGACAGGTTGGAGCCAGGCGTGGGTCATCAATTTCTGGGCGCGCCTGCGCGATGCCGAAAAGGCGCACGCTGCCGTCGTCACTCTGCTGCGGAAGAGCACGGGGCCGAATCTCTTCGATACCCATCCTTCCGGCCGAAGCTACGTTTTTCAGATCGACGGCAATTTTGGCGGGACCGCGGGGATGGCGGAAATGCTGCTGCAGAGTCGGGAAGGCGAATTGGATATTCTGCCTGCTCTGCCGAAAGCCTGGAACGACGGCGAGGTAAAAGGCCTGCGCGCGCGTGGCGGCGTGGAGGTTGCCATTCGCTGGCGAAACGGCAAGGCGGTTGATGTCACGCTGGTGCCGAAACTCGATGGAGTCTATCGCGTGCGCCTGCCGGAAGGGCAGAGATTGAATCCGAAGATGTATCCGCGTCGCGCCGATGGGAGCTTCGAAGTGAAGGCCCGCGCGGGCGCCATGCTGAGCCTGGGCGTCGAATGACTACAATCAAGGTAAGCTCACCTATGCGTTCCGGACTTTGTATGCAACTGTGGGGCAGGTCTCCAGACCTGCGAGCCGTGCGAGCGGCCCGTC
>JACPVQ010000023.1 GCA_016191645.1 Candidatus Solibacter usitatus
ATCACGGTGGAGGCATAGATGGCCATCCGGAATTCCATTGGCTTGATTGAATTGGGCAGTATCGCCGCCGGGTTCAACGTGTGCGATGCGATGTTGAAGGCGGCCGACGTGCAGCTGGTGCTTGCCCGCACCATTTGCTCCGGCAAGTACATGGTGCTGATTCGCGGAGACGTGGGTGGAGTGGAGGCGGCCATTCGCACGGGTATGACTACCGGCAATTTCTCCATCATCGATACGTTTCTGATTCCGAATGTGCACGAAGATATTTTTCCCGCCATCGCCGGAACAACGAAAGTGGATGCGTTGGAAGCGTTGGGGATCATCGAAAGTTTTTCTGTCGCCTCGCTCATTGAAGGAGCCGATGCGATGGCCAAGACGGCCAACGTGCGTTTGGTAGAGGTGCGGCTTGCCATGGCTCTCGGCGGCAAGGCGTTTGCCACAGTGACGGGGTCGGTGGCCGCAGTGACCAGCGCCGTGGATGCGGGCGCGGCGATGATCGGGAGAAAAGGCCTGCTGGTAAACAAAGTGGTGATCCCGCAGCCACGTCCGGAGCTGCTGAACGAAATGATCTAGCCGGCCGCGGCGGTTGCGCTGGATGGCCGTTGGCCCGTAGCTTCTGTTATCTTTGTTCGGATCATGCATCTCCAACTCGTCGACTGGATCATCGTTGTCCTCTCAGTCGCCATCTGCTTCATCCCTGCGCTCTTCTTCGGCAAGCGGTCGGGTAAGAACACGGCGGAGTTTTTCGCCTCCGGACGTTCCGTGCCGTGGTGGCTGGCGGGACTCTCCATGGTGGCGACGACCTTCTCCAGCGACACGCCGAACTTGGTGACAAACTTCGTGCGCACGCAAGGCACATTAGGCCATTTGGCTTTGCATATGGCTTTTTGCCCCAGGCGGAATCTCGCTATTATCCAGAGTTATATCTGTACCATTATATCTTCTTCCCCATGCAACCATTCGGGCCGCGCCGCCAGCGCCGTGCGTGGATTCCGCGCCATCTACCTCGGCTTCTTTTTCAATTGCATGATCATGGCCAGCGTCAATCTGGCGGCGTGCAAAATCGCCGCGGTCCTCTTCGGCCTGGAACGCTGGCAGACGCTGCTGGCGGTGGGCGTGCTGAATGTGGTCTTTGCGGCGCACTCCGGATTATGGGGCGTGCTGGTGATCGACATGATCCAGTTCTTCATCAAAATGTCGGCCGTGATTGCCGCCGCCTACTTCGCGGTGAACCTGCCGCAGGTCGGTGGATTAAGCGGGCTCGTGCAGAAAGTTTCGGAGCGCCGCGGCCCCGGCGGCCTTGATTACCTGTCCATGCTTCCCGATTTCAGCGGCAACTGGGATTTGGTCATTGCGGTGTTCATCATGCCGCTGGCGGTGCAATGGTGGGCCGTGTGGTATCCCGGCGCGGAACCGGGCGGCGGCAGCTACATCGCGCAACGCATGCTGGCGTCGAAATCGGAGAAAGACGCCTTGGGCGGTACGCTGTTCTTCAACGTCGCCCACTACGTTCTGCGGCCATGGCCGTGGCTTCTGGTGGCCCTTGCGTCCATCCTGGTCTATCCGGAACTTTCCGACATCCAACGCTCGTTCCCGCACGTCGATCCGAAACTCATCGGCCACGACATCGCGTTTCCCGCCATGTTGTTGTTTCTGCCGGTTGGTTGGATGGGGCTCATTGTCGGCGGCCTGATCGCCGCTAATTCCTCCACCATCCTCACTCATCTCAATTGGGGATCGTCCTATCTGGTTCACGATTTCTACCGCCGCTTCGTCAGTCCCGGAAAAGACGAGAAGCATTACGTCGCGGCGGGCCGCGTGTCGATCGGACTGTTGTTTGTCTGTTCATCGGCGCTGGTCTATGCGCTGGAAACCGCGCAGGATAATTTCAACATTATGCTGCAAGTGGGCGCCGGTTCGGGCCTGCTCTATCTGTTGCGATGGTTTTGGTGGCGCGTGACTGCGTGGTGTGAAATCGTGGCCATGATCGCCTCATTCGGCATCTCCATCGTTTTTTTGATTCTGCATCGGAATGGCGTTTCCTACGGCACGCACAAGGAGTTGCTGCTGACGGTCATGGCCACCACCATTTGCTGGCTGGTGGCCGCGTTCTTTGGTCCGCCGACGGCAGAGTCCGCGCTCATCGATTTCTATAAGAAGGTCCGCCCCTTTGGCCCGGGATGGAAACACATCCGAATTCTTGCCGGCGAAACGGAGGCCGAAGCGGCGGCTCATCTGCAACGCGAAAACATTCCGCTGGCCTTGGTGGGCTGGTTCTCCGGATCGGTGATGATCTGGTCGTCCCTGTTTGCCGTTGGCAACTTCCTGTACGGCCGGATGCACTACGCCGCGGGGCTATGCGTAGTCTTTGCCATTAGCTTGTATATGTTGATTCGCGTTGTGCGCCGTTTGTGGAACTAAGTAGGACCACGGCGCGAAGATTTCTGTTGGTTGCGGCTTTGCTGCTGTGTGGGGCGGGGCCGCGCCAGAGGCCATCGGCTGCGTTGCAGCCGCATGCGGAGAATCCAGCCTCTCCCGGCAGAGGCGGTCTGGAGACCGCCTCGCAGATCCGGAGATCTGCCCCACACAGCAGCATGTCCGCAACCAAAATACGAAATCGTCGCCTCTTGGGAAGATGCTCGCGCAGAATCCCGCGCGGTAGCTGGACATGTATGTAGTCTTTGCGGCTGTGCTGCTCGGTGGGGTAGGTCTCCAGACCGCCTCTGCCGGAAGTATTTGTACTCTCCGAAGCGGCTGCGATGCAGCCGATGGCCTCTGGCGATGCCATGCGCGATCTGGAGATCTGCCCCACACGGCAGCACAGCCGCAACCAAAGGAAATCTTCGCGGCTTGGCGAGATTTCAGAGTCTTAATCGTACATGCATGCTCGCGGCCGGTTAACCGTTCAACTTCCAATTGGGCCGGTACGTGCGCTTCAAATAATCGTTGGCTTCCGGGGCATTCGTCACGCGGCCGGCAACGGGGTCGTATTGCAACTTTTTCCCAACACGATGCGCCACCAGGCCGAGCAGCATCTGCTCCATCATCGTGCCGGCGTAATCGAAATCGCAGTGTGTCTTCGAGCTTGTCCCATGCACGACGTTGTTCAGCTTGCCCTTGCACGCGTCGAGCCATTCCTGTTGAAATACGTCGCCGGTTGAAGGCGGAGTCCCATTCTTCTGCGCTTCCACAAGCGCTGTGATGCTCGTGTTGGGCAGACCGACGGCAGCGGGAATGCCACCTTCCAGAAACTGAACGGCGGGAAAACCGTTCGCGCCTGGCTGTGCATTCGGCATAGCCGTAAAACCGCGAGGAAGTTCCTGTGCGCGACCGCCGCGTCCACGCGCCGGCCCGCGATTTCCGCCAGGCGCGCCTTGTGACCGCTGGCCCGACCCGCCAATCAGCGGCAGCACCTGATTTGCGCCGCGGCGTTTGTAGTACGTCATGTCCCCATCGTCATTGTTTGGGATGATGATGCGGCTGGTGAAGTCGGCGAAGATGCTGCCCTTGGTGCCTTCAAAGATGGCTCCATTGCCCACTCGCGTCACGTCGATGTAGCTCTTGGGAGCATCGGGCTTCAACCCGCCCTGATACCACACCACGGAGATGGGTCCGCGCCATTGATTCGCGGGAATGTCGAAGTGCGCCTTCAATTTGACGGGACAAATGTTGGGATCGTATTTGTCGCTCACATCGCGATCGATGTCGATTCCGGTCGGCGCACCCGCGTCAATCACGTTCCATACCAGGTCCATGGTGTGCGCGCCCATGTCGCCCATCTGCCCCACGCCGAAGTCGCGATACATATTCCAGAACAGGCAGTTCAATCCCGCCGAGCCGCCAAAATATTGCGGACTGTAGGGGTGATACGGCGACGGCCCAATCCATTGCTCGTAATGAAGCGATGCCGGCGGCTGGCCTTCGGCTTCCGGATAGCCGGGCCGCGGAAGCTGCCGCGCGTCCCAACTGTGCACGGTCTTCAACTCGCCGATGGCCCCATCGAGAATCAATTCGCGCAACCGTTCGAAATTCGGATACGCATGACGCTGCGTGCCGTGCTGCGTCGCCAGCTTGGCTTTCTTGCCGATGTAATTCGCGCGCACGGTGCGAACTTCCTCCACCGAGATTCCCAGCGGCTTCTCGCAATAGACATGCATATTGCGATTCAACGCCCAGTTCGCGATGAAAGCATGTTGATGATCGGCCGTGCAGATAATGATGGCCTCGACGTCTTTCTGTTCCAGGCACTGCCGCCAATCCCAATAGGTCTTCGCCTTGGGGAATGCCTGCGCCGCCTCACGCGTACGCAGGTCATTCACGTCGCAGAGCGCGACCACGTTTTCGTTGCGCAGAACATTGTAGTGCGCCGTGCCGCGCCCCCACACGCCGATCAAGGCGATGTTCAACCGGTTGCTGGGAGCATTTTGGCCGCGCAGAGTTCCGCTCTTGAGAATGGTAAACGCTGCCGCCGATTTGATGAGTTCACGCCGCTGCATGAGGGGTCCTCCTAATTGGACGTTGCATTGAGCATGGTGGCGAAGGAGGGGGTCGAACCCTCACGCACAGTAAAGTGCGCCAGATTTTGAGTCTGGTGCGTCTGCCAATTCCGCCACTTCGCCACGGCTGGCTTGTTCTATTGTAACTAAAGAGCCGATCCTGCATGAACTCATCCCGCTGCTTTCTCGTTTGCATACTCTTGACAGCTTCCGGCTGCAATCGCCCACAGACCGCAGGAAAGGGCTCGGGGGAGTGTAAGGCCTGCCATCCGGAGTTCCACAAAAAGTGGTCCGCATCGCGGCACGGCCTTGCGATGCAACCGTTCACGCCGGAACTGGCTCGCTCACAGTTTGAATCGCAAAGTGAGGCC
>JACPVQ010000160.1 GCA_016191645.1 Candidatus Solibacter usitatus
CACATATCGCAATATCGGCTTCGACATGGCGTGCCTGCAGTGGAACTACCTGCTATGAGTCAGTGGGGCAGAACTCCAGTTCTGCGGCGGGATCTCCAGATCCCGCATGGCCGTGCGGCGGCCATCGGTCGCTCCGCGACCGAGTCGGGGTCTGGAGACCCCTCCGCAGATCTGGAGATCTGCCCCACAAAGCAGCACAGCCGCAACCAAAGAAAATCTTCGCGGCTAGTAGTACCTAGCGCGCGACCCAATCTTCAGGCTTCTGTCCTTCGGGCAGTAATTCGCCTTTGTCCAAATAACGTACGATACCCGCCGACTTCGCGCAATGCGGATCGTGCGTCACCATCACAATCGTCTTGCCGTACTCTTTGTTCAACCGCTCCAGGATCGACAGAACCTCATTCGCCGAGGCGGCGTCCAGATTTCCCGTCGGCTCATCGGCGAGGATGATGTCGGGGTCCGTCACCAAGGCGCGCGCGATAGCCACGCGTTGTTCCTGCCCACCGGAGAGCTGTTTCGGATAGTGGCCCATGCGATCGTCCAGGCCCACCAGTTTCAACGCGGTTTCCGCATGTTCCAGCCGCTCCTTCTTTTTCAGATGCGTCAACTTCAACGGCAATTCCACGTTCTCCATTGCCGTGAGCACAGGAATCAGGTTGTAGGACTGGAAGATGAATCCGATGTGGCGATTCCTCCAGGATGCGATTGCGCCGTCGCTGAGCGTGGTCAGATTCTGATCGAGTACGCGGATCTCTCCCGCACTGGGCCGCTCCATCGCGGCTATGAGGTAGAGCAGCGTCGACTTGCCGGACCCGGAAGGTCCCATCAGCGCCACGAACTCGCCCTTCTTCACATCCAGGCTCGCCTTCTTGAGTGCGATGATGCGGAATTCGTCGCGCGTGTATTCGCGCGATAACCCGCGCGTGACAATCACCGAGTCGCTCATGAGCCGCCCTTTCGCATGACTTTTGTCCCATCCTTCAACTCGGGCGGCGGTTTCAGGATCAGATCTTCTCCGCCGATGAGACCGCTCTCCACCTTGACGCCACCGGGTAGGGTTGCGCCAGTCTCTACAGGACGCTGCACGGCTTTGCCGCCAACAACCGCGAAGACCGATCCGTTCCGAATCGCAGAGGCCGGAATCAGAATGGACGCTTTCGGCCGCTCGATTTCCGCTCCACGCGGTTTCGCTTCGGAAACAAACGCCACACTCGCATTCATGTCGGGCCGCAGGTATTCGTCCGGCTGCAGCACCCGCACCTTCACCTGCACGGTGGCCTTCTGCCGGTTCGCCTCCGGCGCAATCTCATAGATGAAGCCGTCGTACTTCCGGTCCGGGTACGCATCGGTCGTGATCACACCTTTTTGTTTCGGCCCAAGTTTCCCAAAGTCGTTTTGATTGATGTCCAGTTCCACTTGCAGATCGTTCAGATTGGCCAGCGAGACGACGTACCCTTTTGCGCCGCGATCTCCCACGAAGCTGGTCGTAAGAAATTCGCCCTTCTCAACCGCCCGCTCCAGAATGGTGCCGGTGACAGGCGCTCGGATTACCGTGTTCGAAAGCGTCGTCTCGTAAAACGCGACGCGGCCCTTGGCTTCCTCAATTTGGCCGCGCACCGAATCTACTTGCTCCACGCGCGGGCCGATCTTCACCAATTCGTAGGTTTTCTCCAGCGACGCCACTCGCGCCATTTGCGAATCGTATCGCGCCACGGCATCGTCCAGCGCCTGCTTCGCCAGGACGCCGTCGCCTGTCAGCTTCCGCACGCGATCCAGGTTAATCTTTGCATTCGCCAGATCGGCTCGCGAGACTTCCAGATTGGCCTTGGCGACGGCGATCTCCTCCGGCCGCGACCCGTTGCGCAACTCCGATAGCCGAGCCTCCAGCGCTTGCAGTTGGCCTTTCGCCTGTTGCAACTGAGCACGGTATTCGTCGTCTTCCAGACGCACGATCTCCTGTCCCTCTTTCACGCGGTCGCCCTTTTCCACACCAATCCATGCCACGCGGCCAATCACTTTCGAGGCCACTTGAATCTTGTGCGCCGCAATAATATACCCGGTGGCGTTTAGAATAATGTCGCCTGCTGCATTCTCCGCGCGTCCGGCCGTCACGCGCATCACTTCCACTTCCAGCGGCGCATTCGCAAGGTTCAGGGCGTATCGCGCCGCGCCAAGAAGCAGAAAAATCCCGATGCCGCCAAGAATCCAGCGCTGAGCCCAATTCGACCCGCTCTGCTCCGGTGTAGATCGATCAATGCGTAGCTTTGATAGGTCGCCAGGCATGTAAGCTGCTTATCCTTCCCGCAACGCGCTGAGAATCTGCTTGCGCGCGGCGTTGCCTGCCGGGAACAATCCGCCCAGCGCTCCCATCAGGGCTGCGAACGCCATGCCCGTCGCAATGACCTTCGGGGTGATTCGCAGGCTGAACGCGACTTCCGAAAAAGTCGTCATCGATGTGATTCCCGTCGTGAATCCGTTGATCGGCAGGACCAGCGCCACGCCCATCAATCCTCCCAGCAGAGCCAAAAAGAGGCTCTCCAAAAGAAAACTGCTGAGAATGCTGCGTCTTGAAAAACCCAACACGCGCAACGTGCCGATCTCTTTGGTCCTGCGCGCCACCGCGGCATACATCGTATTCATAGCCGCAAACGCGCTGCCCACCGCCATGATCACGGATACCAGCAATCCCAGGTACCGCAGAACGTTGCCGGTACTGGTCTGCGACGCGAAGTAGTCCGTTTCGGCCTGCGCAACCACGTTCAGTTTGCGATCCGCCCCCAGGTCGTTGATGAGGGCCGCCAGTGCCACTTCATCCTGCGCGCGAACCAGGATCGCGCTCGCCGTCTCGCCGCGGTCATAGTCGCTCGCCACTTGGTTCAAATCTCCAAACATTTCACTGTTCGAGGATGACGTCCCCGCATCCACCACTCCCGCCACTTCCCACATACTGCGTCCCAGGCGCAATTTGGCGCCGACCTTGGCACCGGGATAGCGCTGCGCCACTGATTTCCCCACGACGATCTCTGTCCTGCCTTGTTGAAACCAGCGTCCGGATTCCAGCTTCATTCCTTCCCGCATCTCCAGGCCTGTTGGGGAAATACCGCGCAACGTGACGTTGTTCCCTTCCGGATTGTCCACCGCCGGCAGGTTGACAACGGTTACAAACTCCAGCGAGACCATCGGTTCGCTGCCTTTGCTCCGCGCAATTCCGTTTTTGAATTTGATGTCCTGGAACATCGCCCGCGTTACCAGACTCGTCAACTCCGCGGTGGAGCCTTTGCGCATCACAAGAATGTGCCGCGGATTCCCGCTGGATGAGAACAATTGGTTCAACCCCTCCGCCAGAGCCATCGTCGTAACCAACACGGCTACCGTAAGCGCAATTCCCAATGCTGTCATCACGGTTGTGCCGCGACGCACCAGCAGATTGCGAAGGTTGTAGGCCAGAGGAATCTTCATGCTTTATTCGTTGGCTCGCAGACCCTCAAGAATAGTCACCTGCGATGCTCTCCACGCGGGAAACAAAGAGCTGGTCAAAGCGATCCCCAGTCCCGCGGCAAAAATCGCAGCCACAACGGGCGCTTGCAGGGACAGCGTTTTGATTTGATTATTCAGGGCCGGGCCGCCGCGGATCAGCGTACAGAGTCCGGAAGCAAGCAGCCCGCCCACGCAGGAACCCAGGATCGACAGTACCGCCGCTTCGCCCAGAATCAGGCTCAGGATCTGTCCCCTGCGGAAGCCTAGAGTTTTCAGAATTCCAATTTCGCGGACGCGTTCGCGCACGCTCATCGCCATAGTATTCCCCGCCACCAGCATGATGGTGAACGTAACCGCCGCGCAGATGGAAAGCAGAATCAGCTTGACGTTCCCAAGCATTCCGAGAAAAGCCAGGCCGAACGCCCGCTCCGTTTCCGTGCGCATCTGGATGGTGGCGTTGCGGAATTGCTCGTCGATGGCGCTGGTGGTGCGCGCCACGGTTTCCGGCGATTCCGCCAGAATGCTAATCGTGCTCAGCACGTCTTTTCGTGCCGCGGGCAAAGCCTCCCGTACATAGTCCCAATGGAAGAACATCGTCTCCGCGCCCAGTTCGTTGTCATAGATGCCGCGTACCGTTAATTCCAGGTTCATGGGGTAGATGTCGCCCATAAGCGTCAGCCTGTCTCCAACGTGCAGGCCCAAGGTTTGCGCCAAGGGCCGGCCTACAATACACCCCAGCCGGTCTGCCAGAAACGTTGCCTTCTGATCTTCGGGGAGCTTGATTTCCGGGTAAATGACGAACAGCTTCTTTGGATCCACGCCGAAGCGAGGGAAAAAATTCTTGGGGTCTCGGGCGTCTTTATAGGTCCCTCCGAACCACTGCCAGGGCATTGCGTCCTTTACACCGGGAGTTTTGCGGATGCGGTCCATATAGAACGACGGGAAGGACATGGTTAACGAAACGCGATTGCGGCTCAGTAATCGCAGCGCTTGCGCGGGCGGCGTTTCGGAAACATAGAACGCGTAATAGATCGCCATCATAAGGCCCAACAGGCATAGCGACAGCGCCAGGCTCGATACCGTGAGCACGGTTCTGCGCGGGTTGCGCAAAGTGTTCTTCCAAACCAGTGGGAAAAATCGGAGCATGCGGCATTCGCCTGCGAAGAGGCTACTCTATAATCTTGACATGACGGCCGACGAAACGTATTTGTCGCTTGCTTTGCAGCTTGCGCGCAAAGCCGCCGCGTTGGGGGAGGTGCCCGCCGGCGCGGTCGTAGTGCGCGCGGGCGAAGTCATCGGCCAAGGCCACAATTCGCCCATCGCCCTGCACGACCCTTCCGCCCACGCCGAAATCCTCGCCCTCCGCCAGGCAGGCCAAAACATTGGCAACTATCGCCTGGAAGGTACTACGCTTTACTCAACGCTTGAGCCCTGCGTGATGTGCGCCGGGGCCATTGTGCACGCCCGCGTTGCGCGTCTCGTGTTCGGCGCACGCGACTTGCGCTTCGGCGGCGTCCGCTCGAAATTCCATCTCGCCGATTCCAGCGTGCTGAATCATCAAGTGGAGATTGTCGAGGGCGTCCTGGGCGCGGAGTGCGTCTCCCTGCTACAGGCATTCTTCGAAACCCGCCGTTAGCGAATTTCCCGAATGCGGATATTCCGGAACATCACCAGGCTCGCCGGGTCGTGCAGCTGCAAACCAATGGGCCCCGACTTGCTTCGCGCCGGATCGCCGGCGTGTTCTGAGACCACTTTGCCGTTCACTTTCACGCGGATCAATCGATCGCGCGATTCGATGTCCATGCGATTCCAATCGTGCGGAATCTGCGCGCCGGTTTTCGCCTTGTCGAACAGGTAAATGCTTCCACTGGGGTAGTCGATGCTCTCCGACCCCATCCAAATCTGAATCTCATATCCGATATGAGACGGCGTCTTATCACGATTCCACTCCGTCCCGCACGCGAACCTGCCTCGCGACGTGTCGCGAATGGACACGCCGCTATTGCCGCGGTCGCGCGTCCAGTATTCCAGGCTCAGATCGAATTCACGAAAATCCTTTTTCGTATACAGCCACGCTTGCTGCAAAGCCTTCTGCGGACGCTGCCCCAACAGGACGCCATCGCGCATCACGCTCCACAGCCCGTCCCCCACGGACTCCCAACCATCCAGATTCTTTCCGTTGAACAAGGCGGTTTCGTCGGCGCCGCTGAGGCCCAATCCGGTAAGGAGAAAAAGAAAAGTCCAGCGCATGGACAAGGATTGTATCAGACCATTCTCCGCGCTGGACTGTCCTCCGGTTAGGCAACCTTCCGCACAGGTTCCTCTCGAACGGGAGCATTCCTCAGCGGGGGACGGATCGGAACCACTTTCTTTGCCTTCACGTCTCTCCCGTGCAACACCGTCTTCTTCGAGACCGGCATTACTTCCAGTTCTCCGATCATGGGTTCCGAAAAATAGCTTTGCAGCGGGTACAGCGGATAGGGTTGCAAGTCACGAAACGTGCGCCCCAGCTTTTCCTCAATGCGATAGATCGTGTGATAGAACGTGCCTCGGTCCATGCCGAGCCTTGCGCTGCATAGCCGCCAATCGGCGCCCAACAGATAGTGGAAGCGGAACACGTCCCACTCTTCCGGCTCCAGAGTGCGTCTGCTGACCAAGTAGAAATCAGCGACGTATTCTTCGTCTTTATGCGCCCAAATACCGGGAGTACGCTCCGGGTGCGGGGTCGTTTGCAGTTTCGATTGCGTGATGTACCGCTCCTTGGTGGCACAGCAACGGAACCGCTGGTAACAGGTGCGAAAGATGCCGCGGAGCGCGCAACTGCAAGGAGTAAATCCTCCTCTGGAACCCACGATAATGCCTTTTCCTAAACAGGTTGTGCACGATTCGAGGGCGAGAGCAATGGTATCCGAGCGGGTCCATTGCTTCGTCGTTTGGTGCTTCATCATAGAGTGCTTCGTCTTTGGGTGCTAAAACTGCCGGCCATGCCGGTTGACATCATTTATATTCTTTTTGTGAGAAATAGTCAACCAATTTATTACTAATTAATGAATAATAAACGGGAAAAGCCTGCGGCGGCGGATCTACAACGATGCGGCGATGCGCGCCAGTTCGTTCATTGCCTGGACGGACATGCGGTAGTTTTGCTCGCCTTGTCCATGATGAGTCTCCAGAGCGAACAGTCCTTTGTAGCCGTCGGCGAGGAGCGCCTGGATGATCGCCGCCCAATCCAGCTTCTTCGCGCCAAACAGGCCCTCTGCTTTGATTTGGACGTTCTCAATGCGGTTTTTGGGAAGTTTGTGATAGCCGCCGGGAAACACGTCCCGCTCCAGGGAAAGGGAGTTCTGCTGGTCCCAATTGATGCCGAGGGAGGCGGGCAGCTTGGCCACCAGGTCGCGCATCTCTTCGCTGGTGGCGGA
>JACPVQ010000161.1 GCA_016191645.1 Candidatus Solibacter usitatus
TTGGGGGCGTTTGGGAGATGGAGCGGGAGACGGGACTCGAACCCGCAACCAACAGCTTGGAAGGCTGTGACTCTACCATTGAGTTACTCCCGCGCCTTCTTCCATTGTAAGGGAACTACCCGCTCAGCCGCCACGGGTGCGTTACCATAAAAAGTGAACGAGAATCAGGGAACTTTGTGCTGGCCCCGGCCGTTAGAATCCTTATAGGCCTTTCGCGAAGTCCATAGAAGGATCGATCCCGTATGAAGAAGACCATTATTGTGTTTACCGTTTGGAGTCTGCTGCAGGCACAGTTGGCAAGCGCGCAGCAGCCCGGCATGCCGCAGCCCGCGCGCACCCAGCCCATCTGGACGATGGACGGAATCAAAGGCTGGCTGCAGCGATACAAAGTGCAGGACGTCGCGCCGGTCTATCTGAGCAACTCGACGCGTATTGATTCGCTGGTGCGGGCGGGACGGATTTATCTGTCGCTGCAGGATGCCATCGCGCTGACGCTGGAAAACAATCTCGATATCGAAATCCAACGCTACGGCACGCGTCTGTCGGAGACGGACCTGCTGCGCGCGCAGGGCGGCGGATTGATTCGCGGTATCCCCACGTCCATCAACACGACCACCACGAACGTTACGAATCAAGTTTCCGGACAAGGCGGATTGGGCACTTCGGTTGCCACCGGCGGTACGGGCGGAGGCGGTACGGCGACCACCGGCGGCGTTGTGTTTTCACAAAGCGGGACGACGATTCCGACGCTGGATACCATCGTCAACACCGGTTTTGGATACAACCACCGCACGACCATCAACTCGAATTCTTTTTCCACGGGTGTGCCGGCGTTCGCGGTTGCCAACCAGTCTCCGTTCTTCAGCATTCAGCGGGGCTTTCTCACCGGAACCAACGTTTCGATGGATTTCAATAACGCATACGTGAACTCCACGGTTCCGCGCGCGGAGATCAACCCTTACTACACAAGCAATCTCGGACTGACCGTCAGTCAAAGTCTGTTGCGAGGGTTTGGCAGAGCCGTCAACAATCGCAACATCCGCATTGCACAGAAGCAAGTGGCGGTGTCAGACCTGGTGTTCACGCAGCAGGTGATGACCACGGTCTCTTCCGTTATCAATATCTACTGGGATCTGGTGAGCTACAACGAAGACGCGAAGGTCAAGAAGCAGGCGCTGGCATTGGCGCAGAAGCTGCTGGAAGACAACAAGAAGCAGGTGGAGATCGGCACGCTGGCGCCCATCGAAATCGTGCGCGCGGAAGCGGAAGTAGCGCGCAATCAGCAGGACCTCACGGTATCGGAGACGCGCCTTCTGCAGCAGGAGACCGTTCTGAAAAACGCGGTCAGCCGGACGGGCGTCTCCGGTCCGATGCTTTCCGAAGCGCGCGTTGTTCCTACGGACGTGATGCGCATTCCCGACCAGGAGCGAGTGGAGCCCATTCAGGACCTGGTGGCTACCGCTTTACAGAAACGCCCCGACATCGCGCAAACGAAGCTCAGCATTGAGACCGCGAAGATCAGCCTGGAGGGCAGCAAGAGCGCTTTGAAACCGGAGTTTGGAGTGCAGGCGCAGGTTCGGAACAATGGCTTGGCAGGCAGTCCGAGCGTGATTCAGATTCCCGGCACCGGCAGTTTCGTTCAGAATGCCAATCCGTTTTTCGTCGGTGGTTATGGCGGAGTGTTGGGACAGATCTTCCGGCGCAACTTCCCCGATTACAACGTGAGCTTCCAACTAAGTATTCCGATTACCAACAAGACGGCGCGCGCCGACATGGCGAACGATCTGCTGAGGCTGCGCCAACAGGAATTGCGCGAGCAATCGCAGGTTAATCAGGTGCGCGTCGAAGTGCAAAATGCGCTCATCGGATTGCAACAGGCGCGCGCCGGGTACCAGGCGTCGATGAAGTCGCGCATCTTCGCGGAGCAAACGCTGGACGCCGAGCAGAAAAAATATGCGCTGGGCGCATCGACCATTTTCTTCGTCATCCAGGCGCAGCGCGATCTGGCTGTGGCGCAGGCGGCGGAGGTGTCGGCACTCAGCTCGTATAGCCGTGCGAAAGTTTCTCTCGATCAGGCGCTGGGTATGACCCTCGACGTGAACCGCATCTCCATTGAGGAAGCGCGTAAGGGCCAGGTGTCCAAGGCCGCCACAACGGTCCCGCTGCAGGACCAGTAGCCGGAGCGTCCTGTATCCTGAAACAATGCCTCACCGGCCGTCGCTGCGCGAAGTCGCGGCTCTTTACCTCAAAGCGGGCAATCTCACTTTCGGCGGCGGCGATCCCACGGTCGCTTCGCTGCAGCGCGAGTTAGTAGACCGCCGCGGCTGGATCACGGCGGAACAGTATTCCATCGCGTTCTCGGTTGCGCGAATCGTTCCCGGTACAAATGTTCTGGCCTTCTGCGCGGCTTCGGCCTACCAGATGCAGGGATGGGTGGGCGCGGTGCTCAGTGTGCTGGCGGCCTCCGCGCCGTCGGCGGTGCTCGCCGTGTGGATTCTCACCGCGCTGGATGCGGCGCAACGCAATCCGCTGGCAAACGCCGCCGCGGGCGCGGTGCTGGCGTCGGTGGTCGGAATGATGTTCGCGTCGGCGTGGCAATTGATGAAGCCCGCGCTGGCGGACGCCAAATGGTTTCGGGTAGTCGTGTTCTCAGGCGGCGCGCTCATCCTGCGGGAATGGTTGCGATTGTCACCCGTGGAAGTTCTTTTCGCCGCCGGATTGTGCGGCGCTTTCTGGCGCGAGGGCACAGCGCGATGAGTCTCTGGCTGCTCTACCTGCTCCTCTCGAAAGCGACCATGACCGGTTTCAGCGGACTTGGGTCGCTGCCGTCAATCCGCGAAGATTTCGTTGAGCGGCATCATGTGCTGACGGATTACCAATTGAATGCCGCGGTTGCGGCGGGTCGCACCGGTCCTGGACCGCTTGGATTGTACGTAGTGTGCGTCGGCTACACTGTGGCGGGCACGCCTGGTGCGCTTATCGGCTTCCTTGCGATGATCACGCCCACGATGCTGGTCATTCCCGTGTTACGATTTTTCCTGCGCACGGCGGAACATCCGGCTCTGCGAGGATCCATTCGCGGGTTGCTCCTGGCTGCGGCGGGACTGCTGATTTCGGCGTCGTTGCCGCTGGGCCGTTCCTCGCTAACATCCGCATTGCCGGTGGCAGTGGCCGGCGTGAGCTTCTGCATTCTGGCGCTGACAAAAGTGGAGACGGTGTGGGTAGTGGCGGGCGCCGCCGTGTTGGGGTTGGGCGCTGGAATGGCTGGGTTCAAGTGACGCCGGCGATTCAGGTAAACGGCGTCACGCGGCGGTTTGCAAAGCCGTCAGGCGAGGTATTCACCGCACTGTCCAACGTCGATGTGGAGATTGCCGCGGGTTCCTTCGTGTCGATTGTGGGGCCAAGCGGCTGCGGTAAATCGACGCTGCTGAATCTGATCGCAGGACTCGCGCCCGCTGATAGCGGAAGCATCCGCGTTTACGGAGAAGCACTGGCCGGACTCAACCGGCGCGCGGCTTACATGTTTCAACAGGACGCCTTGCTGCCCTGGAAATCGGTCCTGGAAAACGTGGCGCTCGGTCTGGAGTTTCGCGGCATCAACCGGAGTGCTCGCGCGGCGACCGCGGCGGATTGGATCAGGCGCGTGGGTCTGGAAGGATTCGATTCAAGCTATCCGCATCAGCTTAGCGGCGGCATGCGCAAGCGCGCTGCGATGGCACAGGCCTTTCTGGTGGATCCGGATATCCTTCTCATGGATGAACCTTTCAGCGCGCTGGATGTTCACACCCGTCTGCGCATGGAGAGCGAATTGGTCTCGCTGTGGAGCGGCACCGGGAAGACCGTGGTGTTCGTCACGCACGATTTGGAAGAGGCCATCGCGCTTTCAGACGAAGTGATTATTCTTTCGGCGGGACCCGCGAGCAAGGTAGCGGGGCGGTTTTCCGTGGACTTGCCGCGCCCGCGCAATCTCATCGACATCAAGACCGAGCCGCGCTTCCAGGAGGTTTATCGCGTGATTTGGAAAACGTTGCGCGAAGAGGTGTTAAAGACGCATGTTTAAACGCAACGCCTTTCACCTGATCTCTTCCTCCGATGTGGGGCCAGGTCTCCAGACCTGCGACGGGATCTCCAGATCCCGTCCTGGCCGCCGTGCGGCCACCACGGACGATCTCGTGCTCTCGGAAGAGCCGATCTGGAGATCGTCTCGCAGGTCTGGAGACCTGCCCCACAGAGCAGCACATCCGCAACCAAAGAGAATCTTTGCGGCTTGGGAAGATTTCAGAGAGTAGTAGTACAGAGGTTCAAGAAATGACGGGTAAGCGCAGCATTCGGATCTGGCAGGCTGGCGTCGGAGTGATACTCGCCGGTTCGTGGCAACTGGCCGTGAGCGCGGGACTTCTGGACAAGTTTTTCTTCTCTCGTCCCAGCGATATCGCCGTGCGCGTTTGGGATCAGGCTGTGAGCGGCAAGGTCTGGCCGCATCTATGGACCACATCCCTGGAAGCGATGCTCTCGTTCTTGATCGGCGGCGCGTTGGGCGTGCTGAGCGGCTTTGTGCTGGCGCGGCGGCCGTTTCTGTCGGCCGTGCTCGACCCGTACATTCGCGTGGCCAATTCACTGCCAAGGGTGGTGCTGGCGCCCATTTTCCTATTGTGGTTCGGTCTTGGCGTGTGGTCGAAGGTGGCGCTTGGCGTGACGGTAGTATTCTTCATCGTATTCTTCAACACCTATAGGGGCGTGCGGGAAGTTGACCCTGCGATCGTCTCCAACGCGCGCATGCTGGGCGCAAATGAACGGCAGTTGGTGCGTCACGTTTTGATTCCCAGCGCCCTCAGTTGGATCTTCTCCAGCCTTCATGTCGCCATCGGGTTCGCCATTATCGCCGTCGTTGTGGGCGAATATCTGGGCGCGTCGATGGGCATCGGATATTCCATTGCACAGGCCGAAGGCGTGTTCGATACGACAGGCGTGTTCGCGGGAATGACCGTGCTCGCCATTTTTGTGCTGGCCGTTGGCGCACTGGTGCAGCGGCTGGAACGCAGACTGTTGCGGTGGAAGCCGCCACAACAGGGGTCGGCGGATTTGTAGAACTACTCGAGCCCGGCCATTTCCGTGGCGAATAGTAGTACCATCGCACCGCCGCGCGGGTCGCGCCCCAGAATCGCCTTGCGCTTCAAATAATCATTCAAGGAAGCCTGTGCGCCGGTTCCTTCGCAAACGTCCATCAAGCCGCCGTTGGAAGCCACGCGAATCTTCACCGCGTCCCATGCGTGATCCACCATCGGCCGGTAGGTTCTAACATCCAACCAGCCTCGCCGGATGGCGCGCGAAATCGAGTAAGCGATCATGCACGTCGCCGTCAATTCGCGGTAAGCGCCGGGGTGGTCCACTACCTGCCGCCACATTCCGGTTACATCCTGATGCTTGCCCAACGCGGCCACCAACGTGCGGAACGACGCAAGCATTTCGGCGTGTGCGGGGTGATCTTCCGGCAAGTCGAGCAAGGAAAGCGCCATGCCCAAGGCCGCAAATCCGTTTCCTCTGCCCCAAGCGGCTTCGTCTTTCGGCGAATGCCGCCACAGCCCGTCACTTCTTTCATCCAGATTTCGCATGAACCGGAAATGCCGCAGCGCCATGTCGTAATATTTGCGGTCGCCGGTCAGTTGGCCCGCCTTCACCAAAATGGGACAGCCCATGAAAACGGAGTCGCTCATTTGGTTGTGATAAGGCATCGACTCGCGCATCTGGCCACTTTCGGTGAACCCTAGATCGGCGGCGGCGCGTGCCATCGCGGTGTATTCCGGCTTTCCGGTACGCATGGCGAGGTCGGCGAACAGCAAGTGTCCCGAGAGATGGCTGCCGGTCGCTTTGAGAAGGCTCTTTTTCGGATCTTTGAAATACGGTTCGACAATGCGCTCCACATCGTCGAGATGACCCATGCGAAGGCGCGCCATCACCGCTACGGCGGGAATGTACACTGCTTCTGCCAGATCGTGACCGTACACTTTGCCCATCTCGACGGCCACTTGCCTGGGCGTCCTGGCGAGCCGCTTCTCGGCCTCCAGGCGAGCCGGAGACTTCGCCGGCGCCTTCATGGCGGCAAGGATTCCACGTTTCGCATCGACGCGCTGCACGGGAATCCGGCCCACGCCGGCAACCGCCTCGCGGAGCATGGCAGTTACCAAACCGCCTGGATCGGCGCCTACGACAATCACCAGGTCGGGCGTCCATGTTGCCATCCACCGCCACAGTACATGCGACTCGGCGTTGTCGCGATAGGCGTCACCGGCGGGGGGGAACGCCAGTTTCGCTCCGGCGGGATTGCTTCTGGTAATGGCCGCCAGCAAATACTGATTCCGTTCGCGCGATGTGGCTTCGAACCAGTTCAGTTCGTTGTAAACGGCGTCGGAGGATTCCTTACTTCCGTCCATTCCGCCAATGAGCAGAATGCGCGCGCGCGATGGAAGATCCGCGCCCGCAAGATCTGCTTCGATAAGCGATCCATTCGATGCCATACCGAGAGTAATGCGGCTTGCGGCCGGCACGGGCATGACGGCGAGGCAAGACAAAACCCAAACTGCGCGGAGTGTTTTCATGGCATCCTTTGCGACAGTGTACACTATCTCCCCATGAGGACTTTGTTGTTTCTCTTGGCCATGAACGCCGCTGTTGCAGCCGACAGGGCAGAAAAAGTAGAAGTGTTGCGCGACGAATTCGGCGTGCCGCACATTTTCGCGAAAACGCAGGAAGGGGCCGTATTTGCCTCCGGCTACGTGCAGGCCGAAGACCGTTTGGAAGAGTTGCACGTGAACATGCGCAAAGCGTTGGGAACCATGGCGGAAGCGTTCGGGGAAGGCGCCGCGGGGGAGAATTGGGTGCGGCATGACGGACGCCAGCGCATGTGGGAGCACGCGCGCGTGGCGCAGGAAAAATATTCCGCCCTGCCCGCTCATGTGCGGCGGCTCATCGAAGCGTTTACTGCCGGCATCGCGCAGTACAAGAAGGAGAATCCGGGAAAATTGAAGCAAACGGATTTCCGCATTGAGCCGTGGCACATTGTCGCCTATGGCCGCTTCACCATTTGGCGCTGGCATGAAGGCGACGCCGGCGACGACCTGCGGCGCGCCGGCATACAGCCCGATCCGATTCCCTATCGCGGATCGAATCAAATGCTGATTGCGCCTTCGCGCACGGCAATGAAAGCGCCCATCGCCATCATCGATCCGCATTTAAGCTGGTATGGCGAAACACGCTACTACGAGATGCGCATTTACGGCGGGCAGAATCTGGCGTGGTCGGGCGGAGCGCGCGTGGGACTTCCGTTTCCCACGCTGGGTCACGGCCGTTACGTATCGATCGCCATGACGACCGGCGGACCCGATACCGGCGACTCCTTTGAAGAAACCGTGCGCGACGGCAAGTATCTGTTTCGTGGCGAATGGAAACCGCTGCGCGTGCGCAAGGAGCGCATCGGCGTAAAGCGCGGCGACCGCGTGGAATGGACGGATCAGACCATTGAGTACACGCATCATGGCCCGCTGTGGGCGCACAAGGACGGCAAGGCGTATTCCATGGCAACGCCTTATGCAACCGAATACCGCTTAGTGGAGCAGGCCTGGAACATGATCACTTCGCGTAATCTGTTCGAGATGAAACGCGCTCTGGACATGAAGCAATACATGTCGCAGAACATCATGGTGGGCACGGTGGACGGCGACATTTTTTATCTGCGAAACGGGCGCGTACCCATTCGCGCGCAAGGCTGCGATCCAACCAAGCCGCAGGACGGTACCGGCCCGTGCGAGTGGCCGGGAATTCATGAGATGGCCGACCTGGTGCAGATTCACAACCCGCCGCAAGGCTATATGCAGAACAACAACACCCCGCCGTACTTCATGATGAGGGAGTCGCCAATGACCGCCGACAAATGGGCGGCGCGGCCTTACCTCTATAACGGCACCCAGGCGGCGCATCAACGCGCGGCAATGACTTTGGAGCAACTCGACAAGGCGCGCGGTGTGACGGCGGAGCAGGCGATCGATCTCGCTTTTTCGCCACAGGTGTTTCACGCCGAGTTGTGGCAGGACCGCATTCGCAAAGTGGACCCGGGCGCGAAACTGTTGATCGAATGGAACCGCCGCAGCGATGCCGATTCCCGCGGAGCGCTTGCATTCTATCTGTTTAAAATGGCGCTGGGGGAACACAGCCGCGCGGTGGAACCGCCGGAGGCTTTGACCGACTCCCAAGTGCGCGCCGCACTGAAGAAATCCGAAGAACAATTGCGCGCGGAGTTTCCCGCCGATGCAACTTTTGGAACCTACTTTCGCGTGGGACGGCGAGGATCGGAACGGACGTTCCCTGTATCCGGCGGCACCCTAAGCCAGGCGGGCATGGCGACTCCGCGCGCCGTGACCTTTGAAAAGCGCGGGAATCTGATGGTTGGCACGGGCGGGCAAACACAAACACAGATCGTCGTGCTGAGCAAGCCTCCGAAGTCGTGGATGATCCTGCCGCTTGGCGAGAGCGACGATCCGAAGTCGCCGCATTTCGACGATCAAGCGGAAAAGCTGTTCAGCAAATCGCGCGCGAAGGATACGTACTTTCTCAATCGTAAAGAGTTGGAGAAACACGTCACCGCGCGGAGGACGTTGGAGTTCGTGGCCCGATAGTCTTTGCAAAAACCGAAGGGAAGTATACTCATAATTGGAATCACAAATGAGTGCACTGCGCCAGGTAGAGAGTTTATTGCCGGAACTCACTCGGTCCGAGAAGACCGAGTTGTTGAGGATGGTGGTGCAAGACCTGGATGATTCATACCCTGGACTCGAATCGAATCCCAGCGTGTGTGGAGGGGCTTATGTCCGTTCTCATCGATTTGAGATCGAAGACCAGATTCTCGTCAATGAAAGTACTTGAATGGCGCGCCTCTACGCCAACGAGAACTTTCCCGCGCCCGTCGTTGCGGCATTGAGAGAATTGGGTGACGATGTAACAACGGTTCGAGTATGGATTGGCGAATTGCGCAACTTCGGACGAAGAGGTGTTGGCGATAGCGGTTTCAAAGGGTCGCGCGCTTCTGACATTGAATAGAAAGCATTTCATCGTCCTTCACCAAAGGGTGCGAGTTCATCACGGCGTTATTGTATGCAGCGTTGATGCGGATTTCAGCGGTCAAGCCAGGCGAATCCACGAAGCAATCGCGATTCAGGGCGATCTGACCGGCAGACTCATCCGCGTGAATCGTCCGTAGGCCTCCTTGCTCGGCCGGTCTCATGCAAGTTGTATTCCCACACAAGTCACAGCTTGAGCGGCCGTTTTCGAGTCTTCGCCGGTAAGAGCATTTCGACAAAAGCATAGCTGCCTGGCTTGGATGCATCTACGTTTTCTGCAATCTCGCGCTCGTAGCTGCGGACGATGGGCCAGATGTTCGAGCCGAGTACAACCAAACCAAGGCTTCGACCCAACAGGTTTTGTTGGTGCTTGATGTTTTGATCGGAGGTGACCAGCACGTCGAACGCCGCTGCTTCGGCGCTGCTGAGAAGCTCTCCGTTCTCAAGTTGAGAAGGCCAGTTCATTTCAGCCATCGTTCGGACCACATGATTGCGCAAGAAGTGGCGTACCCCTGCCGGCACGTTTTTATCAAACAGGATGCGCAACGGAATGACTCATGGCGTAATCCAGGATCGCTTCCACCAGATCCTGGGAGATCTCGAACTGATCGGAGATTTCAGACGCGGTAAGGCCATACTCGAAGTTATCGACTATTGCGCTCACGGGCATCCGCGTACTGCGCAGGACAGGTGCGCCGCCATGGACGTGAATGTTGGTTTCAATCAACGGGCACCGAGACCAGTCGATACGAGGTTCCTTTGCCATCGGCAAACTCCGATACCATTATTCCACTTCCTACGCTCGCAGATGCGGCTTCAAAAACCGCCCCGTATGCGACGCCTTGCACGCGGCGATTTCCTCGGGCGTACCCGTCACCACCACTTCGCCGCCGGCGTGACCGCCCTCCGGCCCCAGGTCGATCACATGATCCGCCGTCTTGATGACGTCCAGGTGATGCTCGATCAGCAGCACCGTATGCCCGGCGTCCACCAGTTTGTTCAACGATTCCAACAGCCTCACGATGTCCGCCAGATGCAGTCCGGTCGTCGGCTCATCCAATATGTACACCGTGTGCTTGGAGCGTTGCAGCTTGCTCAACTCCGTGGCGATCTTGATGCGTTGCGCTTCTCCTCCGCTCAGCGTCGTTGCCGATTGCCCTAACGTCAGGTACCCAAGCCCCAGGTCGTTCAGCACTTCGATTTTCTTGCCCACCGCCGGTTCACCCGCAAAGAATTGCGCGCCTTCCTCCACCGGCATGTTGAGCACGTCGTCGATCGTCTTGCCGCGCACGGTCACGTCGAGAGTCTCGCTGTTGAAGCGCGCGCCTTTGCACGCCCCGCACGTCACCTCCACGTCGGGCATGAAGTAAAGTTGCGTGGTGATCGCGCCCTCGCCCTGACATTCCTCGCAGCGTCCGCCCTTCACGTTGAAGCTGAAGCGGCCCGCCTTGTAGCCGCGCTCCACCGACAGCGGCGCCTGCGTGAACAGATCGCGAATGTTGTCGTAGAAGCCGATGTAGGTCGCGGGATTCGACCGGCTGTTGCGTCCAATCGGCGATTGGTCGATATTCACTACCTTGTGAACATGCTCCATGCCGTCCACGCCATCGTGCTCGCCGGGTAGCGTTCGCGTGTCGACCAAGCGTTTCCACAGCGCCTTATAGAGAATCTCGTTGATGAGCGTGCTCTTCCCCGAGCCCGAAGCCCCGGTAATCGCAACCATTGAGCCGAGCGGAAATTTCACGTCCACACTTTTGAGATTGTTCTCCCTGGCGCCGCGCACCAGCAGAGCTTTGCCATTGCCCTTGCGCCGCCGCTTGGGCGTATCGATGCGCCACTTCCCGGATAAGAACTGGCCCGTCGGCGACGCCTTGCACGCCAGCAAATCGCCGAGACTTCCCTGCACCACCACTTCGCCGCCATGCACGCCGGGCCCCGGGCCCATCTCCACCAGATGGTCGGCGGCGCGGATGGTGTCCTCATCGTGTTCCACCACGATCACGGTGTTGCCGATGTCGCGCAAGCTTTCCAGCGTCGCGATCATCTTCACATTGTCTTTTGGATGCAGTCCGATACTCGGTTCATCCAACACGTAAAGCATTCCCATCAACCCGGAACCGATTTGCGTCGAGAGGCGAATGCGCTGCGACTCGCCGCCCGAAAGCGTGCCGGAGCGGCGGTTGAAGCTCAGATAATCAAGGCCGATTCCCAGTAGCAGTTTCAGTCTGCCCCGAATTTCGCCCAGCACCTGCCGGCCCGCATCCGCGCCGCGCCCGGCCGTTTTGATCGTGCCGAGAAACTCGTGCAATTCGTCGAAATGCAGCTGCCCCATGTCGTGGAGCGTCTTGCCTTCGATGGTGAACAGCAGCCTGGTTGCCCGCACGCGCGCTCCCTTGCAATCGGGACACGTGTGCTCCACCATCACCTTGTCGAGCCACGCTTCCCAGGTGGAACTAGCCTCGCCCCGCTGCCGGTAGCGGCGATATTGCCGCTCGATGCGCCGCGCGATGCCGCCGAAGCCGACCTCTTTGCCTGCGTTCTCTTCGCGTTTGATCTTTGCCTCGGGCGGCACGGATACCACGATCTTCTTGCCGTCCAGACCTTCCAGAATGCACCGCCGCACTGTCTCGGAAAGCTTCTCCCACGGAGTGTCGAGCGAAAAACGAAGCGCCTTCGACAGGCTGTACATGATGCGCCCATCCCATGTGTCGGGGTTGTATTTGAACGCCTCCTTGACGAAACATCCGCCGGCGATACTGCGCTTCGGGTCGGGCACAAGCAACTCCGGATGCGTCAGTTTATGTACGCCAAGCCCGCCGCACGTGCGGCACGCGCTCTCGGGATTGTTGAACATGAAGTACTCGGGCTGAATGTCGCCATACACCAGATGATGCGTCTTGCTGCACAGGCCGCGGTAGAAACGTTCCGCCTCCGCCTTGCCTGCGCCACTCACAATCTCCACCTGTAGCAGCCCATCGCCGATCAGAAGCGTGGCGGCAATCGACGCCTTGATTGCCTTCTCATGCTTGCGGCTCGCCACCAGCCGGTCCACCACCGCATCCATGTTGCGGATCTTCGTTTCGTCCAATTCAACCTCGGCGGAGATATCGACTCGCTTGCCGTCCACAATGAGAAAGCGGCAGCCTTTCTTGCGCACTTCGGCGAGGACGAAATCCAGCTCTTCGCCGTACTGTTGAAAGACCGGAGCGCGCAGTTCCACCACGGCGTCCTTTGGCAGGGCGAGAATCGCTTCCAGAATCTGGCTCGCGGTCCGGCTGGGCACCGCTTCGCCACTGCGCGGACAGTGCGGTTCGGCGATGGTTGCATAGAGCAGATTCAGGTAACTCGCAATGTCGGTCATTGTGCCGACGGTGGATCGCGGATTGCTTGCGATGGTCTTCTGCTCAATGGAAATCACCGGGGAGAGCCCGTACACGAAATCGACATCGGGCTTGGCAACTTGAGCTACGAATCGTTTGGCGTAGGTCGAGAGCGATTCCATGTAGCGGCGCTGCCCTTCGGCGTAGATGGTGTCGAACGCCAAACTCGATTTGCCGGAACCCGAAAGCCCCGTTACTACGATCAGCTGATCGCGCGGAATCTCCACCGATATATTCTTGAGGTTGTGTACCCGCGCGCCGTGGACGGCGATCGTCGTGCGCGCCGCGGCACGGCCGGATTTACTTGCCATCGCGCGTCCTCTCCAGATAGACGAACGCCTGCTCCTGCACCATGACGTTGCTTCGTTTCGTGAGTTGCGCGGCGATCGACGCTTTGCCGATCAGTCCCTGATCCGCGAGATACTCGCAGGCCGTGACCACTCCTTCCATGTTGAAATTCCTTTTGAAGTGAGCCTCGATCTCGGTGGACGACCGCGCTTCCCCCACCTCGCGCAAATGCTCCAACAGCGGACCGAACAGCGCCGGCGCGCGCCGCGCCAGATAATCGTCGATGGCGTCCAGCGCGGCCTGCACGTTCTTCTTCGTCTTCTTTGCGTTCAGCAACTCGGAATAAATGGTGCGGAAAAACGCCGGATTCAATTTCATCGCCTGCGGAATCACTTCGCGATCGGCCAGCAGGCGCGCGCCGATCACTTCAATCCGCGCCAGCGGAGTGGCCGCGTAAAGAATCCATAGAGACGTGTAGTCGAGGTCGCCGCGCGTGACAAACCATTTGTGCGCCTTGTCCATCGGCAGCAGTGCCTGTGTTGCCGCCGACAACAGTTGCACTTGCGTGTCGCGCTCGCCGATTTCGTGCAGCCGCGCGCACAGCGCCTCGATCGTCTCGTCGTGCGTATAGAGCAGCCGTCCCTTTGCCAGCAGCGAATGCAGAAACGAATTTCGCACCGACCCTTCCACCGCTTTCCGGAACTCCGCGCGGGGCATGAGAAAGGCGTGAACATTCACTCCGCGCGAGTTCAGCGACAAGTGCCCGGACTCGACCTTCTTATCGTCGATCGTCACCAGTGCCAGATCGATATCGGATTTCGCCCACACGGCATCGTATGACAAACTGCCGCAGAGAATCGCCGCCAGGATAGACCGGTCCTCGCGCACCTGGGCGATCAGTTCGTCCAGCGCTTCCGTGAACTTCTTTTGAACGGGCCCAGTTGAAATACTCACACGAAGGAAAGGAATAATATCGTATCAAGTTCACCGCCGCGCAAAATGCGCTTCAAGGTTTACAGCCGGATTAAGCCCGTTTCGCTTCGCATGCGTGACGGTCTCGAATCGCCTTGGAGAGCTTTGCGGATAGTTTGAAAGAGTGGCAATGCGGCAGCTTGTCCCAGGCGCCGCGTGATACAATCGCGCCGTGGTTCGAACTTTTTTCTTTCTCGCTGCAACCGCCTTCGCCGCCGATCCGGTGGGCATTCCCATTTGGCCGGATGCCAATTTGCCCGATCGCGAGGGCATTCAAATAGGTCCGAACGACAACATCCGTCGTGTCCACGATGTCACGCGACCCACCATCACTCCGTTCCTTCCCCCGGCAGGCAAAGCAAATGGCGCGGCGGTCATCGTGCTGCCGGGCGGCGGTTGGCGCATTCTTGCTATCGACAAAGAAGGCTACGACGTCGCGAAGTGGCTCAACACGCTTGGCGTGGCGGGCTTTGTCGTGAAGTATCGCGTCATGGCGACCGGCAAAACCGCGGCCGCCGATCGAGATGAAGCCAAACGCAACGGCGTCCTCGATTCGCTGGAGGCCATCCGCATCGTTCGCTCGCGCGCCAAAGAGTGGGGCCTCGATCCAAAGAAAATTGGCGTCACCGGTTTCTCAGCGGGCGGCTATCATGCCGCTTACGCCGCCATGCAATTCAATTCTGAAAACAGGCCCGACTTCGCCGCCCCCATCTATCCGGCGGTTCCCGAAAAGTTGGATGTCCCCACCAATGCGCCGCCCATTTTTCTGGTCGCCGCCGACGATGATCGCCTCACCGCGGCTGGAAATTCCGTCCCCATTTACCTGGCTTTCAAGACCGCGAAAATCCCCGCGGAAATGCACATCTTCGCCAAGGGCGGGCACGGATTCGGCATGACAAAATCCGGCGCACCCACGGATTCCTGGCCGGAGCGTTTCGCCGATTGGATGGCCGGACTCGGCGTCCTGAAGCGGTAAAGTAATGATGCTCCCTGACGGTTACCATGACCTGCCCGAAGGCAGAGTAGCTGCGGTTGTAACGTATCTGGAAATGCGCAGCCGTCCACCGGTCCGTCCGGTCCCTGCCGTTGAGGCGGTTGCCATTCGCCGCGTCGAGAAGCCCGACGTAAATTCTTATCGAGATCTGTTCCGGGCCGTCGGTGAGCCGTGGCTCTGGTTCAGCCGCCTTCACCTTCCCGACGCCGAACTTTCGGCCGTGCTCCAACATCCCCAGGTGCAGGTCTATGTGCTGGAAGCCGCGGGCGTCGCCAAAGGCCTGTTGGAACTCGACAGCCGCGAGGAGGATGGCGTCGAGATTTCATTCTTCGGCCTTCGTCCGGACATTGTGGGCAAAGGCGCGGGCCGCTTGTTAATGGATTTCGCAATCCGGCAGGCATGGTCTGAAGATTGCGGGCGGCTCTTCCTGCACACCTGTACTCTGGACCATCCCGATGCTTTGTCGTTCTATTTGCGCTCCGGATTCAAACCCTACCGCCGCGCCGTGGAAGTTTTTGAAGATCCGCGGCTCACCGGACTGGTGAGTCCGAACGCGGCGAGTCATGTCCCTGTCATCATGCCGATGCGCTAGGTTTGCGCGATGATAGAGACATGTGGTTGCGCTTTTTCACGACGGCGTTGTTTCTGGGATGTCTCGCCTGGGGTCAAGCCAGGCTTACTCTGCAACAGCTCGCCAGCTTCATCGAATCGTCCATCAAGCTGAAACAGGATGATCGCAAAGTCTCCGACTATCTAAAGAAAGTCCGGCTTGCGGAACACCTTGAGGAGCGAACCATTGAAGACTGGCAGGGCCAAGGCATCGGCCCGCGAACCGTCGCCGTGTTGCGTGAATTGGCGGAAGCATCGAAGAACGCTCCCAAAGCCGCTCCTCCTCCACCGAAGCCCGCGCCCGTTGTAATCCCGCCGCCATCCGCCGAGGAGCAACAAAAAATCCTGGACGAGGTTCGCCAGTACGCGCTCAGTTACACGAAACGGTTGCCCGATTTTATCTGCATGCAAGTGACGCGGCGTTATCACGACCCCAGCGGGCTGGAGTTCTGGCAGACCGCCGACACCATCACCGAGAAGCTCACTTACTTCGAGCAGAAGGAAAACTACCAGGTGGTAACCATCAACGGCCGGATGACGGAAGTCTCGCATGACCGCTTGGGAGGCGCGTCGTCGAGCGGCGAATTCGGCAGTTTACTGAAAGAAATCTTCGAGCCGGAATCGGAGGCGCAATTCCATTGGGATCGCTGGGCCACTCTGCATGCGCGGCGCAACCATGTGTTTTCCTACCGCGTGGCGCAGCCGAAATCGAAATGGCGCATCGACTATCAGCGCACGGAAAGCGTGATCGCCGGCTATCAGGGGCTGATTTACGTCGATGCCGATTATCATTCGGTGACCCGCGTCACGCTGGACGCCATCGATATTCCGCCGTCGTTTCCCGTGCAACAGGCAAGAACGATGCTCGACTACGATTTCGTGAAAATCGGAGAGAACGAGCACGTGCTTCCGCTGCGCGCCGAAGTGCGCATGCGGTCGGGCAAGGATCTGCGCAAGAATGTCGTGGAGTTCCGGCTGTATCGCAAGTTCGGTGCGGACGCCACCATCAAGTTCGACGTGCCGGAGCCGCTGCCGGAAGAGAAAGAACAGCCCGCGGCACCCGTCAAGCCGCCTTCGAAGTAGGTTTACTCCGCCGCGGCTTCGCCGGCCGCCGGTTCCGCCGGCGCTTCCTTACGCGCCTGCTCGAACAGGAAGCTCATGATCTTTTCGGTACGGATGGAATCGGCAATGCGTCCGGTGGTCCCGTTTTCGTCGAACCGTTTGCGAATTGCGGCAACGGGCTCGCGCACCTGGCGCGCATACCGGTTCAGTTCCGCGTCTACCTCGTCTTTGGTGGCGGCAATCGATTCGACGGTGCCGATCTTGTCCACCACCAGTGTCCCGCGAATGTCGCGTATGGCTTGATCGCGCATTGCGTCTTTCAACTTGCCGCGGTCGATTTTGATCTTGTCGCGGTCGGCTCCCGCTTGTGCCAGAAACCGCTCGGCATAAATATCAATCTGCCGGTCCACATAAGTCTCCGGCACCGCGAATGGATGCATCTCCGCCAGCTTGTGCAGAATGGCGTCCTTTGCAGCGCGTTGCGCGGCCTGCTCGCGCTCCCGCAGCATGTTCGTTCGCACCATTTGACGCAGTTCGTCAAGAGATTGAAAATCGCCCAGGTCCTTGGCGAAGTCGTCATTGAGTTCCGGAAGTTCTTTCTTCTGCAGACGCTTCAGCGTCGCCTGGAAATCCACGGTCTTGCCGGCCAACCTCTCCTGTCCGTAGTCTTCCGGATACGTTACGGTGATGGTCTTCACATCTCCGGGGCTCATGCCCACGACGGCGGAAAACTCCGGCATCGTCCCAGGCGCTCCCAATTCGATGGTCATATCCTGCGCTTCCATCGGCGCGCCTTCCAATCCACCGGAACTGACCAGATCCACCACAGCGGCATCGCCATTCTCCGCCGGGCGCGGATCCAGATTGATGAACTCCGCGCGGCTTTCCCGTAGCTCATCGAAGCGGCGGCTGACGTCCTCATCGCTGACATCGGGAGCGGCATAAGGCGTAGGGATTTCGCGGTACTCCTTGAGTTCAACCTCCGGCGCTACCTCAAACTCCATCTTGAATCGCAGCGGCGCCCCATCGTGGAAGTGCAGGTCCTTCATTTGGGGCTTGCCGATGAAGTGGAGATTTTCCTCGTCCAACTGTTTTTGGAAGTGCCGCGGAATCAATTGCTCCAGAATTTCCTGCTGGATGACGTCTTTGTAGCGCGACCGGATCATCGACAGAGGAGCTTTGCCGGGGCGGAAGCCAGGCAATTTCGCGTCCTTCTGAATGGACATCGCAACGCGTTCCGCTTCCTGCGCTACTACTTCAGCGGGAATTGAGAACTCCAGTTCGTGTTTGCAACCTTCAACGAGAGCCAACGTTTGCCTCCAAACCCAATTGGGAGAAATTGCGATGCGCGGTCACGCGCTAGGACTGGCCGGACAACCCGGCGAGAAATCTTTCCTGGTCCGCGCTGAGCCTGTCCAGCTTCACGCCCATCGCGTCCAGCTTGGAACGCGCCGCCTGCTGGTCCAACTCCTTTGGAACCGCGTGAACACCCGCCGTCATGGTTGCGGCGTTCCTGATCAAGTGTTCCACAATCAGCGCCTGGCAGGCCAGCCCAACGTCCAGCACGGCGGCGGGAACCGGTTCGTTCAAATGCGCCTGCAGCGGCTTGCCGTCGCAAAGAACATAAATCTTGCGGCCGTCGCGCACCGAGTATTCTTCCACATGCTCGCGAATCTGTCGCTTGCTGAGCGATCCTCTAGCGAGCCCTTCCACATCGATCTCCAATGCCGCGGCGCCGGCATTGCCGACAACGGCCCCGTTCTTCATCTTGTCGAAATGCTCGCGATGCAAGACGGTCTTGGAGCCCGTTGCGGTGATAAACACATCGCCCAAAGCGGCGGCCTCCATTGTGGACATGACGCGATGCCCGTCCATCGACGCTTCCAGCGCTCTCACCGGCTCCACTTCGGAAACAATCACGCTCGCGCCCAGCGCTTTGGCGCGCGACGCCAGCCCGCGGCCGCGCCCGCCATATCCCGCGATCACCACGCAGAGCGCGGCGGGAAACAATCCAGTGACGCGAATGATGCCGTCCAGCAAACTCTGACCGGTCCCATAACGGTCGCCAAACAGCCGGCTGGAAATGGATTCACCAGCGCGGATCACAGGGATCTGGGGAATCTCAGCCGGGGAACCACTCGCCGCGCCGGAGCGGATGAGCGCCGCGGAAAGCCTTTCCGCCAACTCAGGTTTTCTCACAAGCTGCCGCAGCAATTGGCCGTTTTCATCGACAACAAATTGTGGCTTGTTGTCCACCGCAAGCACTTGCCGTGACTCCGCCTCGACGGCGGACTCGCCTTGCACGGCAAATACCGGCATGGCGTAATCCCGCACCAGACACGCCGCCACATCGTCCTGCGTCAAATCGGGATCGGCTGCGCAGACTTGAAGGAGCGCGCCGCCATCGCGCAAAGTGATAAGCAGATTTGCCGTTTCCGCCGTTAGGGGAATGCACACTGCCACGGCGATTCCTTCCAGCGGACGTGTTTTGATGAGTTGCTTGCGGACGCTCTTCAGGCCGGGCAGAGAGTGGAACGCCCATTCGATACGGCGGCGTCCACTGTCTGCCAGCGACAGGTCGCGAATTTCGCAGGCGACTGCTGCCTCGACCTTTGGAGTCATGATTTACGGCGAACTCCCCGCCCTATCCGCGCGCCGCGCTGGTCAGCCGCGCACCCTCGCGCAATGCCTCGGCGATGTCTGTGGCTTCCCACGTGAACGACGCTTCGGTGCGGCCGAAATGGCCAAAGGCCGCCGTGGCGCGATAGATGGGCCGCCGCAGTTTGAGATGATCGATGATGCCTTTCGGCGTGAGCGGGAAATTCGCGCGCACCAGTTCCGTAAGCCGCGATTCGTCTACTTTGCCGGTGCCGAACGTGTTCACCATCACCGACACAGGGTCGGCGACGCCAATGGCGTAAGCGAGTTGCACTTCGCAGCGGCTGGCCAGACCGGCCACCACCAGATTCTTCGCGATGTAGCGCGCCATGTAGCAGGCCGAACGATCCACCTTCGTCGGATCCTTGCCCGAGAACGCTCCGCCGCCATGACGTCCCATTCCGCCGTAGCTATCGACAATGATCTTCCTGCCCGTGAGTCCGGTATCGCCATGCGGTCCGCCGATGACGAACCGTCCCGTCGGGTTGATGTGATACTTTGTTCCCGAATCCACCATGTTCGAAGGAAGCACCGGATCGATGACCACACGGCGTACTTCGCGGCGCAACTCTTCGGTGGAGACGGAATCGTGATGCTGCGTCGAAATCACGACGGCATCAATCCGCGCCGGCTTTCCATTCACGTATTCGACGCTGACTTGCGATTTTCCATCGGGGCGCAGGAAGTTCAATTCCTTGTTGCGCCGCGCATCGCTCAAACGCCGGACCAGCTTGTGCGCCAGTTGAATGGGCAGCGGCATTAATTCCGGCGATTCGTCGCAGGCATAACCGAACATGAGCCCTTGATCGCCCGCGCCGCCCGTGTCCACGCCCATCGCGATGTCCGGCGACTGGCTCTGAATCAGATTGAGAATTCCGCACGTCTTGGCATCGAAGCCGTATGCGGCATCGTCAAAGCCGATGTCCGCGATCACGCTGCGAGCGAGTTTCGGAACATCGACGTAGGTGGTGGTCGTGATCTCTCCCGCCACGGCGCAAATTCCCGTCGTCACCAGAACTTCGCAAGCCACGCGGCCCGTCGGATCGTCTTTCAGAACCGCATCCAATACAGCGTCCGAAATCTGGTCCGCCATCTTATCGGGGTGACCCTCGGTCACGGACTCCGACGTAAATATGTGCCTCATGCCATCTGCCACTGCACATCCTCCTTCGTTTTGAAAACCTGGTAACCGCGGACTCCGCGAAACCGGCGAACGGCGGCCATTGACGGAGTCAATACGCGCCACTACTGCCCGGTTTTTTTGAAGGGGCCCAACGGAAGACTGAAGCTTCAGTGTATCCAACCAAAACGAGTATCGTCAAACCGCGCGCTACCAGTGAAACTCCGGTCAGGCTTCCTCTATATAAGGTGTGCGGTCGAAGGCATCGCTCAAACGAGGGTCGTTGGCCTGCCTCATAACCTTGTTTAGCCGTTCCCAAAGCCGCTGCCTCTGTGGGGCGTAGGATTCCTGCGCTGCGACATTTCGCGTCTGGTCCGGGTCCGCGCGCAGATCGTACAACTCCTCCAGCGGACGCTTTCCAAACGCCAAGTCGTAGTATTGTGGAGCATCGAGGCGGTGCTTCAGAATCCACGCCTTCGTCGGACTTGCGTCCATATCCTTATAAGTGAGCAATTCGTGCGTGGCCGCGAGTTCTTGATAACTCCGGTCTTCCACGCCGGGCACGGAGTCGCCCATCGGGTTGCGGTCCGGTTTGAAATTCCGGATGTAGAGAAAGTCCTTGGTGCGAATCGCTCGTGAGGGATAGGGCAGATTGCCCGCGCGGGCATCGGGCACGTGCCGCTCCCGGCTGAGCACAACGAAGTCTCGCGACGCATCGCGGGCACCCGTAAGCATGGGAACAAGACTCCTGCCGTCCATGGCCGCCGGAGCGGCGATGCCCGCCATGTCAAGAAAGGTGGGCGCCAGATCCATGAGGTTTACGAACTCTTCGGCGACATGCCCCGCCTTTGCTTTACCGGGGAAGCGGATCATCAGCGGCGCGCGGCAACCGAAGTCGTAGAGATTGCACTTGCCGCGAGGCATGCCGCCCATGCCGTTGTCGCCGCTGAGAACCACTACTGTGTTCTCCAGTTCGCCGCGCGATGCGAGTTCGTTCCACATCGCGCCCACCATCATATCGAGCGCCTGCGCCTCGCCCAGATAGTCGGCCACATCTTCGCGTACCGTTTCGTTATCGGGAAGGAATTCCGGCAATTTCCCCTTCAGCGATTCGGGATCGATATCCCACAGTTTTTTCCCCGATCCCCGCACCCACGGGCGATGCGTATTGATGGGCCCATGAACATAGAAAAACGGCTGCCCCGGCAAACGCTCCTCGAACACTCGCCGCACTCCTTCCACTGCCTGCGCCTCTATTTGCTTGCGTCTCCGCGAGGCTTCCGAGGGAGCATTCGCTTCGGAAACATATTGTGAATAGCGGAGAAACGTGTTTCCTCGCTGGTACGCCTTGCCTCCCAACCAGTTCGCCTGAAGCGTCTTGTAGGAACTGCGGACCAGGTATCCGCTCTTCTCCAACATCGCCCCGAAGCCCGGCAGCGATTCCCCCGGATCTGTCGCGCCCTTCCAACTTCCACCGCGCAGGTTCGCCGTCCTTCCTGTGCGAAAAGAGTAGCACCCGGTGGACACAGCCGCCCGGCTCGGCGTGCAGGATGGGGTGGCCATGAATGCATTGGTGAACAACACGCCTTCCCGCGCAACCCGGTCGATGTTGGGCGTCTTCACAACATCGCTCATCGAACCGCGACTGGCATCGCGGTAGACGCCTGCATATCGCCCCCAGTCGTCGGCGAAGAAGAACAGGATGTTCGGCCTCTGCGGTCTGCGCTGAGCGTAGACCGCCGCGGGCGCAAGCGCCGATAACAGATCTCTGCGGCGAATAGACATGGCTAACGACAGTCTATCGCGTACACGTACAATGGTTGGACCATGAAACCGATCGCCACACTCTTTCTCGCAGTCTCTTTATTTGCGCAAAATCGCCCGGTTGCGGTCCCGGACAATGTGGTATTCGAACGCGACATCGATTACGCCAACATCCTCGGCGGCAAGCTGCAGATGGACGTCGCGCGCCCTAAAGGAGACGGACCGTTTCCAGGCGTTGTCATGATTCACGGCGGAGGATTCCGTGGCGGGCAGCGGCAGTCCTATCATGCGCTTGCCATCAAATTGGCGGAAAGCGGATTCGTCGCCGCCACCATTACTTATAGGTTGACGCCGAAGTTCCAGTTCCCCTCCCCGGTGTTCGATGCGAAATCCGCGGTGCGATTTCTGCGCGCCAATGCCGCGCGCTTCCATCTGGATGCCGCAAAAATGGGCACGATGGGCGGATCGGCGGGCGGCCATCTCGCGCTGATGTTGGGATTAACCGGCGGCGTCCCGGAGATGGAAGGCGACGGACCGAATCCCGAACAATCCAGCCGCGTGCAATGCGTCGTGAACTACTACGGCCCCACTGATTTCACGCGCATTTACGATAAAGGCGGCGACGCCGCCGACGTGTTGCCGCAGTTTCTGGGCGGTGCGGCGAAGTGGACGATGGCGGCGCACATCAAAGCGAGCCCGCTGAATTGGGTGAGCCCCGACGATCCGCCCGTGCTCACCATTCACGGCACAAAAGATCCACTGGTGCCCTATGAACAAGGTGTCTGGCTGACCGGGCGTTTGCAGTCTTCGGGCGTCGAAACCGAATTGATGACCATGTCCGGCGCGGGCCACGGCTTCCGCGGAAAAGACGGAGAAGAAGCGCAGCGCCGCACCATTGAGTTTTTTAAAACACACCTCATGCGTCCCTTGAGCGCGAAGAGAATCATCGCCGCCAACCATGGCCGCGGCGGCGGACTGCTCGCCATCGACTGGCCGTCGGGCAAAGTGCTATGGACGCACCCCAACGACAGCGGTCACGACGTGCAGGTGTTGCCCAACGGGCATATTCTTTTCACGCGCGACTCGAAGGGCATTGTCACCGAGATCGACGAGAACCGCAAGGAAGTCTGGAATTTCACGGAAGGCATCAAGCGCCCCACGAGCGCGCAGCGCTTGGAAAATGGCAACACATTGATCGGCGACAGTCTGCTCGGAAAGGCGATCGAAGTAACTGCGCAAGGCAAGGTCGTGTGGCAATACGCGAATCCGGAGATGGGTGAAGGACGTCTGCGCGAAGTCCGCCGTACGCCGCAAGGCACCAACCTCATTGCCATCGAGGTCTTGGGAAAAATCCTCGAAGTGGATGCGGCAGGGAAGATCGTCTGGACCTACACCGTGGATGCGAAACGCAGGCCCTATCTGGCACAGCGATTGGCCAATGGCAACACGGTCATCTCGCACACCGAGCCCGGCGAAGTGATCGAGGTGGATCGCAACGGCAAGACCGTACGATCCATCGGCGCGGACAGCAAAGTCAGAATGGGCTGGGCCTCCGGCGTCAAAATGATGCCCGATGGAAGCATGTTCATTTCCGACTATTCGGGCAAACGCTTACTGGAAGTGAACGCGAAGGGCGAACTGGTCGCCGAGCACCGCAGCAACACGTGGGCCATCGCCAGCATCGACGTGTTGCCGTAGCTAATCCAGCCTGATCTTCGCCAGATAAATTGCCGCCTTGCCTTCATGCGAGGAGTAGTAGCTCATCCACAGCCGGTTTTCGTGCCAGACGAAGCCCGGGTAGCTGCTGTCGCCGGAACTCGGAAGCTGAAGCAGCACTTGGTACGAACTCGGCGTCAACGCCGCCAGCGCCGTAACCGCATCGGATGTTCCATCCTTGCGGAAATACCTCCCGCCTGCGAACATTCTTCCATCGGGCAGCACGATGAAGTTCGGACCTCCGATGAACGTTCCCGCGTCCTTCCATTCCCATTGCGTATAAGGAGGAAGCGCGCGGCCAATCTGCGCGGTATTCTTCTCACCCCACGTGCGCCGCATGAGCATGATCATCGTGCCGTCTTTCTGAAAACGCACCGTCGTCTCATCGCCGCCATCGACTTTTGTTTCCACCACCTTCTCCCAATGCAGGCCATCGCGGCTGCGCACCAGATCGGTACGCCGCGGATTTCCCGGCTCCGTTTTCGAAGGCGATCCATATTTCGCAACTCCGTAGGCCCAACCTTCGTGCCACGTCACACGCCATAACCAATCGCCCTCCCGAAGCACTTTGCGCGGCTGGGTCCATGTACGGCCGTCTTTTGAAAACGCCACTCGCGGCATGCGCCCCGCGTAAACGCCTTTCGGATACAGCGATCCTCCCATCACCAGCATCAGGCGGCCATCCGCCGTAATCGAAAGATGCGGATCGCGCAGGTCCGTTCCGCTTTCCTCCACTAACGCCAGCGATTCCCAACTCTTCCCGTCCACCGACGAGATCACGCGGATCTTTCCATCGTCCAGCACTTCTTTGTTGGCGACATGCCGCAGCCCTTCGCGAAAAACGCAGACCCATCGATTCTGAAACCGGATGAGATCGCCAAAAGCGCTGTGCGGTGCTTCTCCCCATAACCGCTGGACGCTTTCCACCACCTGAGCATTCAGGCATCCCGCCATTAGGAGAAGACAAAGGAATCGTGCGTACATAGTAGTTCCTGTCGAAGTGTAATCGAGTTTCGCCAACGCTTGCCACCCACTCCCGCCGCGAGTATCCTAATTGAGAACGCTATGAACAGAATTATTCTGCTGATTCCATGTGCGGCCGCCGCGTTTGCGACCTCCAATTCCGTACCGGCAAAACCCACTTATTCCAAGGATGTCGCGCCCATCTTGAATGCTCGCTGCGTCGAGTGCCACCGCAAAGGCGAGATCGCCCCGATGACGTTCACGAATTACAAGGAAGTGCGTCCATGGGCGAAGGCGATCAAAGCGAAAGTTGTCGCGCGCACCATGCCGCCATGGTTCGCCGATCACAAATTCGGTCATTTTGAAAATGACCGTTACCTGTCGGATCGCGAAGTTGCCGTCCTCAGCGCGTGGGCCGATTCGGGCGCGGCCGAAGGAAACCTGAAGGATCTGCCCACGGCTCCGGCTTTCGAAGAAGGCTGGCAGATTGGCAAGCCCGATGCCGTCATCTACCTGGACAAGGAAGTGGACGTTCCGGCCGCGGGCACCATCGAGTATCAGTATTACACCGTCGATCCGGGCTTCAGCGAGGACAAGTGGATTCAGGTTTCCGAAATCCGTCCCGGCAACAAGGCCGTTGTGCACCACGTCATCGTCTACATACAGGAGCCGGGAAAGACCGATGCCGCGCCCGGCCGCGGTCTGCGCGAGAAGCTTTCCGGATATGCTCCCGGGGAACAGCCCAAAGCCTACCCCGACGGCGTGGCGAAGCTGGTCAAGGCGGGTTCGAAATTTGTTTTTCAGATGCACTATACGACGAACGGCACCGCCGCGAAGGACCGTTCCTACATGGGCGTAAAGTTCGCCAAGGGGCCGGTGAAGCAGCGCGCTCTCACCGGAATGGCGGTGAACGCGAGTTTCGCCATTCCCGCGGGTGCCGATAGTCACGAAGTGAAATCGTCGTGGGTGGCCAAGGAAGACGTGCGCATTGTCGATCTGATGCCGCACATGCACGTGCGCGGCAAGGATTTCAAATACACCGCTGTCTATCCGGATGGCCGCGAGGAAGTTCTGCTCTCCGTGCCCAAGTACGATTTCAACTGGCAGTTACTCTACCAACCCAAAGGCGGCGGCTACGCACTGCCGAAAGGAACGCGCCTGGAATGCGTCGCGCATTTCGACAACTCGCCGAACAACAAGTTCAACCCCGATCCCGCGAAGGTAGTCAAATGGGGACCGCAAACCTGGGAAGAGATGATGATCGGCTGGTTCGATTACGTCGTGCAGAAGGAGAACCTGTCGGCGACGGGCGGGTTGTAGCTTTGTGTAAATCCATATTGCGCCTACTCGAAGACCGCGACCGGCTGATGGCGACGCGCACGATTGAAATTCGGCGGATGATTGCGGAAGGGCAAAGTTCCATTGCTCTCGGCAAAGGGATTGACGGCGATGCTGTCTTCGTGCGTCTGGAAGCCGAACTCGACGCCGCCGAAATCCAGGAAAACAAATGAGCCGGCGTAAAGAGAGAGCAACCGTTTGAATTTAGCCTTAAAGGAATTGATCGCTTATTCCGACGATGAACGGGCGCGCTGGAATGACTGGTTCCGGGTGCAGCCGTCCGAAGTGTTTCAGGCACCGGTGCAACCTGACGGCCGGTTTCCAACAGTCTGGTCACTCCTAGACCACATCTTCGTTGTCGAACAGCGACATTTGCAACGAATCAATTCCGAGCTTCCGCTGCCGGAAACCACCGGCATGCGCGAAGGCGATTGGGCCGCGCTAATGGCGTACGGCAGAAAGACGCGCCGGTCAACTTTGGCGCTGGCGCAATCCATTGGTGAACAGGCGGATGTGCCGCGCGAATTTCATCTCGCCAACCAACGGGCGGTATTGACCCCGAAGGACCTCATCTTTCACGCCCAAATCCACGAGGTCCGCCATTGGGCGCAAGTGGCCGTTGCATTGGGCAACGCCGGTTACAAAGGTCCTGGCGATCATGACTATGTTTTTCATCGAGCGCGAATTGCGGCGGGCCCGTCTGCTTCCACTCGTTGAGCATGCACGCAATGGGCTACTTCTTCTTTTCCTGATTCCACAGCCCGCGCGAAAGCACGCGCCCGCAGAAGGGGCAATAATTGATGCCGGCATAGGTCGGCCGCCCTTCTCCAAACACAAAAAAGTACTCCGTATCAATCTCCGTAATAATGCGTCCGTTCGGCAGCAGGTGCACCGGGCTGACGCGCGCCAAGTCGCGATCCACTAAGTCTTGCATTCCGTCGCAGCAAACCATAACCGATCATTGTTTCATCTTTGACGTCACCAAAGGCGGGCCCGCTACGTCCATATACGTATCGGGTTCGTGTGCTATTCTCAACTGCGAGTGACAAGGCGTTCGCGCACTTTGGTTACAGCCCTCCTGGCGAGTCTTCTCATGTGGAGCGCGGCCTACGCCTTTCAACGGCGCAGCATCCTGGACCAGGACAACCAGCCGATGGCCATTCCGCCGGACGCGAACGAAAAAACCGAATATTACTTTGCCCGTCTGCGTTATCCCAACTTTCGCGGCGGTCCGTACAACTGGCAGGTCCGCGGCGGTTGGACGGTCGATTACCCAAAAGCGGACCGCCACCTCATGATGGGCGTGCGACGTCTGACCCGCGTCCACAATCGCAGCATGGAACAGGTGGTCGATCTCGAAAGCGACGACATCTACAACTATCCCTGGCTCTACGCCGTGGAGACGGGCCATTGGGACCTTCCCGATCATCAGGCGAAAAAACTGCGCGACTATCTTCTCCGCGGCGGTTTTCTCATGACCGACGATTTTCATGGCACCTTCGACTGGTCGATTTTTACCGCCAGCATGAGCCGCGTCTTTCCCGACCGGCCGATTGTCGACATCGAAAACAAGGATCCGATCTTCCATACGGTCTTCGATCTGGACGAGCGCTTCCAGGTTCCCGGCATCGTGATGTTCATCACGGGCACCACTTACGAGTACGACGGCTACCAGCCAAAGTGGCGCGCCATCTACGACGATCGCGGAAGAATCATGGTCGCCGTTTGCCACAACATGGATCTGGGAGACGCCTGGGAACACTCCGATCACCCGGACTATCCGGAACGTTATGCGTCCCTCGCCTACCGCATCGGGGTCAACTACATCATCTATTCCATGACCCACTAACCCCACCGTCCAAGGCCTATGGCAAGACATGTAGAATAGGAGTCCCAGCGTAGGTAGAATGATCGAGTTCCTTTTCAAGTATCCGGCCACTGTATTTTCCAAAGGCAGTTTTGTCCTGTTAGGCGCGTGGCCTGTATGGGTGCTGATTCTGTGCATCGCCGCCGGCGCCGCCGCCCTCGCCTATCCAGCGTGGAAGATGCGCGAACGCTCCGCCGGCCGCGCACGGGGCTTACGTTTGGCGAGTTTGTGGCTGCTGCAATCCGGACTCCTCGCCTTGGTGCTGTTGTTGTTGTGGCAGCCCGCCATCAGTATCGGCTCGCTGAAGCCGCAGCAGAACATCGTCGCGCTATTGATTGACGATTCGCGGTCGATGGCTCTCAAGGAAGATGGAACAACGCGCAAGGATCAGGTTGCCGCGGCGCTTAACTCCGGCCTTCTCGATCAGCTCGGTTCGAAATTCCAGGTCCGCATGTACCGCTTCAGCGGCGGCATCGACCGCATGGAAAAACTGGAGGCCGTCACGGCTGGCGGCAACGCCACGCGCATTGGCGACAACCTGGCGCAAGTGGCGGCGGAGTCTTCGACGCTTCCCATCGGCGCGATGGTTCTGTTCAGCGATGGCGCCGACAACACGGGCGGGGTCGATTTGGAAACCATCGCTTTGCTGCGTCGTCAGCGCATCCCCGTGCATACGGTTGGCGTTGGGCGCGAGAAATTCGCCAAGGATATCGAAATCGGCGATGCCGTGATGGCGGCTCGCACCCTTCCCGATTCGCGGCTCAGCGCGCAGATCACCATCCGCCAGCAAGGCTTCGCGGGTTCGAAAGCGCGACTGTCCGTCAAGGCCGAAGGCAAGACGCTGGCCACGCAGGAGATCACCTTGAAGCCCGAGGGGGCGCAGCAAACCGAGATCATCGTTTTCAATTCGGGCAATGAAGGCGTGAAGAATCTGCAAGTCTCCGTCGATCCGTTGCAAGGCGAAGAGAATACCGGCAACAATTCGGTTTCGCGGCTGCTGAACGTGCAGAATCGCAAGCCGCGCGTCCTTTATATAGAAGGCGAGCCGAAATGGGAGTTCAAATTCATCCGCCGCGCCATTGAGGAAGACCGCACGCTGCAACTGGCAACCATCCTGCGCACGACACAGAACAAAATCTACCGCCAGGGAATCAACTCGCCGAACGAAATGGAGCAAGGCTTTCCCGCCAAGGTGGACGAGCTGTTTGGATTTCAGGCAATCATCGTCGGCGGCGTGGAAGCAGGTTATTTCACCGCCGCTCAAATGGAGTTGCTAAAGCAATTCGTCGACCGGCGCGGAGGAGGACTGCTGTTCCTCGCGGGCCGCGGCGGCCTTTCCGAGGGCGGGTGGGGAAAGACCGGGCTTGCGGAATTGATGCCGGTCACCCTTCCCGACAAGAAGGGAACGTTCCATCGAGATCCCGCCTATGTCGAGCTCACGCAAGCCGGCAAGGAGAGCCTGATCTGCCGTCTGGAAGAGAATCCCGACAAGAACGCCGAACGTTGGAAGAAACTTCCCTACCTCGCCGATTACCAGGAGAGTGGAATTCCAAAACCCGGCGCGCTGGTGTTGGTGGAGGCGCTTCCTTCCTCAAAGGGCCGCCTGCCGCTGCTGATCACGCAGAATTACGGCCGTGGCCGCGTAGCCGCGATGGCCACGCAAGGCACATGGCGATGGCAGATGTTGCAGCCGCTGGAAGACAAAACGCACGAGATGTTCTGGCAGCAGTTGATGCGATGGCTGGTGCAGGATACGCCGGGCCGCGTTGTCGCCATGACGCCCAAGCCCGTCCTTTCCGACGAAACCAAAGTTCTGCTGCGTGCCGAGATACGCGACCGCAACTTCCTGCCCATGACCGATGCTAAAGTCACGGCGAATATTCTGGGGCCGCAGGGCGTTGCCGAGCAGGTGGAGCTTGCACCCGACGCGCTTGCTCCCGGCACCTTCACCGGACAATGGACCGCCGGGAAACCTGGCGCATACGTTGCCGAGATCCTGGCCAAACGCGGTGATGAGGAAGCGGGCCGCGATGTTCTCAACTTCCGCCGTGAAGATGGCGTCGCCGAGAATTTCGGCGCGGCGCAGAATCGTGAGTTGCTGGAAAAACTGGCCGAACAAACCGGCGGCAAGTATTACAACGTCAAAGACCTGAAAAAGCTGCCGGCGGAGATCTCCTACTCCGAGGCGGGCATCACCGTGCGCGAAACAAAGGACCTGTGGAACATGCCGATTGTGTTTCTGCTGCTCTTGTTGCTACGCTCCTCCGAATGGCTGCTGCGGCGGCGTTGGGGGGTTGTATGAGACTGTTCGCCATACTGTTGTGCGCTTCCTGCTACGTAAGCGCGGCGACCTACTACATTACGATTGCGGGGCTCGGAGGCGAACCGGAATTCGAGCAGCGCTTTACCACCACGGCCAATGAAATCGACAAGCTTCTGAAAGCCTCCAGCGGAGGCGCGCGCGTGGAGACGCTCACGGGCCCCGCCGCCACCAAGGCGAAGCTCACGGAGATCGTTGGCAGCATCGCGAAAGCGGCCACCGCGCAGGATTCGCTGGTGCTGATCCTGGTGGGTCACGGAACCTTCGATGGCGCGGAATACAAATTCAATCTCCCCGGGCCAGACCTTTCGGCCGAAGACCTGGCAATGATTCTCGACAAGGTGCCGGGACAGCAATTGGTTGTCAATGCCACCAGCTGCAGCGGAGGCATGGTTGCCGCGTTGAAGCGTCCGGGACGCGCCATCATTACATCCACCAAGAGCGGCACGGAGAAGAACGCCACGGTTTTCGCGCGTTACTTTGCCGAAGCTCTGCGCGACCCCGCCACCGATGCCGACAAGAATGAGGCCATCACGGCTTTGGAAGCGTATCGCTACGCCAACGAGAAGACCATCCGTTTCTACGACACGCAGAAACGCATTGCCACCGAACATGCGCAAATCGAAGATACCGGCAAAGGCGAGCCGGTGCGCGATCCGTCCGCCGAAAACGGCCAGGGACTTCTGGCAGCGAAAATCGTTCTGTTGCGCCTCGGGTCGGCGCAGAAGGCGGCGGCCACTCCGGAAAAACGAAAGCTGCTGGAAAGAAAAGAAACGCTGGAGCAGGACATTGCTTCCCTCAAGTATCAACGCGCGGCGATGGATTCGGAGCAGTATCGCAAGAAGCTATCGGAACTGCTACTGGATTTGGCGCGCACACAAGCGGAGATCGACAAATGATGCGGACGCTGTGTGGCTTGCTGGCATTTGCCGCCGTGTTACCCGCCCAGGCTCCGCGCGTCCAGACATTAAAGGAATGCGAAGAGCACAAGCGCCGCGGACGCGTGCAGCAAGCGCAGGATTGTTACGAATACCTCGCCGCTCAGCGCGACCCTTACCTGCGCGCCGAAGGCCTGTGGGGCGCGGGTTTGCGCCAGGATGCAAACACCGCCTTCCGTACCGCCGCCGCCGATCCCAAACATCCTGAAATCGCCAGAATCAAAACCCGCTGGGGCCGCCTGCTTTTGGAGAGCGGCAGCAAAGACGATGCCGCCACGCTTTTCCAGGAGGCTGTGGAGGCCAATGAAAAGTACGCCCCGGCCCTGCTGGCAACCGCTCTGCTCCACACCAGTTCTTTCGGACCTCGCGCCGTGCAATTCGCCGAGAAGGCTCTGGAGGCGGACCCGAAATTGGTGGAAGCGCAGGAACTGATGGCGCAACTTGCCGTCGAGGATGTGAACTTCGAGAAAGCAAGAGCGGAAGCGGAAAAAGCACTCAAGCTTTCGCCCGAATCGTTGGATGGCATGGCGGTGCTCGCCGCGCTCGACGTTTTGGCCGACAAACCTACTTCGCCGTGGTTTGCCAGCATCGACAAGATCAATCCCGTTTATGCCGAGGGTTACGCTTACATCGGCCGCGTGTTGATGCTCAACCGGCGCTATCCGGAAAGCATCGAGTATTTGAAAAAGGCCATCGAAAAGAATCCGCGCTTCTGGCCCGCGCATTCCGAGATCGGCATCAGCTATATGCGGCTCGCTATGGAAGCGCAAGCCCGCCAGCATCTGGAGATCGCTTACGAGAACGGCTTCCGCGACGCGGCCACCGTGAACTCGCTGCGGCTCATGGACAGCTACAAGAACTTCGATACGTTCAAGACCGCGCATGGGGAAATACGGCTGCACAAGAAGGAATCAGAACTTCTGCGCATCTACTTTGAGCAGGAAGTGGAACGCGCGGTCACGACGTTCGAAAAGAAATACAAGCTGAAGCTGGCGTCGCCGGTCCGTGTGGAAGTCTATCCCGATCACGAGGACTTCGCCGTGCGCACCATGGGCATGCCCGGACTGGGCGCTCTCGGCGTGACGTTCGGCTACGTGGTGGCGATGGACAGCCCGTCCGGCCGCAAGCCCGGCACGTTCCATTGGGCCAGCACGCTGTGGCACGAACTTAGTCACGTGTTTGCTTTGTCCGCCACGAATTCTCGCGTGCCGCGCTGGTTCACCGAAGGGCTCGCCGTTCACGAGGAGACGGCCATCTCTCCTGATTGGGGCGACCGCCTCGACCCCAACGTCCTCAAGGCGGTGAAAGACAAGAAGCTTCTTCCCATCGCCGAGCTCGACCGCGGATTCATCCGCCCCAACTATCCGGGCCAGATCATCGTGTCCTATTTCCAAGGCGGCCGCATCTGCGATTACATCGCCGGCAAGTGGGGCTTCGACACGCTTCTCGCCATGCTCCATTCGTTCGCCGGGAATATGACCACTGCGCAGGCGGTGGAGAAACATCTCAAGATGAAGCCCGAGGAGTTCGACAAGGAATTCCTTGCTTCGCTGGAGAAGCAATTGGCCACGCCGCTTTCCAAATTCGAAGATTGGACGAAGAAGGTCAAGGGCCTTGTGGAAGCGGAGCGGGCGAAGAAGTACGACGAAGTGCTCCAGGAAGGCGGGACCATCCGCGACTGGTATCCGGAATACGTGGAGCCCGGCAACATCTATGAGCTTTTGGCCACGGCGCATCTTTCCAAAGGCGACAAGAAGCGCGCCGCCGGCGAACTGGAACTCTACGCCAAGGTAGGCGGCCGCAGCCCGGCGACGCTGAAAAAGCTGGCGGGCCTGCAGGAAGAGTTGGGCCGTCCCAAAGACGCCATTGCCACGCTGGACAAATTGAATTTTATTTTTCCCGTTTCCGATGAAGAACTGCACCGGAAGCTGGGCGAATTGTGTTTAACTCATGGAAGCCTCGACATGGCCATTCGTGAATTTCGCGCCGCGCTCGCGTCCAAGCCGCTTGATCCGGCCGCCTCGCACTACCAACTGGCGCAAGCCTACGTGAAGGCCAAGCGGTTGGACGATGCGCGCGAGCATGTTATTTCCGCGCTGGAGTCCGCGCCGGGTTACCGCCCGGCCCAGAAATTGCTTCTGGAGTTGAGTTCGAAATAGAAAGAAGAACCTTTACCTCAATGTCAGCCAGTTTCGCTACTACGATGGATGCCGCCGAATTGAAGGGCCGCATCACGCGCTTTCACCAAGCCTACTCCGACATCGTCGCACAAGTGCGCCGCGTTATCGTCGGCCAGGAAGAGGTGCTGGACCAGGTGCTCATCGCGCTGTTTGTCGGCGGCAATTGCCTCATCACGGGATTGCCGGGAACCGCCAAGACACTGCTGGTACGCACCTTGGCGCAAACGCTCGGCCTGGATTTCAAACGCATCCAGTTCACGCCGGATCTGATGCCCACCGACATGACGGGTACGGACATCATCGAAGAGGACAACACCACCGGGCGGCGTACGTGGACATTCGTTCCGGGCCCCATCTTCGCGAATATTCTTCTGGCGGACGAAATCAACCGCACGCCGCCGAAGACGCAATCCGCATTGCTCGAGGCAATGCAGGAGCGCTCCTGCACCGTGCGCGGCAATCTTTACAAACTGCCCAACCCGTTTTTCGTGCTCGCCACTCAGAACCCCATTGAACTCGAAGGCACCTATCCGCTTCCGGAAGCGCAGCTTGATCGATTCCTGTTCAACGTCCTGCTCGACTACCTGCCCGCGGAAGATGAAATGAAGGTGCTCGATCTCACCACCACCACGCACGTGGCGAAGTCCGATCCGGTGACGAACGGAGAAGAGATTCTCAGCTTCCAGGAACTGGTGCGCATGGTTCCCATCGGCGAATCGGTGTCCCGTTACGCCGTCGATTTCGTTCGCGCCACACGCAGCAGCGACCCCACCGCGCCCGATTTCATCAAGAAGTACGTCAACTACGGAGCGAGCGTGCGCGGCGCGCAATTTCTGGTTCTGGCCGCCAAAGCACGTGCTCTCGTGAAACAGCGCTACCACGTTTCCTACGAAGACATCACGGCCATGGCGATCCCCGTTTTGCGGCACCGCCTGTTGATCAACTTCCAGGCCGAATCGGATCGCCTCTCCACCGACGATATTTTGAAGAGATTGCAGGAAGCCAAGCCCGCGCCGAAAGCCTGATCCATGCAGCATCGCTTTCTGGAACCCAGCGTCTTAGCTGGCATGTCCGATATTCAACTCGTCGCCAAGATGGTGGTGAACGGTTTCATCTCCGGATTGCACCGCTCGCCCGATTTTGGATTCAGCCAGGAGTTCGCCGAATACCGGCCTTATTCTATGGGCGATGATTTGCGTTATGTCGATTGGAACGTCTTTGCGCGTACCGAGAAGACTTTTCTGAAGCGCTATCGCGGCGAAACCAACACCAGAGTGACGGTGCTGCTGGATGCCAGCGCGTCCATGGGCTTCGGTTCGCACCGTGTTCCGAAGATCGATTACGCGCGCTACCTGGCGGCCTCCATGTGTTATCTCGCGCTGGAGCAGCGCGATGCCTGCGGCATCATTGTGTTTGACGACGAAGTGCGGCAGTTCGTGCCGCCGCGCAGCCGCCAAGGCCAGTTGGCGCGCCTGTTGCACGCGGTGGAGCACGCCGAGCCGCGCGCGCACACCGATTTTGCAAAACCGTTTTTCCATTTCCAGCAGTATCAGTTCCGCCGCGGCATCGCGATCGTTATCTCCGATTTCTACGCGCCCCCCGAAGTGGTGGTGAAAACCATTGAGCCGCTGCGTTTCCGCGGCACCGAAGTTGTTCTGTTCCACGTGCTGGACCCCGAAGAGCTTAAACCGAAATTCCGCGACCCTGTCATTCTGGTTGACATGGAGACGAAGGATTCGATGGAGGTCTCGCCAGACTACGCGAACAACGAGTACCGCACCAAGATCCGCGCGCACGTGGAAGAGTTGGGGAGCAAAGCTCGCGGCGCGGGCTTGGGCTATCACGTCCTCGATACCAGCCAGCCGCTGGACGAGGCGATGCGCGAGTACTTCCGCGTCCGGGAGGGCCGCTACTAGATGGGCTTCCTCGCTCCATGGTTTTTGGCGGGAATGGCGATGTTGGGCCTGCCCGTGTGGCTGCATCTTCTGCGCCAGCACAAGACCACGCCGCGGGATTTTGCTTCGCTCATGTTTTTCGAGCGGCGCACGCAAAGTTCCATCAAGCATCGCCGCTTGAAGTATCTATTGTTGATGATTCTTCGCTTGCTGGTGCTTCTGTTCTTGGTGCTGGCGTTCGCCGCGCCGTTCCTGCGGCACATGGGACCGCTCAGCGCCGGCGGCCGCAAGCTGCTGGTGGTGGCCGTAGACAATTCTGCCAGCATGCGAACCGCGGGCCGGCTGGAGCGCGCCAAACGCGAAGCCATCTCCGTTCTCGCCGGGCGAGGCGCGCGCGAACAGGCGCAGGTGCTCGCCATCGGATCTGGCGTGCAGGCCATGACACAGACCATCGCCGAGCCGAACGAATTGCGCGCCGCCGTCGAAGCGATCAAGCCTTCGGATTCGCATAGTTCTTACGGTGAATTGGCGCGTGCGCTTCGTTCGCTGGAACAATCGGCGACCTCGATGCCTCCGGCTTTTACCGATTTGCGGTTAGGCCCGTCCACCAAACTCGTCGTCCATTCCATGGCCGATAAGACGATTCCCAACTACGCGGTGGAAAGCGTCAATGCGCCGCGGAGCGTGTTCGATACGAAAAAAGCCCGCGTGCAGGTGACCGTTGCGTCTTATCATGGGCCGAAGGCCAAACGCGAAGTTTCGCTGCGGCTGAACGGAAAAACTACGGCGGTGAAGACCGTCGAGATCCCGGAGAACGGGCGCGCCTCGGTGGAATTCCTCGGCCTGGATGCCAACTACGGATTTAACAAAGCGGAAGCGCGAATCGCCGGCGGTGACGAAAGCCCGTCCGACGACGTCTATTACTTCTCAGTGGAACGCGCCGATCCAAAGCGAGTCTTGTTTGTGCATGACGGCAGGCAGCCGAAAGGTCTGCTCTACTACCGCGCCGCTCTGGAATCCGCAACAGAAGGCGCGTTCGCCGTGGATGGGCTGCCCGCCGATCAATCCGCCAACGTTTCTCCCAACAAATACAGTTTCGTTGTCGTCTCCGATACCGCCATTCTGCCCGGCGGCTTCGAGGAGGCGCTGAAGAATTACGTGCGCGGCGGCGGATCGGCGCTAATCGCCGCGGGTCCCGCCATGGCTGGACGCACACGCATCCCGGTGTTCGATGAAGCGATTCGTGAAACGCGCTACGCCTCGCGCGCCGGAGAGCGTTACCTTGTTGCGGGTCAAATGGACTTGACGCATCCGGCGCTGAAATCGGCGGCGAAGTGGGAGAGCGTGAAGTTTTATCAGGCCGCGCGGATTGAGCCGGGACAGGCGCGCGTCGTGGCTCGCCTCGCCGATGCCACTCCGTTGTTGCTGGAAAAGCGCATCGGCGAAGGACGTGTGATGGTCTTCGCGTCTACCTTCGACAACATCTCCAACGATTTTCCTTTGCACCCCGCCTTCGTGCCTTTCGTTGAACAAGGCGCGCGCTATCTGGCCGGAAGTGAAGCCCGGCCCTCCAGCTACACCGTGGATGCCAGCGTCGATCTGCGCGCCGAAAAAGGCGCGGGCACGGTGGAAGTATTGGACCCGCATGGCAAGCGCGCCCTTGATCTGAAAGAGGCTAGCAGCGCACAGAGCTTCCTGTTGCGCGAAGTGGGCTACTACGATATTGGCCGCGGCAATGATCGCCACGAGTTGGTGGCTGTCAACGCGGATCGCAAAGAATCGGATTTGGAATTGATGCCGAAGGATTCCGTGGACCTGTGGCAGGGAACGGGATCGAAAACCGGCGCTCCGGCGGCAGGTTCTAAAGAAGAGCAGGATCAGCAGACGTCGAACTTGTGGTGGTATGCAATGCTGGCCGCCGTTTTGCTGGCCTTGGCCGAGTCTGTGCTGGCCAGCCGCTACCTGGACACGGTTCCGGCGGACGCCTGATAGAATGTACTACTAAGATTTCTTTTGGTTGCGGCTGTGCTGGTGTGTACTACTAGACTTTGAAATCTTCCCAAACCGCGAAGATTTCTTTTTGTGGGGCAGATCTCCAGATCTGCGAGGCGGTCTCCAGACCGCCTCTGCCGGGAGTTCGAGTTCGCTGGAGGCGACCGCTGCGCGGTCGCGATGGGATCTGGAGATCCCATCGCAGGTCTGGAGACCAGCCCCACAGAGCAGCACAGCCGCAACCAAAGAGAATCTTCGCGGCTTGGCGAGATTTCAGAGTCTAGTAGTACAAAGCAGTAGAGGTAGATTGGAACGAGGGGGCATCGAATGAACGCGTTCGACCAACTGGAATCCTACTTACGAGCCATCGAGCGCCGCTTGCGCTGGATGACTTTCACGCAGGGCGCGGCCATTACCGCGGCATCGGCACTGGTGGCCACGGTCCTGCTGGTGATGATCGTCAACGGCTTCGCGTTCAGTGAGCGTAGCCTTGGCTGGGCGCGCTTTGCGCTCTTCCTCGCTTTGGCCTTCGCCATCGGCTTCGGCGTCGTAATGCCACTGCTGCGTCTGAATTCGCGTCGTGCCGCGCGCGGAGCGGAGAGCAAGTACCCCGAATTCAAAGAACGTCTCCTCACCTTCGCCGAGAAAAAAGAAGAGATCCGCGAAAACCCATTTCTCGAATTGCTCGCCGCCGACACAGTTGAAGTTGCCCGCGCCGCGGAACCGCGTTTCATTGTTCCGTCGTTCCGTCTGGCCGTCTCTTTGGTCGCCGCCCTGTTCGCTAGCGGAATACTCGTGTGGCTCACCACCTCCGGTCCCGGCTATTGGGGCCACGGTGCGTCGCTGCTCTGGGCGGGCACTCCGAAGATCTCGCAACCTTATTACACACTCACGGTAACGCCCGGTGACCGCCGCGTGCGCCGCAAGACCGATCAAATGATCAACGCTGTCCTGGGCGGTTTCGAAACCACCAACGTGCGCTTGTTCGCGCGCTACGAAGGCGCAACCAAGTGGGAGCAGGTGCAGATGGCCCCACGAGCCTCCGGCGGCGGCTTCGAATTCCTCTTCGCGGGTCTGCCCGCGTCGGTGGATTACTACGTCGAAGCGGGTGCCATCCATTCGAAGAATTTCAAACTGACGGCCGTCGATCTGCCCGGCGTGAAAAAGGCCCGCGTCACCTATCACTATCCGGCATGGTCCGGTTTGCGGGAAGCGAGCGAAGAGAACACAGGCGACATCCGCGCCATCGCCGGAACCGAGGCCGACGTGTTCTTCCAGACAGACCGTCCATTGAAGGACGGATTGCTGGTGCTGGAAGACGGCAAGAAAATTCCGTTGAAAGAAAAAGATGGTTGGATGACCGCGCGCGTCACTGTGGAGAAAGACGGCATGTATCACGTCGCTGCCATGGACGCGGGCGAAGCCGTACGCATCTCCGAGGATTTCTTTATCGAATCGCGCGTCGAGCAGCCTCCCATGGCGAAGATTCGCCGGCCGCGCAACGATGCGCGCGTCAGCCCGATTGAAGAGGTCGTCATTGAAGTGGATGCCGAAGACGATTTCGGCTTGCACGAAGTGACACTCAAGTACTCGGTCAACGGCGGCCCCGAAAAGAGCGTCAACCTTATGCCCGGCAAGGGCGTGAAGCAGGTGCAGGGCAAAACGATGATCGCCCTGGAAGATTACAAACTGGTCCCCGGCGACGTCGTCAGCGCCTATGTGCTGGCGCGCGATGCGCGTTCCACAACGCAGACCGACATGATCTTCATTGAAACCGTTCCCTACGAATACGAGTTCACGCAATCGCAGCAAATGGCCGGCGGCGGCGGTGGGGGCGGCGGTCAGGAAGAGCAGCAGAAAATATCGGCGCGGCAGAAAGAGATCATCGCCGCAACCTGGAATCAGATTCGCGATAAGGCCGGCAACAAAACAGCCGCGGCCGAGAATGCGACGTTTCTTTCGGAAGTGCAAGGCAAACTTCGCGACCAGGCGAAGAGTCTTGCTCAACGCATGAAGAGCCGCGAACTATCGGGCACCAATACTCAATTCAAGAGCTTTACCGCGGACATGGAGAAAGCCGCCGAGGCCATGAACAAGGCCTCCGACAAGCTCAAAACGCAAGGCTGGAAAGAAGCGCTGCCGCAGGAACAGGTTGCGCTGCAACATTTGCTGCGCGCCGAATCCACGTTCCGCGAAATTCAAGTGGCGTTCGGACGCCAGGGTGGCGGAGGCGGTGGTGGTGGCGGTGGCGGCCGCGATCTAGCCAGTATGTTCGATCTCGAACTCGATACGGAAAAAAATCAGTACGAGACGGGCCAGCAATCGGGCGGCGGCGGATCCGCGGAGCAGCAGCAGAAGGAAGTGGATGAAGCGCTGCAAAAACTGGAGCAACTCGCCCGGCGGCAGAAAGAGCTAGCCGAGCAGATGCGCAATCAGCAGAAGCAAACTCCGCAAACGCGCTGGCAGCAGGAGATGTTGCGTCGCGAGGCCGAAGAATTGAAGAAGCAGATGGAGCAGATGGCTCGCGGACAACAGGGTCAGCAAGGTCAACAGCAGGGCCAGCAAGGGCAGCAGGGACAACAGGGACAACAGGGGCAGCAAGGGCAGCAGCAAGGGCAACAACAAGGACAGCAATCGGCGTCCGGCGGTCAGAGCGGCCAGCAGCAGCAGCAGCAACAGCAACAGCGCCAGCAGCAGATGGCGCGGCAGATGCAACGCAATCAGGCCAACGCCGATCCGCGGTTGGAACGCTCGCTCGAACGGTTGCGTCAGGCGACCGAAGATATGCGCCGCAACACCAGCGAGCAAGGTGGCGAAGCCGGATCACGGCGCGCCGCCGAGAAGCTGCAGGAAGCTACGGACATGCTCTCTTCCATCCGCAAACAGGAAGCGTCTGGGCAGTTGGGCGATCTGGTGAAAAAATCGGAAGAGCTTGCCGCGCGCCAGCGAGGCATGCAGGAGCAGTTGCGTCAGATGTACGGCCAAAACCAGCAGCAGAACGATCTGCAACAGCTGCAGGAGAACATGCGCAAGACACAGGAACTGGCGCGGCAGAAGGAAGACATGGCGGGCCGCATGGAGCAGTTGGAGAAGGACATGCAAAAGGCCGCGCGCGACCTGGCGGGCACGAATCGCCAGGCATCCTCGAAGGTCCGCGAAGGGTTGGGCGAAATGCAGGGCAGCGAGGCAACGCGCGATATGCGGCTGGGCGCTGAATGGCTGCGCCGTGGACTCGGCGCGTCCGCCTACATGCGTGAGCCGCGCATCACCAACGCTCTGGAACGCGCGCGCGACACTTTGCGCGAAGCACAGCAGCGCGTCGAAAAGGACGGCACGGGCCAGGCAGGCGGCGAATTGGAGAAAGCACTCTCGCGCGTGGAACGACTGCGTTCGCAGTTGGATCAGCTTTCGCAGCAAGGTCAGCAGGGTCAACAAGGCCAGGGACAACAACAGGGTCAGCAACAAGGCCAGCAAGCTGGTAATCAGCAAGGCCAGCAAGGTCAAAAGGGCCAAGGGCAGAAGGGCCAACAGGGCCAAGGACAAGGACAACCGGGTCAGCAAGGGCAACAAGGCCAACAAGGTCAGGGCCAGCAAGGTGGTCAACAGCAGGGCGGCCAACAAGCTGGGGGTCAACAGGGTGGCCAGCGCGGCATGGGCGGCAGAGCGGGCATGGATCAATATCAGCCCGGTACGCGCATGCAGGGCGGCGGCCGTGAGTTCGGTCCCACCGAGCGCGGCTACAATGCTCTCAACGACGGATCTCTCCGCGCTAGTGGCGGACCGCTTCCGCCCGAACAGCAGCGCGGCCTGGAAACCGCTTATCGTGAAGGCCTTCGCGACCTGAACCAGCTTCGCGGACAACTCCGCGAAGGCAGCGGCGAAAGCGCAATGGAAACCGAGAAAGAGCTTCAGGAGTTACTGCGTCAGATGATGCGCCTCGATCCTTCACGCTTCCCCGGCAACCCGGCGCTGCTGGAACAAATGCGCGCGCAGTTGCTTCCCGGCTTGCAGCAGTTGGAAATTCAGTTGCGCCGTCAAGTGGAAGAGAAGCAGGGCGGCCAGGTGCGCACCGGCCGCAGCGACGCCATTCCGTCCGGCTATGCCGATGCGGTGGCGGAGTACTTCCGCAAGCTCAGCAAAGGCAAGTAGCGGCTACTTCACGCCCAGCAGCATGTACGTCACCGTGGCGATGGCGCAAAGCGTTCCCTGCTCGTCCATCAACTCCACGGTGCCCACGCACAATGTCCGCCCGGTCTTCACCATCTTCGCCTTCGCGCGCAACACTGTGCTCTCGCGCACGGCTCGCAGATAGTTCACTTTCAACTCCACAGTGGTCGTGGCGGGCTCCGGCTGCACCAGGTGCATAATCGCATACCACACAGCCTCATCGGCCACGGTCGCAATCAGCCCTCCGTGCAGCGTCCCATCCGGGTTGAAGAAAAAATCCTTCAACTGACATTCGATGGTCACACCATCGTCGCGGCGTTCGGTGACGCGCAGTTCCAGAAAATCGGTAAATGTCATGCGAACAAATCCGCTACCGGCTTGCCCTTTCCGTCCTTGGTCACGTGGAAAGGGCGCTTCTCCACTTCATAAGCGAGATCCGGCGGAATGCCCATGGCGTGATAGATCGATGCATGAAGATCTTCAATGCGCACCGGCTTGTCGATGGCGCGGCAGGGGCGCTCATCCGCCGTTGTGCCATACAAATACCCCTTCTTCACGCCGCCGCCGATCATCAACACGGCCCCCGCGTCCGTGAAGTGGCGATGCATGCCGTAATGCTTCGGCTCCTCCATCAAGTCCGGTTGCTTGACCTGCTCTTTCACCGTCTTCGATGGCTTTCCTTCCACCATCATGTCGCGGCTGAACTCGCTTGCCAGAACGATCAACGTACGGTCGAGAGCTACCTGCTGCGCAACTTCACCTGGTTCGGCTTTGTCGACGGCGCCGACATCAGGCGCGGCTGCGTGCCGGGCGCGCCCGACCGGCTGCGCTTCATCTACAACGGCCAC
>JACPVQ010000255.1 GCA_016191645.1 Candidatus Solibacter usitatus
AGCGGCGTGTTCGGGACCGAATAGCCACACCGCGCGGAACGTTTTGTCAGCGGAACTTCTCTACCAGCATCAGGTCGTCGACGGAGGAGTCGATTCTATTAAACAGAATCGTGCGGCCGTCGGAGGAGACGCTGAGGCAAGGTTCTACGTTGCCCAGATGATGCGCCACAATCGTTGAGCGGCTTGTTGCGAGGTTGAAAAACCGCAGGCGCACCTCGCCCGCGGGCCGGTAGATACTGTAGATACCGCCTTCACCAGAAAGCCGGTCGAGGTAATAGACACCGCCGTCAAGCACCGCGAAAGCGGCCAGAATCACTCCGTCCACCACCTTCACAGGAGGAACTCCGCCGGAGACAGGAATGCGCCACAGGGGGCCGGGCGTGCCCATCGTTTGGTTGTAGTAGAGGTACAATCCGTCCGGCGACTCGATGGACGCGTAACCGCCGTTTTTTGTCATCTGGACGGGAACTCCGCCTGACACGGCAACCTTCCAAATCTGGCGCTCACCGCTGCGGTTGGAATTAAAGTAGATCCACTTGCCGTCGCGGGAGAAAGACGGCCACGCATCGCTCGAAGGGTGAGAAGTGACATTGCGCGGCTTTCCACCGGTGACGGGGATCACGTAGACCTCCGCCTGCCCTTCAAAGCTGGAGTGGAATGCGATCCATTGGCCGTCGGGAGACCAGCGGGGAGCGCCCGTGGCGCGAGGGCGCAGGATCGAAGTGAGCTGAACGGCGTTGGAGCCTTCAGGATCGGACAGCCAGATCTGCCCTTCGCCCGAGCGATCCGATGCAAAGGCCACACGGCGCCCGCCGGGAGAAAGCTGGGCCATGCTGTCTCCTCTGGTGGAAGAGATGGCGAGAACAGGCGGTGAGGCGGTGTCCACGCCGGGGGCGGTGGTCTGGATGCGCCAGACGTTTTGATCGTCGAAACTGCGAACGTAGACCAGGCGAGGCGGCCGGCCGGGCTGCGGGTGCGACACCACCGGCATGATTCCATCCTCGCCCACGAAAGGCAGGCGCGTGGGCTGTTTTTCGCCGGGCTCACCAGTGGCCGCCATCCTCCAAAGGGATTCCTTGGCGGAGAAGATAATCTCTTTGCCGTCCGGCATCCATGCCGGCTGATTGGCATTCCATTCGGACATCGTGAGGCGCTTTGCTTCTCCCGCGGCGATGAATCCCCGGCCCAGGGCAACCCGGTAAAGCTCGCCGACGTATAAGCCGCCAATGTTGCGGCGGAAGACGAGCCACTTACCGTCGGGAGAGACTGCCGGATTGGCGTCGCCCCACACCGGAGGCTGTGGAAAGGTCAGCTGCCGCTTCTCTCCGGTGTCCGCGGAGATCGCATACAAGGCGTCCGGCTTGCCCTCTCCCGGCGAGTCGGTGACCACCAAACAGGTGTTGTCCGGACACCACGCAAGGTACGGCGGACTGACGGAGTGCGCGCCGAATATGCGGATTTCCGCCACTTTTCGTTCCGGCCCGCCCAGCGGAGGGATCAGGCGCACGTCACTCTTGCCGTCTTCCGGTTGACTGCGCAAGAAGGCGATCCAGTGGTTGTCCGGCGACCAGACCGGGTTGTAATCGATGGCTGGATCGGTGGTCAACCGCAGCGGAGAACCGGAACCGACCTGTTGCACGTAGATGTCGGTATTGTCCTGCCTCTGCCCATTCCAACTGAATGCCACGAGGTTTCCGTCCGGGGAGAAAGAGGGAAAACGGTGCGTACCAGGTAGGGAAGTGAGCGGGATGGCCCGCAGCGGATTGGTGCTCTCCGGGACGCGCCACGTGCGCCACGCGAGGAAACCGGCGGCGAGGAGCGCCGGGACAACCGCCGCCCACGCCCAATGAATTCGACGCCGGGATGCATCGCCACCCTGCCGCGCCAGCCGCCGCAGGTCCACTACCATCTCCCGCATCGACTGATAGCGTTCCGACGGGTCTTTCGCCAGCGCCTTATCCACAGCCAACCGCAGCAACACCGGAACTTCCGCCCCCAATGGCGGCGGCGTTTCATGAATCACTTTCTGCAGAGTTTCCAGGCCTGTCCTGCCTACGAACGGCTTCTGGCCAGCCAGCATTTCGTAGAGCAAAACGCCGAACGAGAAGATGTCGCTGCGCGCGTCCAACTCCTGACCCGAGGCCTGCTCCGGCGACATGTAGGCGATGGTTCCCACCGCCATGCCCGCATTGGTGAGAGACTGGGTTTCATCGGCCTGCGGTGGCGCTTCCACTAACTTGGCCAACCCGAAATCGGCCAGCTTGGCGTAACCGCTCTTGGTGATGAGAATGTTCGCCGGTTTGATATCGCGGTGGAGGATTTTCGCATCGTGCGCCGCGGCGAGGGCGTCGGCGATACCGGTTAGCAGTTCCACCATCTCCAACCACGTGCGTTTGCCCGCCTTCGCCCAATCGCGCAGCTCGCCACCGTCAACGTATTCGGTGACCAGGTACTGCCGTTCCCGCAGTTCGCCAGCGTCGTAGACGGTGAGGATGTGTGGATGGTTGAGCCCGGACGCCATCTGCGCCTCGCGCTGGAAGCGGCGGCGGGCCGAGGGATCGGCAATGTGGGCGAGGAGGAACTTCACGGCAACGGGACGGTTGAGCTTGGTGTCGCGACCAAGGTACACCTCGCCCATGCCGCCCTTGCCGATCAGGGCCTCGATCTTGTATTGTCCGAACTGAACACCTACCACGGAAGACTCCAATTGTATTTCCGCGGATATCGGCGCGCAACCTCGGCGCGGACTTAGGCCTACTGCAACTCCGCAACCAGCGTTGCACCGCCCATCTGTGCCAGCACAGACGACATTTTCACGGGCTTGCGGGTTGCCTTGTCAATCCAGTAAGTAGCGCTGCTGGAACCGTCCTCGGCGTTCGCCTCTACCTTGAATGCATCGAAGGTTCCCGCGGCGACCGTCACTTTTTCCGAACCGGCCACCTTCAATTGCGTGACTTTCGGTTTCATCTTCATGGCGTCAAAGCCCCGGAAGATCGCTTCGTAATCGTCCGTTAGCGGCAGTGCGCCAAGAATGAATCCAATGCCCGTTTCGGAAAAGAGCGGGCCGCCGGTTTCTTCTTCGAAAGTTTTCGGCGCGCCGCCCATAGCAAAAGAACCGCTGATTTTCGAATCGGTGGAAGTCATCTCAATGGCGGCCGGACCTTGTTTGATGGTGCGCTTTCGCTGCGCCAGCGAATTGCGATCCAACAGCGCCGTGTCCACGGACTCGCCCATCTGCGAAGAAGTTTTCTCGGTGATGGACCAGTTGCCTCCATCCTCTTTGATCTCGGTGGTCTGCTTCATGGAAATTTTCTGCGCGCCCAGCGAGATATTGGCGACAAAGGAATAGACGCCGGCGGAAAGCGCGCGGCTGGGCTTGGCCACCGCCGCTTTTGTCATCTCCAACTTCTTGGGGAGCGTGACTTTCTTCACGTCCACAGTCAACTCGTCCAGCTTGTTTGCGATCTCCTCGTTCACATCGGATTGCACGCGTCCGCCAAGATATTGTGAGAGGAAACGCTCCACGGAGGTCATCATGGCGAGGTTGTTCAGCGGTTTCGCGAAGCCGTGGCCTTCATCTTTCGCCAGCAGGTACTTGACGGGATAGTTGCGGTCGCGCAAGGCGACGACAATCTGATCGGCCTCGGCTTTGTTGACGCGCGGGTCGTTTGCGCCCTGCACCACCATCAACGGAGTCCTGATCTTGATCGCCGAATTCAGCGGCGATTGCCGTTGCAACTGCTTCTTGCCTTCGGGATTTCGCGGATCGCCCATCAACTTATAGAACATGGCGCGGCCCGCTTCCCAATAGGGCGGAATGGAATCGAGCAGGCTGAGCAGGTTGGAAGGAGCGACAATGGCAACGGCTGCGGAGTACAATTCCGGCGTAAACGCGACACCTGCCAGCGTGGCGTAACCGCCGTAGGATCCTCCCATGATGCCGACACGCGAGGGATCCGCAATGCCTTCGTCAATCAGATGGCGCACGCCCCATGTGATGTCGTCCTGCATCTTCTGTCCCCACTCATTTGCGCCGGCATTGAGGAACTTCTTTCCATAGCCGGTGGAAGCGCGGAAATTCATGGACAGTACGGCGTATCCGCGATTGGCCAGATACTGATGCATCGGGTGGTAGCCCCAGAAATCACGGGCCCACGGACCGCCATGCGGCACTACAATCACGGGCAGCTTTTTAGCGGCGATGCCCTTTGGCAGAGTCAGGTAGCCGTGTATTTCCAAACCGTCGGAAGACTTGTAGCTGACCGCTTTCATCTCGGCCAGATGCTGCCGCGGCAGCTTGTCGAAAATTTTGTATTGCAGCGTGAGGCTGCGGCCTTTGCGCTGAAAAATGTAAGTCTCGCCGGGCTCCGTATCGGCGGTCACGTTGATCATCCAGGTCTGCTCATCCAAGGTACGATTGGAGCGCCCAATTTGACGGCCGGGAAACTTCGCCTGCAACCAAAGAAAATCCGCCTCCGCTTCTTTGTCGCGCCAGTACATACGCATGCGGTCGTCGACATAAGCGGTGGCCGCCAACTCACCGGTTACCTCGGAGAAGGTGGCGCTGGTGAGATCCACCTTATTCAGCGGGTCGCTTTCCACCAACTCTTCCTTGCTTGTCTTCACGTCCACAAGAACCAGCCGCGCCAAATCCGGATCGCCGCGGTTGGTGCGCAGAAAGACGCGCGCATTGTCCTTGTGGAAGCGCAGCGGATCGCAACTTTCAAACACCGTGCAGGAATAAATCCTGGCCAGTTTGTCGCCATCGATGCGGTGGATTTCGGTATCGCCCGATTCGGTGGTACGCACGGTAAGACGCAATTGGTCGTTGTTGTCGAACACCCAGGAAGTATCGCGATCGGTGTTCTTGCGCAGCAGCGTGCGCTGTCCGGTGCGGATGCTCACCTTGTACAAGTCATGCCACGCCGCATCGCGATCATTCAGTCCGACATAAATCACATCGGGATCGAGACGCGCGACGCGCACGAGATTGGCGCGAATTTTTTTGGCATCGGTAATGTTGCGCGCGGGCGGCGCTTTCTCGCCGGCTTTCGGCGCATCCAGAGGATTGACGGCGTAGACGTTGAAGTTCTCATCTCCCGCTTCGTCCTGCACGAAAAGGATGTACTTCGAATCCCGGCTCCAGAAGTAGCCCGACACCGGCCGCTTCGTAACCGCCGTGACAGGCTTTGCCGCGGTAAACGGTTCCGCCGCTTTCTTCACCCACACGTTGCGCGTTTGATCCAGCGGCTTGACGAACGACAGATACTTTCCGTCGGGAGAAAGCTGCGCGCCGGAAATATCCGGATCGCCGAAGAGGAGGCTGCGATCGATGATGGGAGGCAGTTCCGCGCATAGAGACAGCGCGGTAAGAAGAGCAACTAGGAGTGGTTTCAACGGAATCACCTTTCCTTCAACGATAACCGGGCGCGGCCGCAACTTCAACTAATGGGTTCGTAACAAGTGGGTTGCGATATCATGGTTGATTCCCCATGAACACCATTTCGCATCTGGAGTGCAGCCACACCGGAGAGCGCTACGCCGCGGGCGAGTTGCACAACCTTTCCAAGGCCGGTTTTCCGCTGCTGGTCCGCTACGATTTAGAAAAACTGCGTCAGGGCTGGAGCCGCGATTGGATCAACAACGCGCCCGCCACCATGTGGCGCTACGCTCCGGTGCTGCCTGTCACGAAGCCGCCCTCCATCGTCTCCTTGGGGGAAGGCATGACACCGATGATTCGCGCCAAACGACTGGGGGAACAGATGGGCGCGTCCAACCTGTGGGTGAAAGACGACGGCGTGAACCCGACAGGATCGTTCAAAGCGCGCGGCCTTTCCTGCGCCATCTCGATGGCGAAGGAGTTGGGTGTCACTAAAGTGGCAATTCCATCGGCGGGCAACGCCGCCAGCGCGCTGGCAGCCTATGCCGCCGCAGCGGGCATGGAAGCGCACATCTTCATGCCGCGCGATGTACCGCAAGCCAACTTCATCGAATGCAAATCGTTTGGCGCGCACGTCACGCTGGTGGATGGCCTGATCAGCGATTGCGCGAAACTGGTTGCAGCCAACGCCGCGCGCGAAGGCTGGTTCGACATCTCCACGCTGAAGGAGCCTTACCGCATTGAAGGCAAGAAGACCATGGGCTACGAAATTGCGGAGCAGTTTCATTGGATGCTACCCGGCGCGATCCTCTATCCAACCGGCGGCGGAGTGGGAATCATCGGCATGTGGAAAGCGTTTGAGGAATTGGAAGCGCTGGGATGGGTGACGGGAAAGAGGCCGAAGATGATCGCGGTGCAAGTGGAAGGCTGCATGCCCGTGGTGCGCGCGTTTCAAGCGGGAGCGGAGCGCAGCGAGTTCTTCGAAAACGCGTCCACGGTGGCTAGCGGATTGCGCGTTCCAAAACCTCTGGGGGACTTTCTGATTCTGCGCGCCGTGCGTGAAAGCGGGGGAACGGCAATTGCCGTCTCCGATGCGGAGGCGTTACGGGCGGGAATGCAATTGGCTTCGCAGGAGGGGATTTTCGCGGCACCGGAAGGGGCCGCTTGTGTCGCCGCGATTCCGAAACTGCTCGCTTCCGGAGCACTGGAACCGGACGAAAAAATCGTGATCTATAACACAGGCGCGGGACTCAAATATCTGGAGGCGTACTCCACCCGATACCCGCGGGAAGCGGGTGGAGAAAGCGATAAACTTGGGGGGTTGGTTACTCCCAGGTAGGCTGGTTATCCGCGCCGGTCGCGATAGCCGCCGCCGCCGCCGCCACCGCGGCCGCCACCGAAGCCACCTCGTCCGCCGCGGCCGCCGCCACCGCCACCACCGCCGCCTTCGCCCTTCGGACGTGCTTCGTTGATGTTCAGCGAGCGCCCTCCCATGTCGGCGCCGTTCAATGCGTTGATAGCCCGATCTGCCTGCGTATCATCCGGCATTTCGACAAACGCGAATCCACGCGATCTCCCAGTCTCGCGGTCAGTGATGATGCTAACGCGATCCACCGCGCCATATGGCTCGAACATCGAACGGACGTCCTGTTCTGTGGCGCTAAAACTCAAGTTTCCAACGAAAATATTCTTCACGGTCACGAACCCTTTCACAATGTCCCGGAACTCAGCCAAACAGCGCCGCCCAGGATGTCACTCCACCTTCATGGTGTAGCGGCACGGCCAGCATATCCGGTTGAGAGGCGAACCCCCGAGCAAAACAGCTAGAGTGCCACCCCACTGTACCAGTTTTCTTAGTCGTGTGGAATGGGGGTGTTCTTTTCGATAGCGGGTGTCCGGCTATTCCAGGGGATTCCGCCATCGCAGGCCGTGGAATCTGGCAAAACCGCGGTCCGTGGTGAGCCACTCGCTGCCGGACTCAATCGCGATGGCAGCCAGATAGGCGTCCGGGATCAGGTTGCCGCGAGCGTTGCTGCGCAGACAGAGTCCGGCGAAGATATTCCAGTGTCGTGGTCCCGGATTCACCGGCACATAGTTGTGAAGACCTTGGATCTCTCCCGTGAATTGAAACGCCTCATCCAGCGAACTCGGGTGGTGGAAGATCCGCGGATGAGTGACAATGCGGAGGAATCCGGAAAGAACCAGATCGCAGACGCCGAAAGCCTCGGGGGAATGCGCCCGCGCAGTCAACCACGCCAAAGCCTTCGCATGCGCAGCCGTTTCCTTGCGATGAGCGTAGATCAGGAGATTGACGTCAACGAGCGTCATCGGCGCGTTCCATGAGATCCAGCAGGGCGGCCGAGTTGTCGAGATCGACGCCAGGTCTGGCTTTCCCCCGCACTGTCGTAAAATGGACCGCCGCCGCCTTCCGGGATGCCTTCCGCCGTATGAGGGCTTCCCGCAATGCGTCGGACAACAGCGCGGTCAGCGTGATTCCAGACTCCGCAGCCACCTTCTTGGCTTCGCGGAGTAATGGATCTTCCAGGTGAATCGTGGTCCGCATGCATCAAAACATATCATGGATGCATCAAAGTGTCAAAGGGAGACGTTCTATTTTCCAATGCAGAAGGTGGAGAAGATGCGATTCAGAATGTCGTCCGCGGTGGTTGCGCCTGTAATCGCATCCAGCGGGCGCAGCGCGGCGTAAAGATCCAACAGCAGCATCTCGTGCGGAATTCCGAAAGCGACGGCGGCGCGGGTTTTTTCCAACGCTTCGACGCTTTCCAGCAGCAACTGCTCATGACGAAGGCTGGTAATGAATCCGGGCTCATGCGAGATGCGTTCTCCCGCGCCCGCCGCTTCGGCAATCTTCGAGCGCAACGTATCAATACCATCGCCGCGCACGGCGGAAACGTATTCGATGGGTTCGCCGCACTGCAAGGCACGCGGCAGATCGCACTTATTGCCTACCAGCAGGTAACGCCCTGCGGCTTTTGCGCGGTCGAGCAGCGTTGCGTCATCGGCGGTCCATACGCACGATGTATCCAGCACAACCAGTGTCAACGCCGCGTCGGCCATCGCTTGAAAACTGCGCTCGATGCCGAGGCTTTCCACTACATCCTGCCCCTCGCGAATGCCCGCCGTATCGACGCATCGCACGGGCACGCCTTCCACCACGATGGTCTCGGAAACCATGTCGCGCGTGGTTCCGGGAATCGCCGTGACAATCGCGCGGTCCTGCCCCAGCAGCGCATTGAACAAACTGCTCTTGCCAACGTTGGGCCGTCCGACAATGGCGATGGTAAAACCCTCGCGCACCAGTTTCCCGTAAGCGAAACTCGCGGCCATCTTGCGCAGTCCTTCCTCAATAGGAATGATGCGGCGCAGAATCTCTTCACCCGGCGCAACGTCAATATCGTCTTCGGCGAAATCGATGCCCGCTTCCATCAATGCGATCAGATCGATCAAATCGCGCTTCAGCGGCTGCAGACGCTTCGATACGGAACCATCCATTTGCCGGGCGGCGATGCGCGCCTG
>JACPVQ010000256.1 GCA_016191645.1 Candidatus Solibacter usitatus
ACGCGATCCCAGAGGCGTTCGCGCACGAGCAGATCTTTGGCAGCCGCTCCGTACGGGGCTACCTTCGGGTTCGCAATCGCCACATGACGGAGGTCGGCGGACAGCAAATCGCCGATAGTTCGCACCTTTCCGCTCAGCGACCATAGTCCCAATCTGCCATGGGCATACAACCGCATCGAGTCAGCGCGAACGTCGCCGGACTTCACCAAATCCTCTACAAAGCCGCGTCCGGCGCTGAGGAAAAGATCATAGGGCGCACCCGAAGAAATCTGCTGCGCCAGCATCCCGCTGGAGCCTGTCACGAAGCGCACCCGATGGCCCGTAAGCTTTTGAAACGATTCGGCTAGTTCCGCATGCGCGGGCGCTAGATCAGAAGCACTGGCGACGAGGATCTCGGCGGCGGGCAAGGGGGTTATGAGCGCAACTAAACTTGACAACAATACGCTAATATTTGATACTAGAGAGGAGCGCACAGATATTCCGCTCCTTTTATTACTGGAAAGAAATCCGTCATTATGAGCAAAATCATCGGTATCGACCTTGGCACCACGAACTCAGTGGTTGCCGTCATGGAGGGCGGCGTGCCTGTCGTCATCCCCAATCAGGAAGGCGGGCGTACAACGCCGTCAGTCGTCGGCTTCGCCAAAACGGGGGAGCGTCTGGTGGGCACGGTGGCCAAACGGCAGGCCATCACCAACCCTGAGAATACCATCTATTCCGTGAAGCGGTTCATGGGCCGCCGTCACAGCGAGGTCGGCGAAGAGACGCATCTGGTGCCGTACAAAGTCGTCTCCGGCGACAATGGCGACGCGCGCGTGGAAGTGCAGGGCAAGAAGATGCCGCCGCCGGAGATCTCGGCGCTGGTGTTGAAGAAACTCAAGGAAGCGGCCGAAGCCTATCTTGGCGAAAAAGTGACGAAGGCCGTCATCACGGTGCCGGCCTATTTCAACGACGCGCAACGGCAATCCACCAAGGACGCGGGGCAAATTGCCGGTCTCGAAGTGATGCGTATTATTAATGAGCCGACGGCGGCGGCGCTCGCCTACGGATTGGACAAGAAGAAAGATGAAACCATCGCCGTGTTCGACTTCGGCGGCGGCACATTCGACATCTCCATTCTCGAAGTGGGCGACGGCGTGGTGGAAGTGAAGGCCACCAACGGCGATACGCATCTGGGCGGCGACAACATCGATCAGCGCATCATCGACTGGATGGTGACGGAGTTCAAGAAGGACACCGGCATCGACGTATCGAAGGATCAGATGGCGCTGCAGCGTTTGAAGGAAGCTGCGGAGAAGGCGAAGATCGAGTTGTCCACATTGCTGGAAACGGAAATCAACCTGCCGTTTCTCACCGCCGACGCCTCCGGTCCCAAGCATTTGCAGACCAAGCTGACGCGCGCGCGTTTCGAGCAGATGATGGACGACATTTTGAAGCGCTGCTTCGGCCCGTGCGAAATCGCCATGAAGGATGCCGGCGTGTCGCCGAGCCAGATTGACGAAGTGGTCATGGTGGGCGGTTCCACGCGCATTCCGAAAGTCAGCCAGATGGTGCGCGATTTCTTCAACAAGGAACCGAACAAGAGCGTCAACCCCGATGAAGTGGTCGCCGTGGGCGCGGCCGTGCAAGGCGGCGTGCTGGGCGGCGAAGTGAAGGACGTGCTGCTGTTGGACGTCACGCCTCTCTCGCTCGGCATCGAAACGCTGGGCGGCGTGTTCACGAAACTGATTGAGCGCAACACGACCATCCCCACGCGCAAGAGCGAAGTGTTTTCGACGGCGTCCGATAATCAAACGTCGGTGGAGATCAAGGTGTTTCAGGGCGAGCGCGCCTTGGCTGCGGCCAACCGCATGCTCGGCGTCTTCCAATTGGTGGGCCTGCCGCCCGCTCCACGCGGCGTGCCGCAGGTGGAAGTGATCTTCGACATCGACGCCAACGGCATTCTCAATGTCACGGCGAAGGATCGCGCCACCAACAACGAACAGAAGATCACCATCACCTCCTCATCCGGCTTGAGCAAGGACGAAGTGGAGAAGATGGCCACCGACGCCAAGTCGCATGAGGCCGAGGATCGCAAAAAGCGCGATGAGATCGACGCGCGCAACAAGGCCGACTCCATGGTCTACAACGTGGAGAAGATGCTGAAGGAGCACGGCGAGAAGATCGCCGAGGCGGACAAGAAGACCGTGGAAGACGCGTTGGAAGAGACGAAGAAGTCGATGCAAGCGGGCAGCGCCGACGAGATCAACAAGTCGCTGGACAAATTGACGCAGGCGTCTCACAAATTGGCGGAAGCAATGTACAGCGCGGCCAACACGCAGAATCCCGCGGGCGGCGCGGGCGCGCCTCCTCCTCCGGCAGGCGGAGCGGAAGGCGCGAAACCGAAAGACAATGTCGTGGACGCGGAGTTTGTGGACGTGGACGACAAGAAATAAAAGAACCGGACGGCGATGGCAGCGAAACAGAAGGACTACTACCAAACCCTGGGCGTCGCTCGCCAGGCGTCGGATGACGACATTCGCAAAGCCTATCGCCGCCTGGCGCGCAAATACCATCCGGATTTGAACCCCGGCGATAAAGTCTCCGAGGATCGGTTCAAACATGTGCAGGAAGCCTACGACGTTCTGAGCGATTCCAAGAAGCGCCAGATGTTCGACCAGTTGGGCTTCTATTCCGAGCAGGGATTTCCGCAAGGCGCGCCTCATGCCGGAGCGGCCGGCGGATTTGGTTTTGGCGGATTCGATTTCTCCGAATTCTTTCCCGGCGCGCAAGGCGCGGCAGGCGCGCGCGGTCCGCAGCACAGGCCGTCGAACGAAAGCGGCTTTCGCGATCTGTTCAGCCAGTTCTTCAAAGGGCGCGAGGAGCAGGCGCGCGAACCGGAGCGCGGAGCCGATCTGGAATATGCGCTCAACGCCGATTTCTGGCAATCGATCAAGGGCACGCAAGTGCGGCTGACCATTCAACGCCACGAAACGTGCGGCGCGTGCGGCGGCGCGGGATCGACATCGGCGGGCGTGTCGATGTGCCCGCAGTGCAGCGGCTCGGGCAACGTCACGCAGATGGCGGGCGCGATGAAGTTCAGTTTGACTTGCACGCGCTGCAAAGGGTCGGGGCAATTGCGCAACGTGTGCCACGCCTGTCAGGGCGAAGGCCGCGTGTCGCAGCCCGAAGCGGTGGAGATCCGCATCCCGGCGGGCACGCGCACAGGATCGAGGCTGCGCGTCGGCGGCAAGGGCAGCGCCGGAGCCATGGGCGGACCCGCCGGCGATTTGTATATTACGGTGCGCGTCGACGAGCATGCGTTCTTCCATCGCGATGGCGACGACATTGTGATCAAGGTGCCCATCACGATTCCCGAAGCGTGTTTGGGCGCGAAGATCGAAGTACCCACTTTGGATGGCCGCGCCGTTCTCAAAATTCCGCAAGGCACGCACAACGGGCAGCGTTTTCGCCTGCGTGAAAAAGGAGTGCTCAATGCGCGCACCAATACGCGCGGCGATCAGATTATCGAGGTGGAGCTGCTCGCGCCGAAGGCGCAGGATGAGCGCACGCGCGAGCTGATGCGCGAGTTGGCCGGGCTGCACCCGGAAGACCCGCGCGCCGAAATCTGGAGCCAAGTGTGATACCGGG
>JACPVQ010000257.1 GCA_016191645.1 Candidatus Solibacter usitatus
CGCTTCTCACATTGGATGCATTCCCTGCGCCGCCGGATCACTTCGCCTTCCTTGCTCTCCCGGCTGTCAATTACCTTGTCTTCCAAATGACCGCAGAATGGACATCTCATAGGGCTTCCATTGAACCTCTTTTCATTAGTTTACGGAACTCCAATCCCTCGCGCGCCATCAGTAGCAGTCCAATGGGCACAATCGATACAAAGGAGATGAGCCAGAGCAGCACGGCGGTCCCGGTGGCCGCCGCCAGCGGAAACTGGTACAACTCCGTCAGCACCAGGACGCACGCCACTTGCATGCCACCGCCAACGCCGGGCAGTTGCACGGCACTTCCGAAAGCGACAAATCCTACAATGATAAGAGTATCCAGTGCCGTCAGCCCCGCCGCAGCCGGAATGGATCGGAAAACGCACCAGAAACAACCCGCGATAATCATCCATTCTACAAAAGTATAGGCTACCAGCATAAAAACGAACGACCCGCGCCGGGTGGAACCCGTTCCGGAGACAAAAGCGCTGACCAGAGTTTCGAGTTTCGGGCGAAGCTTCGCGGGAAGCAAGCCCAACGCTCCCTTCAGTCGGCGTTCTACCAGGTCAGGGAAGACCCCAAATGCTACCAACACGGCGAGGCATACCGTGGCCAGAACCCCGGCGATATGGCCGCCGGTTTGGAGCACGCCAGTCAACACCGGGCCCCTGCCACCTCAGGGCGCGCCCCACGTAGGTGAGCATTACCATGCAAAAGGAGGCCGCAAACCAACCCCAATGAAGCTGGGAAAATATTGCCTGGAACTGCCCCCAATCAAATTGCGGCTTTGCCCGGTAGATCAGCAAAGCCCCTATGATTGCGGCGGCGGCGAGAATGATTAGTCGAATTCTGTTCATTAGAAACTGACCGGTCTTCGTTCCGGGAGGTAGCACTTCAGTCTACAATAGAGGCTTCCGTGTCTGAGCCACAAGAATTGCGGTAGCTTTTGGCGAACTTCTTATGATAGAACTTCGTTTCCCATACTGGAAGATCACGATGGGGAAACGTGACGGTAGCAACCAACCACCGTCTCTTTTCCTATCGGCACCAAAAAGCTTATGCAGGCGACAATTGCCATTTCGAACACGCTGGGGCCCGGAACCTTTTCCCCGCGGAGCCTGGGGACCAAGGCTAACGGGGGAGTGACCGGACGACACCACGTGGACGCCGACACTAGTTTAGTAGAGCGCTGCCTGACAGGCGAGGAAGCTGCCTGGGAAGACCTCGTGCGGACGCATACGCGGCGCGTGTATTCGGTTTGCTACCGGTTTACGGGAAATGATTCCCAAGCTCAGGACCTGACACAGGACGTATTCCTGCGCGTGTTTCGGACGTTGAAGAGTTTTCGATCCGGTGAAGGATGCTTTTCCGTTTGGCTGTTGCGCCTGACGCGCAATCTGCTCATCGACAACTACCGCCGCGGGAAACAAGAGCGCGCCACCGATTCGATAGAAGAACAACTTCCCATGCTCGAAGAGACAGCGGCCATTTCCGCGCGTACCGATGGCTTGGTTGCGGGAAGGGAAGCGGGAGAGATTCTACAGGCGGCCCTGGACCGTTTGTCCCCCGAATTGAAAGAGACTTTGATCCTGCGGGACTTGGAGGAGATGGAGTATAAGGAAATCGCGGACGCGTTGGGGGTCCCCGAAGGCACAGTAAAATCTCGTTTGAACCGGGGACGGGCGGAACTGGCCCGGTTGCTCAGAAAACACAAGGCAGCAGTATGACTTGCACGGAATTCGAACTTCTGTTGTGCGATTACACGGACGGCACGCTGGCATCACCTCAGCGCGCGGACGTGGAATTGCATCTGCAGAGTTGCAAGGAATGCGCCGCATTGGCGCGAGACGCCGTGTTCGTGCGTGAGTTCATTGAACGCGTGCCCGATGTGACGCCGCCTCCGGCTCTGGTGACGCGCATCCTGCAACAGACTCCCAAGAAGTCCGCGATTTCGCTTCCTTCGCGTGGCTTTCTAGGGAGGTTGTTTCAGCCGGTTCTACAACCGCGCATGGTGATGGGAATGGCGATGACTATCCTCTCTTTCGCCATGCTGGGCAGATTTGCGGGAATCGAAATCCGGCAGCTGCGTCCTTCCGATCTTGATCCAGTGAAAGTCTGGGAGGCCACCGAAGATCGTGTGCATCGCTCCTGGACCCGCGCGGTGAAATACTACGAGAGTTTGCGCATTGTTCTGGAAGTACAGTCCCGGTTGCGCGATCTGACCGACAATGAAGCGGACCCGCCGTCCGAACAACAGCAGGAAAAGAAATAAGATCGAGAGAAACCCTATGGACCCCGAAAATCCCCTACCCCCCGCAGCGAATCCGGAAGGCGAGGGTTCTGAAAACAAGCCCGTGGCGTTCTGCCGATCCTGCGGAAAAGGCTTGAACAAAGAGTCGGTGCGCACTCATCGCGAAGTTGTTTACTGCGAAGAGCATTTGCCGAAGCAGGAAGAAGCCTCCTCGCAATGGTCCGCGCCGAATCCGGCTCCTGCTCCGTCCATTCCGTCTTCCGGCGTCTCTCCAGGATTTGCTTTCGTGCTCGGCTTGATCCCCGGCGTCGGCGCTATCTACAACGGCCAATTCGGTAAAGCCGTGGTTCACCTGCTCATCACGGCGTTGGTGTGCAGTATGGCGGGCGGGCATTCGGGAAGTCTGGAAACCGTTTTTGAAATGCTGGTTCCGGTGTGGTTTTTCTACATGGCCATTGAAGCGTATCAAACAGCCAAGAAACGTCTGGCGGGAGAGCCGCTGGATGAGTTCTCTTCCATCTTTCCGGGACAGGCTGCGGCGCCGGGCTTTCCCCTGCTGCCTGTTCTCTTGATCGCCCTAGGCGTCATTTTCCTTCTGGATAATCTGGGTCTGCTACGCATTAACCAGTTGATTCCGTACGCGGGCCCGATTTTCCTCATCGTTTTAGGGGCGTACATGCTCTACGCGCGGCTGCGCAATCATTCGGCCGCCAGCGAGGTCTCCCATGAACGGAACTAACAATTTGTCTTTGATGCGCGCCATCCGCGGGCCGGTGATGATGATCACCATCGGAACGCTCTTCGCCCTCGATCATATGAGCGCATTCAGTTTTTCGCGAACATGGCCGGTGATCCTGATCGTCATCGGTTTGATGAAGCTGCTGGAACGGGCATTTCCCGCTCCCGCGCAGTCCTAAAAGGAGGTTCTCATGAGACCAAGATCCATTACCGGTCCGGTGATCCTCATCGCGATCGGATGTTTTTTCCTCTTCCGCAACGTATGGCCGGATATTCGTGTCTACGAGTTCTTCTCCATGTATTGGCCCTTCCTGTTGATTGGATGGGGCGTGGTTCGTCTGATTGAAATCCTGGTCTGGTACGCCACGGGGAAGCCGTTACCGGGCCGCGGCGTTTCCGGCGGCGAATGGAGTCTGGTTGTTCTGTTGTGCGTGTTCGGAACGTTTTTCTTCTGGGGATCGAAGTGGAGCCCGAGTTGGCCTTCGCGCCAGATTCGCGTCGGCGGACTGGAGATTTTCGGAGAGCCGTTTGAATTTCCCATGTCGGCTGAAAAGCCGGCCGGCAAAACACCGCGCGTGGTTGTAGAGATGGGCCGCGGCAATGCCAAGATCATCGGCGGCGATACGGAGTCCGTGCGCGTTTCGGGGCGCAAGACCATTCGCTCCTTCGATAAGCGCGGCGCCGAACAAAGCAACGTGGACACGCCATTGGAAATCGTGGCGGTGGGCGAGCAGTTGATCATCCGCACGAACCAGGACAAACTCAGTGACACACAGCGCGCTTCGGTGGAACTGGAGATCACCGTTCCGAAAGGCGCGAAACTGGAGAGCCGCGGCCGGTACGGAGATTTCGATATCCGCGACCTGTTGGGCGATGTGGAGATCAACAGCGACAATGCCGGTGTTCGCGTGCAGAATATCGGCGGCAACCTGCGCGTCGATTTGAAGAAGAGCGACATCATCCGGGCGATTGGCGTGAAGGGCGCGGTGGAACTGCGCGGCCGCGGGCACGACGTGGAACTCGAATCTATTGATGGCACCGTGACCGTCACAGGCGGCTACACTGGCGAGATTCTGTTTCGCAATATCGCCAAGCCGCTGCGGTTTGAAGGCGAGCGGACGCAGTTTCGCGTGGAGAAAGCCTCCGGGTTCGCGCGCATGGCTTCCGGCAACTTGACGTTGGACAATGTGCAGGGACCCATTCAGGTGACCGCCAAATCCAGGGACGTGCAAGTGCGCTCGTTCAGCGGCTCGCTGGACATGAAAGTGGATCGAGGCGACGTGGAAATTCGCCCGTCGTCGTTGAATCCCGGACGGATCGACGCGCAGATTTCCAACGGCGACGTTGACCTGGTGCTTCCGCAAGGCGCCAAATACGACATTGATGCCGTCACTGCGCGCGGCGATCTGCGCAATGACTTTGGAGTGCCGTTGCGCCAGGATCGCGAAGGCAAGGGCGGCTCCGTTCGCGGTACCACCGGAGTTGGCCCGCAGATCCGTGTGAAGACAGGCAGAGGCGCAGTGAGTGTACGCCGCGTTGGCTCCGAAAGCCCCGCCAACATTCTGCCGAAGACGTTGCCGAAAGCGCCCGAAGTACCCGCGCGCGTGGAACAGTAAGCCGCTGCTACGCTGAAGAAGTGAAATCCGTCGCGCTCACCATTGCGGGCTCCGACCCCAGCGGTGGAGCCGGCCTTCAAGCCGATCTGAAAACATTCCACCAGTTTGGCGTCTACGGCGAAGCCGCCGTCACTTTGATCACCGTGCAAAACACGCAAGCAGTGAGTGCGGTGGAATGCCTCACACCCGATCTGGTGGTGCGGCAAGTACAAGCAGTTGTTTCGGATATTCCACCGCAAGCGGCGAAGACCGGTGCGCTGGGCAATGCAGCCATCGTGCAAGCGGTAGCGGATCTTGCGGCCACGTTTCAATTCCCGCTGGTAGTGGACCCGGTGATGATCAGCAAACATGGCGCGCCGCTTTTGGACGAACCGGCTCGCCGCGCGCTGCTGGAAAATCTGTTGCCCCGCGCGTTCCTCCTCACGCCGAATCTTCACGAAGCCGCCGCTCTTACCGCCTCGCCAGTGGACACTCTGTACCAGATGCGCAAAGCCGCGGAGAAACTCAAACAATGCGGCGCGCGCGCCGTCCTCATCAAAGGCGGCCACCTGCCGGGCGAAGCCACTGACGTTCTGCTGGCGGAAGACGGCGCGTTTCACATTCTGCACGGCGAGCGATTCGATACGCCGCACACGCACGGCACGGGATGCACTTATTCGGCGGCGATCACGGCCTTGTTGGCGATCGGATTATCGCTTCCGGACGCGGTCGCGCGTGCGAAGAAGTTCATTAGCGAGGCGATTCGCACCAATCCCGCGTTGGGCAAAGGGTGCGGCCCCGTAAATCATCACGCTCAGGCGTAACTGGAAGCGCCGGCTCTGTTTCGCGCGCCGCGCTCTTTGGCCGCGCGCTCCACGTATCCGCTCTCGCGGAAGGCGTCCAACGGCTTCACGGGCACGCCTCGCCCCGCACGCCATTCAGCGATGACGCCCCTCACGTCGGTGGCGTACGCATCCTGAAGACACTCCTCCGCGCTTACCAGATCGCAAGCTTCCTGGTATTCGGAAAGTTTTTCGTGCTCCACCAGCGCGGCCTTGGCGTACAATTCCTGCGCGCGGCTCACGCTTTGAATCATCGCCTCGATCTTGCCCTTCAAGTTGTGGCTCTTGTCGATCATGTAAGCAATATCGGCATTGCGGGCGTTGTCCCACTCCCAATAACGGATTTCATGGAAGATGCGGAACAACTGATACGGATCGATGGAGCCGAGGGTTAGATCGTCATCGGCGAAGCGGCGATCGTTGAAGTGGAATCCTCCCAGCATGTTCTCCGCCAGCAGCCACGCGACAATCTGCTCGATGTTTTGCGCCTGATAGTGATGTCCCAGATCCACCAGAACTCTACCCATGGGTCCAGCCGCGCGCGCCAGCAGCAGCGCCATTCCCCAGTCGGCGATGTCGGTGTGATAGAACGCCGGCTCGAACGGTTTGTATTCCACCAACAACCGCTGCCCATCACGAAGCGAGTCATGCAAATCGCATAGACCATTTCTGAACCACCGGCGGCGTTTGCGAATATGCTGCGAACCCGGATAGTTGGACCCGTCGGCGAACCACAACGAAATGTCCCGGCTGCCGGTGGCGTGACTGATGCTCACGCAGTCCACCATATGATCGAGCGCGGCTTTGCGAACCGCGGCATCCGGATTGCCCAGCGACCCGTGCTTGTAGATCTGATCCTGAAACACGTTGGGATTGATGGAGCCGATGCGCACGCCATAACCCGCCGCGATTTCGCCGACCCCTTGGGCGTCGGCAATTCCGTTGGGAAAATCCCACAGTACGTGCACCGCCACGGACGGGCAGCAGCCTGTATGCTTGTGCACTTGACCCGCGTCGCTGAGCTTTTCTTCGATGGTGGACGCCGCGGCGTCCTGCAGAAATTTGCCGAACCGCGTGCCGGTGTTGGCGAAACCCCACGACGGCACCTCGATCTCAAACCGGTCGAGCGCGTCGAGAACGCGCCTGCGCTGTTCGTCCGTCACGCTTTCTCCCAATACCGTGCGCGAGGTTCCGTCTGCGGGTGCGGCTCCTCATGCGCAATGCGTAGAATCTCTTCCATCTTCTTCAGAATCTCCGGCCGCTGCGTCGCGAGATCCTTGGTTTCGCCGATGTCGTCTTTCAGATTGTAGAGTTCCACCGCCGCATCCGGCTTCGGACGTACCGCCTTCCATTCGCCCATGCGCGCGGCTTGCATAGGAAGTTCCTTGCGGAATCGCCCCGTCGCCGTGCCTTCGTAGCGAGGTAGCTCCCAGTACAGGTAGTCGTGGGTCCGCTGTTTCTTGCCCAACAGCGCCGGCAATACGCTGATCCCGTCGTTCGGCGGCGTCTTCACTCCGGCAATCTCCGCCGCGGTCGCCATGAAATCGGCAAAATACCAGGGATGCTTACTGAGGGACCCGGCTTTGATCTTCTTCGGCCAGCGCGCCAGCATCGGCGTGCGGATGCCGCCTTCGTACAGGTCAGTCTTCCTGCCGCGATAGGGTCCCGTACTCTGGAAGTAATCGCCGCCCCACAGCTTCACTGCGCCGCCATTATCCGACGTGAAGAAGACGATGGTATTTTCATCGATGCGCAGTTCCTTCAGCAGCGCCATGATGCGTCCTATGTCGCGGTCCATTCGCGTCACCATGCCCGCGTAACAGGCGCGCGGTTCGCGCTGGTCGGCGTAGTGCTTGCGCGGATCAATAAATGGCTCGGCTTCCGTAATCTTGCCGCGATACTCGGCAATGGAATCTTCGGGCACCAGCAGTTCCAGGTGCGGAACGGTGAAGGGGACGTAACAGAAGAAAGGTCCACTGGCGCTGCGGCGAATGAAGGCCAGAGCTTTTTCGGCGATCGCATCGTGCGAATAGGTGGTGCGCTTTCCGTTCTCGTTCCCCGGCAGCGGAACTTCCTTTTCGTTGTGCACGAGAATGCGTGGATAGAAAAAGTGCGCATGCACCTGATTCAAGTAGCCGTAGAATTCGTCGAAGCCCTTCTTCGATGGAACGCCGGTGGTGCCAATATCGCCCAGTCCCCACTTGCCGTAGCCGCCGGTGGTATAACCCGCTTGCTTCAGGAGTTGCGCCACGGTGATGTCGCCTTCTTCCAACGGCACGCCGCCCGGATTGCTGCGCACGGTAGTGTGACCCATGTGTTTGCCGGTCATCAACACGCTGCGCGACGGCGCGCACACGGTACAACCGGCGTAGGCTTCCGTGAATCGCATTCCTTCGGCGGCGATCTTGTCGATATTCGGCGTGCGGATATGCTTCTGGCCGTAGCAGCCCAGATCGCCGATACCCAGATCGTCGGCCATGATCCAGATGATGTTCGGTTTGCGGTCCGCCGCACTCGCCTGCGTCGCCGCCAAGGTTCCGGCGAACTGCCGTCTTGTGATTTGCATACGCTACCCCGCTGTTTTGGGCGCGTACTTTGCTTCCACCATCCACGTGTACGCGCCGATTCCTACCAACAAAAGAACCCCCACCGCGTACATGGGCGCTAAATAACTTCCGGTGGTTTCCTTGAGCCAGCCCGTGAAATAAGGGGCGACGAAACCGGCAAGGTTCGACGCCATGTTCTGCACACCGGAAATCTTTCCGATGGCCGCGCCGGGCATGAGTGTTTGCGTCAGAGCCCAGTAATTCGCCGTCGCCAAGCCCAGCCCGCTAAGCGAGATGATGGCGAACGTCATGGCGACTGTTTGCGAATCGCTCATCGCCCCAATCAATTCCGTGGAGGCCACGGCGAATCCGGCAATCGTAAACAGCTTGCGCGTCCGCACCGAATCCGCGCCGCGTTGAATCATTTTGTCCGCCACCCAACCGGCCAAAGTCGCCACCGTCGCCATGCCGCCAAAACTGAATCCCGTAAACACGCCTGATTTGGTCAGCGTCATGCCGCGGCTTTCGGCAAAGTACGCCGGTAGCCAAGTCATGCAGAAAAAGACGAAGTAGTTGTAACAGAACGTTCCGATAATGATGCCCCACATGAGGCGAGTGCTGAGCAGCACTTTGAGAGGCATTGCCGCCGCGCCGGAGCTCTTCGCCTGTTGCGCCTCCAACTCGCGATCGTTGTTCTTGACTAGGGTGAGCCATGGAATCAGCCACACCAGGCAGCCAATTCCGAGAATGGCGAACATCGCACGCCACTGATAGTGATAGATGAGATAGGCAGCCAGCGGCGCGCCTATGGCCGGTCCCGCCTTGGTGCCCGCCATGTACAATCCAACAGCAAGGCCGCGCCTTTGCTCCGGCACGTTGAACCGGATCCAGCGCAGACTTGCCGGCGTGACCACCGCCTCGCCAATTCCAAGTAGAACGCGCAGCCCCACAAGCTGCCAGATTGCGCTGACAAATCCGGTGGCTGCCGACACGATGCTCCAAAACGCGAAACTGAGCGCGTAGGGAAACTTCACCCCGTAACGATCGACAACAAACCCGGCCGGAATCTGAAGAAACGCGTAGGAGAGGAAAAACCAGGAGCTGAGCCTGCCGCGGTCCTGATCGGAGAGGGCGAACTCCTTAACGAAACTCTTGTCGGCAAGCGCCACGGAGAGATTCGACCGGTCCACATAGGCAATGATCATGCCCAGGCTCAGCAAACACACAATCGTCCAGCGCCGCGCGTCTGTCATGGAACGTTTACAATACCACAAAGCGTTTAGGACATAGAGGGTTTCGCCGTACCTCATAAAACGTCATTGATACCTTTTGTTTTGGTTGCTTCGCGCCTGTCAATTCGCACACAATAGGGCACAGGAGGAGAGATGCAGCTCCGCGTTCTTGCATTTGTTCTGGCCGGTGGGAAAGGTACACGTCTCTACCCATTAACGAAGGAGCGGGCCAAGCCCGCCGTGCCGTTCGGAGGACAATATCGCATTGTCGATTTTGTCCTTTCCAACCTGGTCAATTCGGGAGTTTACTCCACCTACGTCCTCATTCAGTTCAAGAGCCAGTCGCTGTTGCAGCATTTGCGCGACGGCTGGGAATCGAGCGGCCTTCTCAAAAACCACTTCATCATTCCCGTACCCGCGCAGATGCGGTCGAATGAGGAGGCGTGGTATCAGGGCACTGCCGATGCCATCTATCAGAACATCAATCTCATTGAGCAGGCGGACCCGCATTTGGTGGCCATCTTCGGAGCGGACCACATCTACCGCATGAACGTGCGGGAGATGATTGAGTATCACGAAAAAAAGCGCGCCCAGGTGACCATCGCGGCCATCCCGATGGAAAAGCAATACTCCAAGGAGTTCGGCGCCATTGAGGTCAACTCCGATTATTCCATCCGCGGCTTTCACGAAAAGAGAGAAGATGCCCCGCCGATGCCGGACGACCCGAGTCGCTTTCTGGCATCCATGGGAAACTACATTTTTTCCACGGGTCTGCTGTTGCGCGAGTTGTATATCGACGCGGCGCGCGAAGATTCGGCGCACGACTTCGGCCGCGATATTCTGCCCCGATTGGTGGAGCGGGGGGACATGTACGCCTACGATTACCGCACCAATCGAATTCCCGGAGACCCGGAGAATGCCGAGCCGTACTGGCGCGATGTTGGAACGCTGGACGCCTATTACGACGCCAGCATGGACCTGCGAACCATTACGCCGCAGCTGAATCTGTACAACCGGGACTGGCCGCTGCGCACGGCCGTCTACGACGATCCGCCGGCGAAATTCATTTTCGATCAAGACGGCCGGCGCGGGCAGGCGATTGATTCCATTGTCGGCGGCGGGTCGATTCTTTCCGGCGGATTCGTCAGGAACAGCGTCGTGGGGAGATCGTGCCGCGTGCACACGGGCGCAATCATTGAAGACTCCATCCTCTTCGACAATTGCGATGTCGGCCGGTATGCGAAAGTGAAGCGAGCCATTCTGGATAAGAACGTGCGCATCCCGGAACGAACCATGATCGGCTACGATCTGGCGCGCGACCGGCAGTTGTACCATGTCACGGAATCGGGAATTGTGGTTGTCGAGGGGCGGCGATCGCGAGTGGACATCGCCACCATGCAGCTCTAAAGGAGGAAGGCATCGTAAAAATCTGTGCGCTTGCCAGCAGCAGTTCGGGCAACTCCATCTTCGTGGGAACGGACCGGACACGCATTCTGATCGACGCCGGGCTCAGCCGCAGGGAAACGTTCTTGCGCTTGGCAAAGATCGGCGAGGACCCGGAGAAACTTTCCGCCATCCTCATTACGCACGAACACTCCGATCACGTGGGAGGTCTGGTGCGCATCGCCAAAAAGCTGAACATCCCCGTCTTCCTGACAAAGCTCACCGCTCCGGCAATCGATTGGGACGGGTTTACACCGATTGTGGAGACGTTCCAAGCGGGTGCGTCCTTCACCATTGGCGATGTGGAAATCAGCAGCTTCAGCATCCCGCACGATGCCATCGATCCGGTTGGCTATTGTTTAAAGGCCAACGGCGTGAAGGCAGGCATTGTGACCGACCTCGGCTACCTGCCGGATTCCATCGGCTTCCATCTGCGCGGCACGGACTTCTTATTGATGGAATCCAATCACGATCTGGACATGCTGAAAGTAGGACCGTATCCATGGGCGGTCAAGCATCGAGTGATGAGCCGGCGCGGCCATCTTTCCAACGACGTGGTTTCCACGTTCATCAAAGAGACCATGGATTCCTCGACCGCGACGCTGATGCTGGGGCACTTGAGCGAGCACAACAACCACCCGGCCATCGTGCACCTGACTGCCTCGCAAGCGCTGCAAAGCCGGGGCCTTGCTACCGGACTTGTGGTGGCTGAGCCCGGTAAGCAATCGGAAGCATTTCTTTTCTAATACTGCTCGCTCGAATCGCGGTGAACCAGCTTCACGTCGTATCCCACTTTGGCAATCCGGCCGCGGATCTCCTCCGCAATCATCACCGAGCGATGCCGCCCCCCGGTGCAGCCAAATGACACCGTGAGGTAGCTCTTCCCTTCGTTGATGTAGTGCGGCAGCAGAAAAATCAGCAGGTCTGTCACGCGGTCCAGAAACTCGATGGTTTGTTGATGAGAACGGACAAACGCAGCCACCTTGGGGTCTGAGCCCGTCAGTTTTTTCATCCGCGGAATGTAGTTCGGATTGGGCAGGAACCGGACATCGAAAACCAAGTCGCTGTCCGTGGGAATCCCGTGGCGAAAACCGAAACTGGTCACGCTGATGGTCAGTCCGGCGTCTTCTTTTGGGCTGCGAAACTTCTCGGCAATCGACTGCCGCAGCCGGGTGACGGTGTAATCGGACGTATCGATGATGTGGTCCGCCAGACGCCGCACCGGGAGAAGGAGCTTTCTTTCTTTGGCCAGACTTTCGGTGACGGACTCCTCTTTACCCAGCGGGTGCGGCCGCCGCGTTTCGCTGAACCGCCGCAGGATGGCCGCGTCACCGGCCTCCAGAAAGACCAGCGTGGTGCGGAACTGCCGTTTTAGCTTTTCGTAGATCTCCGGAAACTGGCGCAGTTTCGATCCTTCCCGAACGTCCACGCCAAGCGCGGCGCTGCGGATCTCCGGAGAGGACTTTGCGAGTTCGGCGAATTTCGGAATCAGCAGCGTCGGGAGATTGTCGACGGAATAATAGCCCAGATCCTCCAAGCTCTTGAGAACCGTTCCTTTGCCGGAACCGCTGACCCCCGTGACGATGACGAGATCAGTTTCGCTGCGCGCTCTACGGGGAGATCGCATGGTGGTCTGCGGACTTAACCTTCGATGAGATCGACGTGCCCGTCCCGCCGTTTTACCAAAACGTGAATTCGATCCGTGGTCGCGTCGCGATACACCGTGTAGTCCAGACGGTCCAAATCCATCAGCGCCTCTTCCATCGTCATGGGCTTACGGCGGCTGTGATGATTCACCTTGAAGATTCTTGGAACTTCCGCGGCGGGCGGCTGTTTCGCCGTTTTCGCGGTTTTCACTTCAACCGGCGCAGGGGCTTCGATGACGCCTTTCGTCCCCGCAGCCGGACGGCGTTTCACATCGCGCCATTTCTCCCGCTGACGCAAGATCTGCTTTTCCAACTTGTCAAGAGCGCCGTTCATGGACTGAAAAACATCCGTGCTGGAGTGTGTTACCGCCATCGGGTGGTCGTAATACGCTACAGTGATTTCCACCTGTTGCAAGTGGCGCTCCGTCGTAAGGATCACGTGCGCTCCTTTCGCGCCCCCGCGATGGAGCAACTTCCCAATCTTGTCGAATCTGGAGTCCAGTTTCTTTTGTTGCCCCGGTGTTACCGTCAATTGGCCCGTGTACGTAATCTTCATCAATGTCCTCCCAACGAAAGAATGATGCGAAGTCAAATGCTTACAAATATTCCTTAGTTAGTTAGTGTTGGCCCGCCTACTGATCTTTGTGGCGTCGCACGTGAGTGGATGGAATGCCCATGTCCTCACGGTACTTCGCCACCGTTCTGCGCGTCACGTCGATTCCTTCCGATTGAAGCATTTCCGTGATGTGGTCATCAGTCAACGGCTTAGCAGAATCCTCCTCTTCAATCATCTTTTTTACTTTACGCTTCAAAGTCAACAGAGGCATCTCCGCTCCCGATGGCCCTTGTACTGCCTCTGAGAAGAAAAACCGGAGTTCGAAAACGCCTTGCGGAGTGTGCGCGTACTTACTTGCCACGGCGCGGCTCACCGTGGACGCATGCACGCCGATCTCCTCCGCTACATCCTTGATCATCATCGGCCGCAAATAATCGAGGCCGCTTTCCAGGAACTCACCTTGCCTTCCCACAATGGCTTGACAGACCTTGAAGATGGTCTGCTTCCTCTGCTCAATGTTCTTGAGCAATTGCAGGGCCGATTGGTACCGCTCCTTCACATAATCCCGCACGTCTTTGTTCGGTTCCTGACTACGATCCAGCATACGCCTGTAATCGGAACTGAGCCGGAGCATTGGAACATCTTCGTCGTTGAGTTGAATAATGTACTCGAGGCCGTCTTTATATATATAGACATCGGGCTCTACTACTCGAGCGCCGGCTCCGGAATAGCGAAGGCCCGGTCTCGGATCAAGATGCCGGATCACTTCCAAAGCGATCTGGACATGCTCCGTGGGACGCCCCAGGGTCTTGGCCAAATCTTTGAATTGGCGCATCTCCAGCAGCTTCATGTGGCTCTCGATGATCTGCCACGCCACTCCACCCTTGCCGTTGCGGCTTTCCAACTGCAGCAGCAGACACTCGCGCGGATCACGGGCGGCGACTCCTGCAGGCTCACAAGACTGGACAGCGTGCAAGGCCTCTTCCAGACAGGCCATGGAGTGTTGTCCCGCGGCTGCAAGATCCTCCAGTGTTTCGGTCAGATAGCCATGCTCGTTTAAGTTGCCGACGATGGAGTCCGCCGCATCGCGAATCTCATCTGTCAACACTAACAACGCCAGTTGTTCATCCAAATGGCTGTTTAAGGTTACGGGAGAGGAAAGGAAAGTCTCAAAGGAAGGCTTATCTGAGGCTTCACTGGCGGGCGTCTTGAAACCCGGATCCAGATAATCGTCAAAGTAAGAACCGAAATCGATCTCTTCGAAGCTGTCCGCGGATTGCGCGGCCGGCTGTTCAGATGCCGCAATCGTTTCCGCCGCGCCGGCCTCTCCGTCGGCGGCGACGGTGTCAAAATCCGTGGCTCTTTCAAAGGATTCCGGAGCGGCGGCTGCATCCACCGTTTCCGTAATGGAACTGTCAGACGGATTTACTACCCGCTCCGCTTCCAGCAGAGTCTGCAACTCCTGCGGGGTGATCTCCTCGCCTTCCGCCGCCTCTTCCAGGAATGGGTTACTGGCCATCTCCTGAGAGATCATGTCCTTCAGTTCCAGCCTGTTTAACTGAAGGAGCGTCACCATCTGGACCAGGCCAGGAGTGAGAATCTGTTTCTGCGCGACTCTAAGTTGCAGCCTTGGGGAAAGCATGCCGTCCGGTTCCATTTTAACAGCGGCGCATGGAAAAGCGTTCATGAAAAACGGCGGATTGATAAAATGAGTTCGGCGGTATGTCCAAGGTCTTGATTTTTCTGCTACTTGCGCTTCCTCTTCGCGCGGCCTGGTGGAAAGCGGAGAAAGGGGAAAGCCGCGTTTACTCGGACATAAGTGAACGTGCCGCGCGCGAGACGTTGGCCAGTATCAACTCCGCTCGCCGGTCGTTTGAGGTTGTCATGCCTCGCCAGAGCAAGCCGCCTATCGTGGGGTTCGTTTTATCCGACCCCCTGTTTCGCTCCGTTCGCCCGGACAAGAACGTTGCGGCGTTCTATCAAAGCTCCGCTTTGGCCGATTTCATTGTGGTTCGAGCGAACGCCCAGGACCGGGGGCGGGCAACCTTCCATGAGTTTGCTCACCTGGCTTCTCATCACTCTTTGGGAGTCCCATTGCCGCCTTGGCTTGAGGAAGGGTTGGCGGAGGTCTATTCCACATTGGAGCCAGCCAATTCCAGTGTCAGATTGGGAATTTCCATTCAGGAACATGTGCGGCTTCTCGGGAACAAGACTTGGTTGAGCGCCCAGGAATTGGGATCCGTCGCCGGCGGGTCCGCGTTGTGGGGTGACGAACAAAGGGTCGCATTATTCTACGCGCAAAGTTGGGTTCTGACTCATCTGTTGCGATTGGACTCGCGGTATCGTGATGGGTTCGCCGGATTTCTGCGGGAGATGAGAGCTGGAGTTCCACAGCACGAAGCGTTTCCACAGGCGTTCGGGAAATCGTACATGCAGGCTTCCGCCGATGCCGCGCACTACCTCCAGCGAGGGAACTTTCCCGCCGTCATGTACCCGCTGCCGCCGGACTCCGCATCGGCAACCCATGCCGCATCCTGTTCCGGTGTGGAAGGGGAACTCGCCTTCTCGCGCCTGGCAATTGCGGCGCAAAAGCCCCAAGCCGCCGACAGCATCTATCAACGGCTGTCGCAAATGAAACGCGATCCGCAGGTGCTTGCCGGGTTGGGCATATTGTCGATGGCGTTGGGTAAGGCCGAATCGGCAAAGGAGTATCTCGCTGCCGCCTCCGCGGCTCCGGACGCGGAAGCCGACGTTGTATTCGAATATGGCATCCTGCTGCGCGATGAAGGCGCGGCGAATTGGCTTCCCTTCGTACAGCGCGCCGTTGCCAGGAACCCACTGTTCGCCGAGGCCCGGTTTGTCCTAGGTGTTGCGTTGGCCAATCAAGGAAAGCATTCCGAGGCCATTCCGCATCTGGAAAAGGCGGCGGAGATCCTGCCCCGGCAGGCCTCCTTCTGGCAGGCGCTGGCTTTCAGTTACTTCGAGACCGGTGCCGTTGAGAAATCGCGGGTGGCGGCCAAACGCGCACTCGATTCCGCAACCAAGCCCGATGAAAAAGAAGCAGCCCGCGTTGCCGTTGATCGCCCCGATTCCCGTCTGAAGGAAATGGATACGTTCCGGCCCGGCGTCATCGTACCCGAGAGCTGGCAGAATCCGAAAGGCGATCGCAAGACCGAAGGCCAACTGCTGCGCATCGATTGTCTGGGCCCCTCCGCGCGTTTTTTCATTCGTTCCAATGAAACGACGAAGGCCTATTGGGTGGACAACCCCGGTAAAGTAGTGCTCAAGAATCTCTCCACTGTTTCCTTTGAGTTCCGCTGCGGAGATCAGGAACCGCGCGCCGTAATCGTGGAGTACAAATCGCAACCCGATGAAACGCGCGGCACCGAAGGCATGGTCACGTCTCTGGAGTTCCAATAGCCGGGACATCGATCATATACAATGGCCTCAAACCGAGGATCACATGAGACACTTGCTCGCGCTGTTTGCCTTCTTGCTTCCGTTGACTGCTCAACTCGACACAGGATCGATTCTGGGCACCCTCCTGGACTCTTCCGGTGCGGTGATCACCAAGGGAACCATCACGGTCACGAATCAATCGACGGCTGCGTCCGTTCAACTCACAACGAGTGAACACGGAAACTTCATCGCGCCCGTATTGACCACGGGCATCTACCGTGTGGCCGCCTCCGCGCCGGGTTTCAAAACGCAAGTAAAAGAGAATTTGACGCTGCGCGTGTCGGACCGCATGAAGGTCGACTTCATTTTGGAACCGGGATCCGTCAGCGAGTCCGTCACCGTCTCCGATGCACAGCCGCTGGTCGACACGGCTTCCACTACTCTTGGCGGCGTAGTGGGAAGAGACCAGATCGACAGTCTGCCCGTAAATGGCCGCGATTTGACGCAGCTGTTAACCCTCATTCCGGGAGCTGTTCTGCTTGGCGGGGCTACACAACAGTCCGTCAACGGATCTTCCACGTTCCGCTCCGAAGGGGGAGTGCACTTCCTGATGGATGGCGGCGACGCCTCGCGCGTGGATTTCGATTCTCTCAACAACACGTACGGCGCGTCGCGCAACCGCATTACGCGCGCCTCTGTCGATGCAGTGCAGGAGTTTCGCGTCTACGCGTCGTCTTATTCCGCAGAGTTTGGCCAAGCCATGGGCGGCGTCGTGAACTTGATTACGCGGTCCGGATCCAACAAGTACCACGGCGGCCTTTTTGAGTATCTGCGCAATGAAAAACTGGACACGAGAAATTATTTCAACCGCGCGGTGAAACCTCCCTTTCGTCTGAATCAGTTTGGCGGCACGCTGGGCGGCCCCATTGTGCGGGACAAACTGTTCTTCTTTGGAAACTATGAAGGATTGCGCCAGCGGCTTGGAGTAACGCAGACCACCTTCGTGCCGACAGCGGATTTCCGGTCGACGCTTCCCGCCGCCCTACGCGTGCCCATGGACATGTTGCCTTTGCCCAATGGCGGAGTTTCCGCCAACGATCCACGGCTGGCGTTGTTTTCGCGCAACGTCTCGAACGCGCTCACCGAAAATGCCGGAGCGATCAAAGTAGACTGGCGGCTCTCGCCGTCCGATTCCATCGCCGTGCGGTACAACCTCAACAATTCGCTCACGCGAAGCTATTTCGGCGTCGCCCGCGGGCAGATACAGGGAATTCCCGGCCGCTTGCAGAATGCAAAGCTCACCTACACCAAGGTGCTCACTCCGCGCCTGTTGAACGAGTCGGGGTTTACGTTCAACCGCATGCACATCGATCCGCGGTCTTCCGACGATGATGAGGTTCGCAATTTCCCCATTACGGCCATCGGCTCAGGCGTTCCCGGTGTTGGACCCAATACGTTCGATCTCCTGGTCGCCAACAACTCGTTCTCGCTACTCGACTCGTTGTCCTGGAGCAAAGGGCGGCATCAATTCAAATTCGGCGGCCAGATTATCCGCAATCAGGACAACAAGGAACTGCGCTACCAGCGCACGGTGACGTTTCAGCGGCTGGAAGATTTTTTGGCCAACAGTCCCTTCTCCGTGAGCACTCTTGGACAGCCGCGCGCGGGAATGCGCAACACCTATTTCAATTTTTTCGCGCAGGACGATGTTCAAGTTTCGCGAAACCTGACTTTGAATACGGGGCTGCGCTATCAGTTCGATACTTCACCCAGCGAATCGCACGGCAGAATCTCCAACTTCAACCCGGGGACGGCATCGCTTGACCCTGTTGGGACGCAGCTTCTGAATCCGCCCACGACGAACTTCGCGCCGCGCTTCGGTTTTGCCTGGTCGCCGCGCGCTTCCCGCGGCACCGTCGTGCGCGGCGGCTTCGGAATATTCTATGCCAGCCTCAACGCCGCCATGGCGCAGAATGTTCCCAACAACATTTCGCAGCAGGCTAGTTCTCTCACCCGCCAGCAATTCCCGGCGCTCACCGGATTCCCGTTTCCGCAGATTGGCAATTTCGCATCGGTAACCAGTTTCACGGCACTGGAACGCGACTGGAACACCGCCTATACGGAACAGTGGAATTTCAATCTGCAGCAGGCGCTCCCGTTCCGCGCCATGTTCCAGGTGGGTTACATCGGGAATCGAGCGTTGCATCTGACGGGCCCGCGCAACCTGAATCGTTTGTTTCCCGGAACCAACCGCCGTCCTTATCCACAGTTCGGCAACATTACGTTGAGCCGCAACGATATCAACGCCAACTACAACGCGCTTCAGGCAAGTTTTCGCAAGCGGATGTCGCGAGGCATGACGTTCAATGTGAACTACACGTGGTCGCATACCTTGGACGAGGGAGGCATTTCGTTTGGCACCGCCGCGCAGGACGACCAGAATCGTCATGAGGGTTACGGCAATTCCGATCACGATGCAAGGCACATGCTGCAATTCGATTATTCGTGGATGCTGCCCAAAGCTCCGCTGCTGCCCAAGTGGGTGGGAACGGGCTGGCAAGTGAACGGCATGACCGTCATGCGCGGCGGCTTCCCCGTGAACGTGACCTGCGGCTGCGACTCCATGCAGATTGGCACCGCCAACGCCCGCGCCGATCTGGTTCCCGGAGTTGCCGTGCGGCCCGAGGTGATGGACATTCCGAGCGCGCAGTACAACCTCGCCGCCTTCCGCGCGCCGCGCACGGGCACCTTCGGCAATGCCGGCAGGAATATCCTTCGCGGCCCCGCCGCGTTCAACTGGGACTTTTCTTTATTCAAGAGTTTCCGCGTGCGCGAGGCGCAAGCGGTTCAGTTCCGCGCGGAGATGTTCAACTTTTTCAACACGCCGCAGTTCGGTTTGCCAGGCGCGTCGCTGAATGCTCCGGCGGGATTTGGCAGGTCGCTGGGGACCATCTCTACGCTCAGCGGCTTCGGTACGAACCGGCAAATCCAGTTTGCGTTACGCTGGAATTTCTAGTTCAACGCGGAGATTCTCATGCATATCACTGAAGCCAACCTGAGTCAGGAGCAGAAGGAACTCGTCCAACTTGCTGCACGCATCCCCGAGAGCGACATACCGTTGGCGAAGCGTTTCATGCAGACTCTTCTCGTCGATCCGGTCTGGCTGTCATGCGCGACAGCGCCGCTCGACGACGAACCCGTCACGCGGGAAGACGAGGAAGCAATTCGCCAGGCTGAAGCTTCTATCGCGCGCGGCGACGGCATTCCGCACGAAGAGGTTCTGCGCGAATTTGACTCGCAAGCGTGACGCGCAAGAAGATCGTTTGGTCGCCAAAGGCGCGTGCCGACCTGCGCCGCATCGACCGTCAGACTGCAATGCGTATCCTTCAAGCTATCGACCTTTACAGCCGCATTGGTGAAGGCGATGTCAAGAGCCTTCAACCGCCTCTCACCGGAAGACGTCTTCGCGTCGGCGATTGGCGCGTCATCTTCACACCAGTGCCAGGTCTTGAAGAAATCCACATTGATGAAGTGAGGCACCGCTCGGACGCCTATTGACAGGGCCAGATGAGGTCCACTAAGGAGTCTTCCCCGAAAAAACAAATTCCGTGGACCGCGGCTCGCTGCTTGCAACCACAAGCGGCTGCGTGATCTCGCCGAACGATTCATGCCATGCGGCGAGCGTATACGAGCCGGGCGGGAGGCCCTCCAAGGAAAAACCGCCGTCCGCGTCTGTGACGGCGAAGAACGGATGATCCAAGACTCCGATGTAGGATCGCATCCAGTTATGCACGTTGCATTTGACGGGGATCATCACTTCGGCGCGGGCGAAACGGCGTTGTAAGTCCGGCGCTTGCGGCGGTTGCTGCTGATTCCAGTCGCGATTGTTCTTCGGCATCGGGTGAATGTTGTGCGAGACGGGGTCGCTGTTTTTTACGGCGAGAGTCTGCGCGGCGCGAATTCCCATCACGCGCGGAACAAATTGGCAGCCGCGCTGCTCCAGTACTACGGCCGTCTCCGCCGGCGGAAACACTTTTCCCTCCAGCCCTTCCTTGACGTAAACGAATACATTCGCGAGACCGCCATCCTTTGTCACCAACACCTTTTCCTCGAACACCGGTTCCTTGTGAAGCGCCTGGCAAGCCTCTTCCGCGTCCATCCTGATTCGCTTCGCGGCGGGCCGTTTTCCTTCCAAGCGGACCTTCCCTTTGACGCTGGAAGCCGTGGCCGGGTCAACGTGAAAATATTGCGGCGAGGCCTTCGTTTCCGGCTTCCGATTGCATCCCACGGCAACAACCGCCAGTGCAATCAGCATTCTCATTTGGCAGGCTCTCCTGTCAACGCTTCCATGAATGCCACCAGATCGGCGCGCTCCTGCTTCGTGAGATGATCGAGCGACTTGATTTCCTTGTCTAAATGAGGATTTGCGTTTCCACCGCCGACATAGAAATCGACCACCTCTTTGAGAGTCTTCAAACTGCCGTCATGCATGTACGGTGCGGTCTCGGCGATGTTGCGCAGGGTTGGGGTACGGAATGCACCCTGATCGCCTTCACGCTTGGAAATCGCGAAACGGCCCATGTCAGTCAATTCGCCGGCGGCGTTCATGCCGGAGCCCAGGTTGTGAAACTTGTCGTCGGTGAACAACGCAAACTTTTCCTCGATGGTATGGCAGACGGCGCAATTGCCCTTCTTCGCGTCGCGGAAAACGGCCAGCCCGCGCATTGCGGCCGCGCTCATCGCCTTCTGATCGCCGCCATATTGATAACGGTCGAAAGGAGAATTGCCGCGAAGCAGCGTTCTTTCAAACGAAGCGATGGCGGCGGCGATTCTCTCGATGGTCACCGCGGATTGCCCCTGTAAATTGGTTCCGAAGCCCGCTTCGAACATTTTTCTCAGGCCGTCGTCCAATGCCACTTTCTTCGCTGCGCCCTCCAGTGTATGGGCCATCTCGATGGGGTTCGCGATCGGCCCCTTGGCCTGCGCTTCCAGGCTGTCCACGCGGCCGTCCCAGAATTGAAACTGCGCGTACGCCGCGTTCAAAACGGTGGGAGCGCTGCGATTTCCTTTCTTTCCACCCACCCCCGTGGACACCGGTTGTCCATCGGAGAACCCTTTCCCTGGGTCATGACAGGAGGCGCACGCAATCGTGTTGTCAACGGAAAGCGAGGTACTGAAGAAGAGTTTCTCGCCCAGCGCGATGGTCTCCGCCGTGGGTGGATTGTTCGCGGGTACAGGCAGCGGTGGAAGACCCAGCGGAATGGGAATGGAAACAGGCTTTCCCACCGGCCGTGCACTCAATGGTTTCGGCGGCGGCGCGGAACAACTCGTCGTAAAGAGAATCGCCGCGGAGAAAAACGTCAGCTTACTGCGCAAGTACGAGCACACCCCAAGGTTTCTCACCGGCTTTGATTTTGCGAACCACTGTCATTGTAGCCAAGTCGATTACCGACACATCATCGGAAGGGCCGTTGGCAGTGAAGAGCAATTTTTCGTCGGGCGACAGTGCAATGCCCCACGGCCGCTGCCCGGCTTCCACGGACGCCGTTACTTTTTCCGTTGCCGTATCGATGACCAACACTTTCTTGCCGCGCCCGGTGCTGACATACAGCTTCGACCCGTCCTTCGTCATGGCCTGCCCCATCGGTTTCAGTCCCGGCTCCAAGGCGATGGTGCGCAAGACCTCCTGCTTCTTGCAATCGAGTACCGTGATGTTGGCGCCGTTTTCGTTCGTGACGTAGGCGCGCGATCCATCGGGAAGGAATTGAACGGAGCGCGGCCTCTTTCCCACCTCGATTGTCTTCGCGACTTTTCCCGCGGCAATGTCGATGATGGACACCGTGCCGTCATTCTCGGACGTAACGTAGACGAACTTTTCGTCCGGGCTGATGGTCACACCCTCCGGTTCTTCGCCAGTGGGCAGAGTGTTCAACACCTTCCCTGCCGTCAAATCGATAATGCTGACACCGGACGCATCTTCGTTCGATACGTACAGGAACTTGCCGTCCTTGCTGAGCGCGAATTGTTCCGGATCCGATCCGCCGAACAGCTTGCGAACCACTTTTCCCTGCGCCAGATCGACAACGCCAATGCCATCGGCGCTCTTGTCGGGCGGCGGCAGCGTACTCTCATCGACACCTGGAGGCGCGGCCGGGGAGCCGCTGAGAGCAACGTAGATGGTTCTTCCTGAGGCGTGAATGCCGCGCGGCCGTTTGCCCAACGGAATGGTTGCCACCGCCTGCGGCTGATTCGGGTCAATCACCGTCATGTCGCCCGAGCCTTCATTGGTCACGTAGACCAGATACGCCGGCTTTGGCGCGCGAGTGCACGCTGCAAAGGACGACGCCAAAACAACGGATCCAACAAGTATCGACCGTGTGAGAAACATCTAGAAAATAATCCGATCTTTTTTGGATTCGATCTTTTCGGGCTCAATGAGCGGGACCTTCTTTAAATCGTCAATAGATTTGAAGTCGCCGTTCTTTGCGCGGTAGGCAATGATGGCGGCGGCCTGTGACCGCTTCAGGCTCAACCCGCTTTCCAATTGAATGGCCGACGCCTTGTTGACGTTCACGCGCGGAATGTCGTCCGCCGCATAGTTCTTCACCAGATAATCGAGTATGGCGGAATAGTCCTGATCCGATGTCTTCATGCCGAGCGCGGACATCTTCGTCATGGTGTGGTTCCACCCGTCGCGGTCCTGACGCAGGGAAACCGAGCGGGCCACTTCATGACAACCCTTGCACAACCGTTCCAATTCCGCGCGGCCCGGCCCGTCGGCGAGTTGCTGCGCACCGGCTGTGCAAGCGGAAAACACAAACGCAGTAAGCAAGAGGCGCTTCATCGTTTCTATTTTAGGTCAGGTTATCCGATCCAGGAAGCGGACACAACTACACAATTTCGCAGGGGTTCGACAATTCGCCGATCCCGGCGATGGTGATGGAACACACGTCGCCCGGGGCGAGCGCGGCATCCTCTTTCACAATGATCCCGGTCCCGGTAAGCAGCACGGAACCGCCGGGAACGGGGTTGGCGCGAAGCAGGTATTCCACCAGCGTTTCAATCTTGCGGTGAAGCTGCGCCGTGCTCGCGGTTCCGGAAAAGATCGTTTTCCCGCCGCGTCGAATGGTGCAAGTGACATCCAGTTTGTATGGGTCGCCAAGCTCATCCGGCGTAACAATCATCGGTCCCAGCGCGCAGCACGCCGTGTATACCTTCGATTGCGGCAAATACAGCGGATTCTCGCGTTCGATGTCCCACGCCGAGACATCGTTGGCCACGGTGTATCCCAGCACTTTCCCTTTGCTGCCCAGAATCACCGCAAGCTCCGGTTCCGGCGCGGTGAACTTCGAATCGGACCGGATGCCGACTGCCCTGTCCGGTCCCACGCACACGCGAGCCGTGCCCTTAAAAAAGATCTCCGGCCGCGGTTCCCGATAGACGTGGGCGTAAAACCCTTCCCGCGTTCCGTGTTCGGCATCGCGGAAACTTGCGCTCGTTTCGTAGGTGCAACCGCAAGCCCACACTTCTCGCGGGTGAATCGGCAGAATCGGCGTCAGGTTTTCCGCGTGCGCCGACGCATGTTTCATCGCCAGCTCCGCCAGCGGCACATTCTCTTTTTCCGAACGTTCAATCAGCCCCTGCATGGTGTAGTCGGGGATCGGGTGTGCGCCGTCCTTGTTGAATATGGCGGCTGTGATGACGTTGGCGTTCCAGCGAACCTGACCCAGTTTCATTCGTTTCTTTTTCCTTAATACTTCAGATAGACCGTCTTATAGTCGCTGTAGAACTCCATCGCCGCCGGACCTTGTTCCTTTGGCCCGAAGCTGGAATCCTTGGTACCGCCGAACGGTAGTTGATACTCCACGCCGGCGCTGGGCAAGTTGACGGTGAGCAGCCCGGCTTCCATTTTGTAGATGTAGTCGAAGACGCGCGACAGGTTGGTTGACTGGATCGACGCGGAAAGACCAAACGGAACATTGTTCGCCATGCGCATGGCATCGTCGAAATCCTTGGCGCGCATGATTGCCAGCACCGGTCCGAAAATTTCTTCCTGGGCGATGGTCATGGATTCGGTCACGTTGGCAAATACGGTTGGCGCGACGAAATAGCCTTTGTCGTAAGCGCCCCCAGTGATGCGATGGCCGCCAACCAAAGGTTCGCCCGCTTCTTTGCGTCCGATTTCGATATAACGCAGGTTCGTATCGAGCTGGGCTTGATCGATGGCGGGCCCAATGTCGATTCCCGGCTCCAAACCGTTGCCGACTTTGAGCTTTTTCGTGCGCTCCACCACGGCGGCAACGAAGCGATCGTAGATGCTGTCTTCGACAATGGCGCGGCTGGTGGCGGTGCATTTTTGGCCCGTGGAAAAGAACGACGCATTAACGACATTCTCGACGGCCGAAGCGAAATCGCAATCGGCAAGCACAATGGTTGGGTTCTTGCCGCCCATTTCGAGTTGGATGCGCATGCGCCGCTTTGACGCTTCCGCGTGCAGCCAATTGCCGACGCCGCACGAGCCTGTAAACGAAATGGCGCGCATGGATGGAGCTTCCACCAAGGCGCTGCCCAACGATCCCCCGGGACCAGCAACGAAATTGACCACGCCCTTCGGCACACCGCCGGAATCGCAATGGGAAAATTCCAAGGCGTCACCAGCCCACAAACACCGACGGGTTTGCGCAGGGCGAACATGTGCACGCGGTCCCGTTCGGAAGGGACCAGCATGCCCGGCATGCGCGAACCTTCGCCGCCGAAATAGCGGAAGATGTTGATGGCGCGGCGCACCTCGCCCTTCGCTTCGGGCAGCGTCTTGCCTTCCTCGCGCGTCATCTCTTCGCCCAGTTGGTCGAACTTGCGCTCCAGAATATCGGCGACCTTAAAGAGCAAGGCCCCGCGCGCGGGCGCGGCCATGTTGGACCACGACGCCAAAGCGGATTGCGCGGCGGCGGCGGCGTCCTGAATATCGGCGGGGGTTCCTTGCGCAAACAGGCCAACTACTTCATCCGTGTTGGCGGGATTGCGGTTCTCAAATGTGGCGGCGGGCGTACGCCATTCGCCGTTGATGTAGTTCGGGTATGTATTCGGCATTTCCTGGAGGTGTTAGAACTTTACTGCCGGAGCGTTTCGTGCGGCGGCGTCGGTCTTGAAGTATGCGTCATTGCGGGCGAAGTTGAACAATGATGCAGCAATATTGTTCGGGAACAACTCAATCGATGTATTGTATCGCTGTACGGCCTCGTTGTACTTGCGCCGTTCCACGGCGATACGGTTTTCGGTTCCGGCGAGTTCACGCTGCAAATTGATGTACTGCTCGTTCGACTTGATATTGGGATAGTTTTCCACCATCACCAGCAAGCGGCCCAATGCGCCATCCAGCTGTCCATTCGCCTGGATCTTCTCTTGCGGCGAACGCGCACCAAGCAGCGACGAGCGGGCTTTTGTAACGGAGTCGATAATTCCCTGCTCCTGTTTGGAAAAACCCTTCACGGTCTCCACCAGGTTCGGAATCAGGTCCGCGCGGCGCTGCAGTACGACGTCCACCTGTGCCCACGCTCCATTGATGCTCTCTCTCTGGGTCACCAGATCGTTTCGAGTGGACATCAGCTTCATGCCGAACATGGCAACCACAAGAAACAGCACAAGCAATACGATTAAGACGACTTTCATGCAATTCCCTCTCTCTTTCAGAATCTCATTTTTCCAGGGCATCCACAGTCCGGATGACCATTTCAATCTGCTTCAGGCAGCGCTCCAGCAATTCCCCGGCGTTGATCGATTTCGGCTTGAGTTTCTCTTCGCGCAGATCCAGCACCTGCTGAAAGGTCCTGGCATCGACGCCAAAATTCCGCGCCGCCTCTTGCACGATTTCCGCCTTGGCCATGGGGGCCGGATGACCGGCCAGGAGGAGTGCGTGCCGGAACAGCACGAGAAATGTCGAAACCGAATCGGCCAGCAATCGGCAAAGCAGGTCGCCGTCCTGCATCACCCCCGCCGCCTTCTGCCGCAGCCTCAATAGCTTGGAACGCAACTCGTGCTCGACGCGCGCGCGGTAGAAAGACTGATCGATTGCCAACCCTTCAATGACGTCCTTGCCGGCCAGCACTTTGCGCCGCTCGCGCATATCATGAAACTCAATGGCGAAGCAATCGGTTGATCCGGCGACTTCCTCCTCGCTCAGCAAGAGCGGCGAAGGATTTCCTTTCTTGCGCCACCAATGAAAAATCGGCTCGGAATCACTCAACTCGCGAATGGTTACCTGCGTCAGTACGCAAAGGATGTTCAGATCGGAGTGGCTACCGCTATAGTCGCTGGAAGCGGCGGAACCGTAGAGAATGACCGAGACAAGACGATCGCCGAAGGTCTTGTTGAGGCGGTCTCGAAGTTGGTCAAGCAAGTCTTGCATAATTCCTTACCAATCGCTGGACGAGCCTCCGCCGCCGGAATCGCCGCCACCGAATCCACCGAAGCTGTCGGAGGAATCGTAACCTCCGAAACCTCCTCCGCCATGCCCGCCGCCGCCTCCCCAACCGCCTCCCATGCCGGGGAAAAACGAGGGGCCGGAGCCATAACTCGATCCGTAGCGCCTGCGCGCGCGGCCAAACAACCAAAGTAGCAGGATGATGAATCCGAATGGAACCAGCAGGGCCGGAAACATGGGAGCACGCGCCTTCTTCACTCGTGCCGGAGGAATGCGCGCGTCGAGGCTGACGTTTTTCGATTTGGCAATGGCCGCCCCCATTTCCTGGGTGGCCTCCACCAACGCCGCGCCGTAGTGCCGCTCCCTCAACAGCGGGCGCATGTGGTCGAGCAATTGACCGGAGTATCCGTCGGGAAAGATGCCTTCCAGACCGTAGCCGACCTCCATCCTCATTCTGCGGTCGTTGACGGCGAACAACAGAAGCACGCCTTCGTTTGCTCCCTTCGCGCCTACACCCCACGTCCGGTACAGTTTGTTGGCGACATCTTCAATGATTTCGCCTTCCAACGATCCCAGCGTGACGATGGCGATCTGCGCGCCGGTAAGCTGCTGGACGCGTCCCCCGTACCAGTTCAGTTGCACGCGGCTGGCTGGGTCGATCACACCGGCAAAATCGCTCACATACCCTTGCGGCTTCAACGTGGAAACATCCAGGGCGAACGCCTGGGCGGCGCACAGGATCAGCGTTGGGAGCGAGTGCCTCAAATTCCAGTGTAGCGGCTTTCAGCATGCCGGATCTTTTGATTTGCCATCGCGGTATACTGGCCAGGAATTGGAGGTTCTTAGTGACCGAACTGAATTTGCTGTGGCTCCCCATCCTGCTCTCGGCGGTGATCGTCTTCGTCGTCAGCTCTATCATTCACACCGTCTTGCCTTGGCACAAGGGCGATTATCCGAAGATGCCTGATGAAGAAGCGGTGAGGCGCGCCTTGCAACCCCTTGCGATCCCGCCCGGCGATTACATGGTTCCGCGCCCTTCGAGCCATAAGGAAATGGGGACTCCCGAGTTCATCGAGAAGGTGAAGCAGGGGCCGGTCATGATGTTCACCGTCATGCCAAACGGTCCCATGTCCATGGGGAGAAATCTTATTCTTTGGTTCGTTTATTGCGCTGTTGTGGGTATTTTCGCCGCTTATGTCGCCGGCCGCGCCTTACCCGCCGGTGCTCCGTACCTGCGCGTTTTCCGTTTCGCCGGAGTCACTGCCTTCGCCGGATATGCGCTTGCACTCTGGCAGATGTCCATCTGGTACCGCCGTGCGTGGCTTACAACCATCAAATCGACCATCGACGGGTTGATCTACGCCCTGCTCACGGCAGGCACGTTCGGATGGCTTTGGCCAAAGTAGAACCATTGAACCCTTTACGCGCGAAACACGTCTCCTCGGATATGCTCTCTCTACTGCGTGCGGCGCTACTGGTCTGTAGCGCTTTTCTCTCTACTGCCATTGCACAAACCGGACATTGGGAAGGTACCGTTCAGGTGCCGGACCGCGAGTTCCAAATTGCCGTGGACCTGGCCAAAAATGATGCGGGCGCGTGGATCGGCGCGTTTTCCCAAATCACCCAGAACGTTCGAAACATACCGCTTGCCGGAATCAGCGTGGAAGACAAGAACGTGAAATTCCGCATCGCCGCCGGCGGCGCCACCGCTCCCAGCTTTGACTGCACTGTGGAAAACCCCGCTTCGATGACCTGCACCCTCAATACTCCCGGCGGGTCGGTCACGTCCGCACTGAAACGCACCGGCGAAGCAAAGATCGAGATTCCGAAGTCAAGCCCCGCCGTCTCCGGAGAACTGGAAGGAAACTGGGAAGGCTCTATCGATACGCCCAATGGCGCGCTCAGGCTGGTTGTACATTTCCGGAATCAACCGGATAAGACAGTCCAGGCAACGCTGGATAGCCCCGACCAGAATGCAAAAGAACTGCCGCTGACGGACGTCTCGCAGAAGGGATCCGCTGTGGAATTCCAACTGCGAATTGCCAACGGCTCCTTCAAGGGAACTTTGAACAAAGAGGCCACGCAGTTGGTGGGCGAATGGAGCCAGGGCGGAGGGTCCGTCGCTCTGACGCTAAAAAAATCGCCGAAGTAACGCGCTCACGCCAACGGCTGGAACTTTCCGGTCTTTTCATCAAGGGCGGTCACCAATCCCGGGCCGATGTGATAAACCCAGCCGTGCAAAGAAAGGTCGCCTTCGTCCAGCCGCGCGGCCACGGTGGGATGTGAGCGTAAATTGTTCATTTGCGCCGCCACATTTCGCTCCGTCAGCGCGAGAATGGTTGCGGCGCTCGGGTCAGGCTCGCGATGTTCCACTCCGGCGTAACGCAGCCACGCGGTGACATTCGGATAATTCTCCAGCGCCTCCGGATTGAGAGCGCCCTTCATGACTCCGCAGTCGGTGTGGCCGCACACGATTACATACGACACGCGCAGCACGCCTACGGCGTATTCCACGGTGGCTGAAACACCGCCCAGGGCATCGGGATACGGCGGAACAATATTGCCAATCACGCGGCAGATAAACAACTCGCCGGGATGGGATTGCGTCAAAAGACAGGGGTCGATCCGCGAATCGGCGCAGGTGATGAAGAGCACATCGGGGCGCTGCCCCAAAGCCAGTTTTTCAAAAAGTTCCTGGTGCCGCGGGTAGACATTCTTTTGGAAGCGCGAGATCCCGCCCAGGATTTTTTCTACAGGCAAGTGTGAGTCCTTGTTTCAGCGGAGGCTAGTAATTGCAATGGCTAGCGTAACATGGTGTACGCCCTGCTCAATCCGGTAAGATGAAGAAAGTCGGTGTCGAATCGCCGGTCTACGAATAGGCAAACAGGCTTCGATCTCATGAGCATAGGACTTATCATTCAAGTTCACGATGGCATCGTGCTGGCAGCCGATAGCGCTTCCACCCTCACGCTCACGACAGCACCGATTGCCGGCGGCGCAACTGCATTGAACGTTTATAACAACGCCAACAAGGTTGCCAATCTATTCAAGGGCGAACCCATCGGCTGCGTCGCATATGGCGCGGGCAGTATTGGCAGCGCGTCGATCTCAACTCTCCTCAAGGACTTTCGAGCCCTACTGGCGTGTGGCGCCGGAACGACGTTCCATAGGGAATCCTACACGATGGAGGGCGTTGCGGAGGCCCTTACGGCTTTTCTTATGGAACACGTGCGCGCGCTTCCAGCACCGCCCGCCAACATGAGGAAGACAGACCTTGGCGTCCTGCTCGGGGGATACTCGAAGGAGAACTCGGGTATTAACAGTAGCCTAGGCGAAGGCTGGATGATTCAGATAGAGAACGGCGAAGCAAAACCTCCCCTACAGCTTCGCAAGCCGGACGAAGTGGGCATCACCTGGGGCGGAGAAGGCGACGCAATATCGAGAATCGTTCTCGGCTTCAGCGAAGCCCTCCCGAAGGTGTTAGAGTCCGTCGTGAAGCAGACGGAGGCTGTCCAGCAGCTTGTTACGATGTTCCGCAACACGCTGCAGGCTTCAATTGTGTTTGCTCCGATGCCAATCCAGGACGCTATCGATCTCGCGGAATGGCTCGTCCATTCCGCAATCATGTTTTCTCGGTTCAAACCAGGTGCGCCATCAGTAGGCGGCCCCATCGAGATCGCAGCGATTACGAAACACGAGGGTTTTAAGTGGATTCGTCGAAAACACTATTATGCTGGTGACATCAACCCGGAGTATCCATCATGAAGATCGAGATTGACATCGAAACGCGGAACTATACATTGGCCCACGGAACCATTGGTGCCGACAATCAGTTGCCCGCGCCGAAAGCTAACTTCGATAGTGTCTCGTTTCCTTGCGCATTCGTGCCCGACAACCAGGGACTGAGAAGGGGGCTGGCACTGAGCGTTATCGCGGTCGGTACGTTCACCTTGGGAAGTGAACCTGTGGATACATCGAAACTGCGGAACATAACCTTTACGATCGACACCAATACTCCATTGCACGTCAGCCCCGTGGAGACCTTCACGATGCTCCGAGAAGCCATAATTGCGGCCGGCATCCCACTGCTGACGGATGAGGAGCTGCGCCGGGAAATCCGAGACCGGAAAGGTCAAAAGATTGAGCAAGAGGCTTGATACGCACCTACATCGATTCTGGAGTACTAATTGCTGCTGCCCGAGGGAGTGGACAACTCGCAGACCGGGCGTTGAAAATTATCACCGATAATACGACTCGCGACTTTGTGTCGAGCGATTATGTCAGAAGTGAAACCGTTCCGAAACCTACATTTTTCGGACGGGAAGAAGAGGTACATTTTTACGAGCAGTTTTTTTCGCGCGTGACCATCTGGATCCCATTCGACAAAGTACATCTGGAGAGCGCTTTCCAAGAAGCCTGCAGGACAGGCCTCTCGCGGGTTGACGCAATACACGTAGTGGTCGCCGAACTTAGCGGATGTGAAGAGCTGGTCACATCCGAAAAGCTCTCGTCAGCAATTCATCGCACCACCCGAGTCCACATCGTCTCCATCGACGCGTAAGCCTAAATCATTCCCTTAACACGGTCTGCCGCGATTAACGGATATACCGGCAAGGCGCCCCCGGCATCTTCGAGTATCCGCTTCTTTGCCAGCGCGACGCGCTCGCCGGCCTGCGACGCAACATTTTTCGCGAACGGGTTGCTGGATTCGAGATCGAAGAGGCGCATGTTCTCCCAGTGGATGTTGGAGAAGAACCAGCTCTTGCCGTCGGTGCAAAACACCGAGCCCGCATAACGGCAGGTTTGGTAGTCGCGTGGCGCGAAACCGCCGCCATCCATCAACGCCAGAAGATTCTTTCCGTCCACGCCTTCGCGCGGCGCTGCTCCGGCCGCGGCGCAGACGGTTGCCGGAATGTCCAGCGTGTAGACGAATTCGCGAAAGCGTTTGCCGGCTCCCTTGCGATGTGGGTGACGCACCATCAGCGGCACATCCATGGTGCCCGGATACATTGCGCCGGAGGGCTTGCCCATCACGCGTTCCGGGTTGTCGGCGAAATTAGTTCCATGATCGCTGACATACAGGATCAACGTGTTTTCGTCCTTTCCTGTTTCTTTCAACTTCGCCAGCAATCGCCCGATCCACGTGTCCACCATGGTGATGAGTCCGGAGTAGTGAGCGCGGGCATTTTGAATGGCATCCTCCGGCACGGGCATGGCGGCCAATGTGTTGTATGGCAATGTAAGGTAGGTCTTGCCCTTGTAAGCCGGGTCGCGATAGAGATCGTAATACTTGCGCGGGGCTTCCCAGGTTTCGTGGGGATGAAAAGTATCCACGTACAAATAGAACGGCTGCGGATTCGTCCGGTTCTCATCCAGAAACTTCATGGCGGCAGAAAAAGTTCGCGGCGTGGCGAAATCCATTTCGTCCGGCTCGAACCCTCCCAGATTGGCAACGTGCGCGGGGGCGCGCCCGCTCGCATAACGTTCGCTCAACCTTTTCTTGTCGTAGGGAGCGGCACTTCGATACCGGTCTTCGGCGTTTCCGCGAATGTAATCCCACTGCTGGAAGCCGCGCGTGAAGTTCATTCCTGGAACCGTGTAATGCGGGACGTCCGCGTAGAAGCCAGTGTGGTAACCGGCGCGGGAAAGCGCCTCGGCAACGGTATCCTCCGACGGCGACATGGGCTGCCAGCCAGGCATGGTCACGTTGTCCCAGGGCACAGGCTGATAGTTGCGAAAAGGAAAAACGCGCCGGCCGGAATGCAAGGTCCTGCGCGTCGGTATGGTCGGCAAGCATTCCGGCCTGGCATTGTCAAAAACCGCGCTTTCCGCCGCCAGCCGGGCCAAAGACGGGGTCTTCACCGTCTTGTTGCCGTATGGTTCCAGAAAGCCCTTGCGTGTGGTATCGGAAACCAGCACCAGGATGTTCCACTTCGCTTGCGGTTGATTCTGCGTGAGCGCAATTTGACTGGAGACCATCGCGCCGGTCGCGGTGGAGGCGATAAAGTTACGCCGTTGCATGAGGAACTACTTCTTCTTCTTTTTCTTGGGTTTCACAACTGCTGAGGCGTCGCGGGCCGTAACGGTGATCTCTATCTTGTATGTCCCCACCAACTTCGCCACTCCCACCGTGGTTCGAGTAGGACGAGGCTCCGGGAAGTACTTTACGTAGACGCCATTCATTCTTTCAAACAGGGTCATATCGGTTAGATAAACCTGGACGGCGACGGCATCGGCGAAGCTAAGGCCTCCCGCTTTCAGAACGACGCCGATATTTTCTAGCGTCTGCTTTACTTCGTCTTCAAAGTTGTCGGGGACCTTGCCATCAGGTGTTCGCCCTACCATTCCTGAGACGTAAAGGGTGTCCCCTACCATCAAGGCAGCACTGAAAGGCCTGTTTGCGGCCTCGCCAGGAGGGGCAACCACACGTTTTTGCGCCGCCGCAAGGGAGGCGAGAAGGGTCAACGAAACCCAAAGAACGGTCAATGTTGTCTTGAACATAGCAGCCATCATATCGCGTCTGGAAATGGATTGCCCAAACGGACTGTAACCAGGTACTAGCCAGAATCCACCCAAAGCACCATTGCCGCATCAGGCTAAGGGAGTCATCCTATGAAAGCATTAAGGGCAGATTGGTTTTGGAGGATTATGCAGACCGCGTTTGAAAAGCCGCCGGCGGAGAGACGAACCGCAGACAGATTCCCCATCGAGCGGGAAATGAGATTCAAGATGCTGAGCAAGAAAGATGGCTTGGCAAATGGCATTGGAAAGACTGTTAACATTAGCAGCGCCGGTGTTCTGTTCATAACCGATAGAATGCTGCTGCCCGGACGAAGGCTGGAAGTGGCTATCAACTGGCCCGCGCAGCTCAATGAAAAGTGCGCGTTGAAACTGGTCGCCCGCGGCCGCATCGTGCGCTTCGACGAAGGCAGAGTGGCCATGGAGATTCAGCAGTACGAGTTCCGCACCAGCGGCTCCGGACCGGAATAGCGGGCGTTAGCCCGGCCGCGTCCCCGAGGGCAAAATCGCCCATTACCGTATAATCAAGCTGAGGCCTGCGGCAAAATGAGGAAGCGCCTGGTATTCAGCGCTCTGCTGGTTCTACTGGCGATGCTGGTGACGCTGGTAGTCTGGCAGAGTTCGTTCAGCTTTGGCGAGTTCGGACCCACCACAACGCCACAGACGTACGTTCTGTGGGCCGTTTCCATCTTCGTATTCCTGCTCACCGTAGCGTTGGGATTTCTGCTTTTCCGCACAGGGCTCAAACTCTATGTGGAGAGGCAGCGCCATCGCGAGGGTTCCCGTATCCGCTCCCGGCTGGTGTTTGGCGCGCTGGCTCTGAGCTTCATGCCTGTCTTATTCCTGGTTCTGTTCAGCGTTTCCCTCCTCAACTACAACCTGGTGACTTGGTTTAACCGTCCCGTGAGCAACATCCGTTGGAGCCTCATCGAAATGGGGGTTGCCATGGAGCGGGAGACGCAGACTCGCGCCGAAGTGCTGGCGGAGATGCTGGGGAAACTGCAAGACGGACCAGGGCGGCAGGAGGTTTGCGTCAAACACAAGGTGGTAGCGGCGTGGGCGGAAAGTAAGGACGGCAAACGAAGTGAGGTCTGTGTTCCACAAAAGGCCTCCTCACCGCGAACCGTAGTAGGAAAAACACCGCTTGGAAGGGATTCCCTACTCTTCGTCCGGCTTGCGATGCCTTTAGACTTGGCCGCCAGGCAACAGGAGATCAACCGTAACGTCGCCGAGTACGACGAGATGGGCGCGCAGCGGAAAGAGGTTCGCAACCTTTATTTGCTGCTGCTGTTCCTGATCACGTTGTTCATCCTGTTTGTCGCCACCTGGGTTGCCCAGTTGCTTGCGCGCCAGATCAGCGATCCGATCTCCGCAATTCTGGTGGCCGCCGACGAGATAAGGCGCGGCAATCTCGGCTATCGCATCTCCGCTTCCGCAATGGACGAACTGGGTACGCTGGTGCGCGCCTTCAATCAAATGACGCAGGACCTGGACACAAACAGCAAAGAGCTGGAACGGCGTCGAAGATTCACGGAAGCGATTCTCGAGAGCATTCCCACCGGCGTCGTTTCCTTGTCGCCGGAAGGCAAGGTCCAGCGTTACAATCAGGCCCTGCTTCAGATTTTCCCATCCGTCAAGGTTCAAAGCGCCGATTCCATCGGTCAGATTCTTCCGCCGGACGAGGCCAAAGAGATTCTGTATCTTATGAAGCGCGCGCGCCGCACCGGGATTGCTTCGCGTCAACTGGATTTTGAATTGGACCGGCAAACCATCCACTTGGCGGTAACCGTGGCGGCTCTGGAAGAGAAGGGGAACGCCGGCTTCGTTCTGGTCATAGAAGACACCAGCGAGCTGCTTCGGGCGCAGAAGGCTGCCGCATGGCATGAGGTGGCCCGCCGCATTGCCCACGAAATCAAGAACCCGTTGACTCCCATCGCCTTGTCGGCGGAGCGCGTGATGCATCAACTGGAGCGCTCCGGCATTTCGCCGGAGACAAGCCGCATCATGCGGGAATGCTGCCAGACCATCCTGGGAGAAGTGGAATCGGTGAAGACGCTGGTGGATGAGTTCTCACAATTCGCCCGATTCCCGGCGGCCCAGCCTTCGCCGTGCGACCTGAACGAGGTAGTGGAAAATGCCATGGCGGTCTTTCGCGACAGACTGGACGGCATTTCCGTGCACATGGATTTGGGAAGCCGCCTGCCACCCGTGAATTTGGATCGCGAGCAGTTCAAGAGAGTGGTGGTGAATCTTGTGGACAATGCCGCGGAAGCGATGCAGGATAGCCTGGTCCGGCGCGTGTCCGTGGTGACGCGCTCGTTGAGTCCGGAGATGGCGGAGTTGATTGTTTCCGATACGGGCCACGGCGTGTCGCCGGAAGATCGGGAAAAACTCTTTCTGCCGTACTTCTCCACGAAGGACCGGGGAACTGGCCTTGGGCTCGCCATCGTCAACCACATCCTGGCCGAGCACGGCGCTCAGATTCGCGTGGAAGACAACGTGCCCGCGGGAGCCAGGTTCATTGTCGAGATTCCCGCCATTGTGACTGCGGAGCCGGAGCCGCGCCTGGCTGAGGCCGGCGCATGAAACATGAACGGATTCTGGTGGTGGACGACGAGCCCGGCATCCGGCAGTCTTTGCGCGGCGTTCTGGAAGATGAAGGCTACACCGTTGCCGTTGCGGGCTCCGCGGAAGATGGCCTCCTGGAACTGGGCCGCAACTCCTATGAAGTCGTGCTCATGGACATCTGGCTTCCCGGAATGGATGGGTTGCAAGCGTTGACGGCGATTCAGGAAATCGCGCTGGAAGACAGGCCGATGGTGGTCATGATCTCCGGACACGGAAATATCGAGACGGCGGTGAAGGCCACCAAGCAGGGCGCGTTCGATTTTCTGGAAAAGCCTCTGACCATTCAGAAGATCACCGTGACGGTGAAGAACGCGGTGCAGCAGCGCAAGCTGGAAATGGAGTTGCAGCGGCTCAAGGAGGCGACGGGCCAATATCAGGAGATCATCGGGGACAGCGTTCCGATGAAGGCGCTACGCCAGCAACTGCAATTGATGGCCGGCACCAACGGACGGGTGTTGATTTACGGGGAAAGCGGCACGGGCAAGGAACTGGTGGCCCGCGCCATTCACACTTCAAGCCAGCGCGCCGCGGAGCCGTTCATTGAGGTTAACTGCGCCACCATTCCCGAAGACATGATTGAGAGCGAGCTGTTCGGCCATCGCAAAGGCGCGTTCCCGGGAGCATTGGAAGACAAAATTGGAAAATTTGAGAAAGCGCACGGCGGCACTCTGTTCCTGGACGAAGTGGGCGACATGAGCCTGAAAACGCAGGCGAAAGTGCTGCGCGCCTTGGATGAACAGCGCTTTGAGCCGTTGGGCGCGGCGGAATTCGTACAGGTGGACGCGCGCGTTGTGGCCGCCACCAACAAGAACCTGGAGCAGGAGATTGAGCGCGGAAATTTTCGCGAGGATTTGTTCTACCGTCTGAATGTCATTCCGTTCAACGTGCCTCCGCTGCGCGAGCGCATTCAGGACATCCGCCCGATGGCGGATCGTTTCCTCAACCAGTTTTCCAAAGCCTATGGCCGCAAGCCGAAGGAATTGACGCCCGAAGCCTACAGCGTCCTGGAAGAGTATCACTGGCCGGGCAACGTTCGCGAATTGAAGAACCTGATGGAACGGATTGTCATCATGAGCACGCAGCAGCGCGTCGACGCGAAACATATTCCCATTCATCCGGCCAAGCGCGCCGTGTTTGAGCGCATGGACACATTCGGAAGCCTGCATGAAGTGAAAGAAGCCGCCGAGCGCGACTTCATTCTCAAGAAACTAGAAGACACTAAAGGCAACGTGTCGCGAGCCGCGGAATTGCTTGGGCTGGAGCGCAGCAATCTCTATCGCAAAATGCGCGCGTTGGGGATCGCCGGAAAAGAGTAGCCACAAATCTCCACACTCAATTCCGGTAGACTTCCCGGCGATGACCGATTTTCACTATCGTGATTGTCGAGTTGGCGTCTTCGATTAGGTAAAGGACTCTGTAGTCGCCTTGGCGGACACGAAACTTCCCTTCGCCGGAAGGTTTTTCCGATCCAATTGGACGTGGATTTGCCGCCAAGCCGCGCATCCTCGCGGCGAGCCGTTCCCGATCCTTCTTCGGCGTAGCTTCCAACTCTTTGGCCGCCGAAGCCTTGATCAGAACGCTATAGTTTGCCACGCCGTTTCATGTCCTTGAGAACTTCCTCGAAAGACAGTGCGGGCTCCTTCGCACGGCGCTCAAAAGCGGCAAGATCTTCGGCGTCCTCGACGAGCATCCGGCGCACAGACACATTCACCAACTCCGAGAGACTCTGGTCGGTATGGGCCGCTTTTATGCGGAGGGCTTTGTGCAAACCCGGTTCAAAATAGACGGTCGCGCGCTTGGCCTGTGGCATAACGTCATTATAACGTTGTGACGTCTTGACGCCGGTGCTTGACGATTGGTGCCCGGGGCGGGACTTGAACCCGCACTCCCGTTTCCGGAAAAAGGATTTTAAGTCCTTTGCGTCTGCCGATTTCGCCACCCGGGCATGGGAAGTGATTTGTACCTCCCTATTCCCCATGTTCTCAAACTTCGGGTTCCATTGAGGCGGAGCCTGGAATCGACAACAGTAAACATCCAGCACTTCCGTCATTCAAGGCAGCTGCTTAACGGCGACGTTCCGGTAGTAGACGGGCCAGCCCTCCGATTGCAGACACACGTTGCCCTCCCGCGGTTGGGCGTCCGTTCCTTCATTGACCAGAACCCCGTTCAGAACAACACTCACCTTGCCATCGCGCGACGTGATCTCGTACTTGTCCCATGCTCCGAAAGCAGGCCGCTCTTTCACGAACGGACCGCGTTTCGCACCGGTGATCTTTCCCCCACGAACTCCGAACAGGCTGCCCGCCTCACCGAAGTAGCCTTGTACCTCAAGAGAAGTAGGCCACCCGTCCACAATCGGTCCGGCGTAAATGAAGAAGCCCGCATTCGGCCATTCATTGCCGCCTTTTTTCGGCTCCCATCCTTCCTGAAATCGCCATTCGGCCCGCAGAACAAAATTGCGATAGACCTTCTTGCTGCGCAGAAACCCGTACGGCTGTCCGCTGCACGCGATCGTTCCGTCACGAAAGGTCCACGCTTCAGCAGGAGTCTTGCCCTCCACCGTCCAATGCTCTGATAGATTCTTCTTCGGCATCAGGCTGACGAAGTTTTGCGCGAACGAAAGCGCCGCGCAAAACAGAATTCCGAACGGGACTGCAAACGTGTGCATCATCCAGGAGATTATACTCCCGCCTATCCCAGAGTGAGGTACGGAAAGAAAAGCCTTGTTCCCGGCCTTGCACAGGCGCACTATGTTGGTAGAAAGGGGATGCCAATGGATTACGCTGTTTTCTTTCCGGTGGTGCTTCTCACTCTCTCCATCCCTGCGTATTCGCAGGGAACCACCGTTGCTCCTGGTAAGTACAGATGTTCGGCATACAATGTTGCCGGCGCGGGAGGATCCTGCACTGGCACGCCGGCTCTTGTTCTGAACGCGGATGGAACATACAAATTTTCTTCCACCTTTGGGCAATGGAGCGTCCGCCGCGGCAGGCTATTCCTCTCCGAACCACAACTGTGGGGGAGCGGCCAGATTCTCGGTCCCGAATCATTCCGGTTCTCTTACGACTACCGCGGCAAGCGTCACATAGTCACCTGGACCTGTCAGGGCTGTGCTGCGCGGCACGCTGAATCGGGCGTCGCTTCCGTTGGGTTGGAGATCAAGCTCGAATTCACGCGCTCCATCGATGGCTCTAGCGGGTTTGTGATTGTGCCCGCGGACGCGGCTCGCAAGTACACGCACAACGCTCCGTTGCCTGAGGGCGCGGTAACGGGGCTGCCCGTTCAGACCGGCCGAAACGAAGTGACACTCACTACGAATCGCAACAACATGCTGCCGGCAGGGCGGCGATACGTCGTGTTCCTTTCGTGGCCTGCGGAAAGCATTCCCGTTGCGGTTCTGGACGTACCTGTTGTGAGCACCACATACAAGGCAACGCTTCCGGCCAGTCTGGACGCCAAAGGCGTGCTGGCGCGCCTGGATCGCTAAAGTCATTCAAGAATGATATTATGAGCCTTTTTTCCACCGCATCTTGCGTGCCGGATTGAGGAGAATAATATGACGACGAAGTCCCTGCTACTTTCGGCGATCAGCCTGCTGGCCGCCTTGACATCCGGCGCGAATCTCGCCAGCGCCCAATGCAGCGGTGCAGACCCCAGAAACAACATGATCAACGCCGCATTTCAGAGTGCGCTCCGCCGCAATCCAACCGCGACAGAGTGCAACCCGAACCGCTATGCGGGTGGTGACTTCACAGCCGGTAGCCTGCCGGACCTGGTGAGAGCTTCCCTCGTCTGTTCCGACCCTTGGATTGCACAGGCGTTTCTCAAAGCCGGCCGTTTGATCAACGGCCACGCGCCGACCCAAGCAGGTCCCGAGGGCCCCATGAGCACCCGCGACGGCTGCAACTACTCGGTGTATGGAAGCTGGAGTAACTTTCCGCAGCTGCTCTCGAAAATCACCAATACGCCGGCGGTGTCCACCCCCAGCGTGGCATCGGTTCAAGCGCAGATCACAGGGCCTGGCCAGCTTGCGAGTGGAGGGCAGGCGACCGTCACCTGGTCGTATAGCGGGACCCCAACCAACTGCGGCAGCGGAGTCGATCTGGTGATGACGGGCGGCCCTATCCGGGCGAACGACAGCTACAAACTTGCGCGCATCATGAATCTGAGCGCGAGATCTCTCACGTTCAACATGGGCGATTGGAGCCGCAGCCTGACAAGCGACGCCAACGTCTACTTGAGCATGATGGATTTGTGCAGCGGAAAGATCATCGCACCGAACTATCAGAGCAGGATCACGCTGCCGCGCGCCCAATCGTTGGGGAACCTTGGAATCAGTGGCGGCGGGACCGTCAAACCGGTGTGGCCGCTCTCCGGTATCGATAGCTATGGACGCATTCTGGACTCCGCGCGCAATCCGATTTCGTTAACCACGGGGTTCTACTTCATCAGCGGCGTTGTTGCGCAGGGTGGCGGCAACGTCGTCGCCCAGGGCGGTGGCAACGTCGTGGCCGCGGGAGGAGGCAACTACGCGGCAACGCTGGGTGGGGTGCCGATCACACTTGTGTCAACCGGTGGCAGCAACCTTAGCGGAATCCTGGTGGACAATCGCGGCAATCCGGTCACGGTGGTTGCGCAAGGCGGGGGGAACTTGCAGATTGTTGCCGGAGGGCAAGTCGTCGCGCAGGGCGGCGGGAACGTGGTCGCGCAGGGTGGAGGGAACGTGGTCGCGCAGGGCGGCGGGAACGTGGTCGCGCAGGGTGGCGGCAATCTACAAGTTATGTCCGCATCCACCGCTTCATCCGTTTTCCGATTGCTCACCTCGGATGGGGCTGGATTATTGACGAACAACGGCGGCACCTTCGCGAACCCGGCCATGCTCGCGAGGAACCTGATCAATCCAGCGGTTGTGGGCCCGGGAGGCGCCAGCAGCCCGGCGCGAAGCGTCCTGTCGGTGCCAGGTCAGCAGACAGCGCCTCTGGCGATCACCGGCTTTTCACCGGTAGCCAATTCCATATATGCCAACAAGGCAGTTCTGAACATTACATGGAATTTCACTGGGACGCCGCTCGCCAACCAAATGGCGATCGTGCAAATGCAAGCGGGCGGCAAGTCGTGGGAGGTCTGTCGTGCGGTTACAGTCGACTCGAAAGGCTGCCGGATTGCCCCCACCGATTGGTCCAGCTTCTTCAGAACGAGCACGCCAGCTACTCTGTCATTAGTGGATGCCTCGACACGGCGCGTACTCTATGGACCGGTGCCAATCACCATACGCATTCCGTAGACTGAAAACATGGTCGCCCATAACTTCGCAGTTGCGATTGTTTTGGCTTCCGGTGTCGTATTCGCGCAGGTAGTAGACTTACCGCGGGGTGCAAACGTCCTGGAGGTTTGTGAGCTGCCAAAATTGGCTCGCGCGAACCGGGCGCTGATTCTGTGGATGATCAACCCGCAGAAACACCCATGGCACGACGAGAATGAGCCGTATACGTGCCCGGATGAAACCCGCGGCTCGTTCTATCGTGGCCCGGCCAGAGTATCGCTCACAAATACGGTCACCAAAACTATCGTCAACACTGTAGAGATTAAGACCGAGCTGACCGGCGGATGGAAGGACGAACTTGACATCCCATACTGGATTCACCGGTCATACTATCGCGTTGATCCGCCGTTTAAGGGCGCGGAGGGAAGACCGGTGATCCTTGACTTGAAGGATTACAACGGAGATGGGAAAGCACTGGAATTTGCGTTGTTCGATGCGCACAGTTGCTCCGAACTCCAAACGCAATTAATTGGATACAGCGAACGTCGTGATCGCGTCATTCAGTTCCCAATCCACGTAAAGGGCAAACACTACGACCACAACCCTGGATTGTTGTGGCTTGATCGTTTTCTGTTTCAGAAACCTCTTCGGCCGGGTTATTGGAAGTACGAAATCAGCTACAACAATGGTGACAACGTGGAATTCACCATCCGATACAATCGTGCCAAGGAGATGTTCGTTGGAACTGTAAAATAGTCTATTTCGATAGCGCCGCCGCGATCGCTTTCTCCGCCAGCGGGGCCATCTTCTGGTACCCGGCGTCATTCGGAATCAGGCCGTCGACGGTGAACTCCTGCTTCATCGCGCGGCCTTCCACCAATGCCGAATGGTAATCGAGGTAGACCGAGCCGCTCTGTTCCGCGTACCCCTTCAGCCATCCGTTCAGGCTGATGATCTTCCCCGCCGGACGGCGATGACTCATCTTCTGGAAGCAATCGCAAACCGGCGTGACAGAAGCAAGCACCACGCGGATGCCGTTCGCCTTCGCCAACTCCGTCATCGACATGAAATGTTCGGCCATCGTGCCTTCGGTGGATGGGCCCATCACGCTCGCAATGTCGTTGGTCCCCGCCTGAATCACGACGACCTTCGGCTTTAGCGAGATCACATCCTGCCGGAATCGCACCAGCATCTGCGCGGCGGTTTGCCGCGTGATGCCTCGATTCAAGTAAGACTTGCCGGGAAAGAACTGCGCTTTGCCGGAGCCCCAATGCTCAGTGATCTCGTCACCAAGAAAAACCGCTTCCGGCTTCTGCCGCAACTCGGCATTCTCGCTGCCGTAGCGCGTGAGCCCGCCCCAATCCATCAGGATGCGGCGGTATGCTTCTTCCAGCGTTTGCGCGGGCGCTCGATAACCACACAGCAGTATCGAGAAAACAACCAGCTTCATTTTTTCAAGCCGAAGCAGTAGAGGTTTCCGTCGAAGTCATTAATGTAGACTTGCCCGTTGGCCACCGCAATGCCGCTCCAATGATTGAACTTCGTGATGGTCTTGCCGCTGGACCAAAGCTCTTTGCCGGTCTGCGCATCCAGCACGTACAGCACCGCATGCGTGGAAAGGGGAATGCGCCGCTCCGGACGGAAATCGAGCCCGACGTCGGGGAAGGCCTGCGCCGTATTCTCACCGCTGCCATAGGCAAACACCATCTCGTTGGCGATCAACGGCGGCTCGGCCTGATCCATGTCGCGCGAGATCCAGGCGGGAGTCAACTGCACTTTGCCGTTCACGGTTTCCATCTTGAATGCCGCGATCGCGCCCTTTTTCACAACGCCGTTCTCGATGGGCGCTTTGAACTTGGGATGCTTTGGTCCCCAGAAAGGCGTCAGGATCCAGCGTGTGTTTTTCGAATCTTCCCACGTCGTTAACGATCCCCAAATACCGGCTTCGGCGAAATCGACGATTTCGTTGCAAATCAGCGGCGTGCGGTAGACCGGCGTGCGATGATCATCGCCGCCGATGGATTCGGTGTCCATCAAATAGATGCGGCATTCTTTACTGGCATCGATCATGTACTCGCGGCCATTGAAATCGAAGATGGCGGGCGTGACCTGCATATCGAGGTCACGCTTCCAAAGCCATTCGGCATTCGATGGTCCGTAGTAATCCACCAGGTCCAGCCGCTTTGTTTCGGGATCCTGCTTCACGCCGATAATGCCGTTGCCGTAGACGCCGTTTTCCGGATCCCATCGTCCATCGCCGGTTCCCGTATACATCACCAGATTCTTGCTCACGGCTGGTCCGGAGCGTCCCCACATACCTCCGCCGGCCGGTCCCCAACTGCCGACTTTGTGCGTTGCCAGATCGTAGGTGTAGGCCATGTTCGGATTGCCGCCGCAGCCTTGCGCGCTGTGCGTGTAGATGACGTTGTTCACCAGATTCATCGCGTAAGGCTTGCCGTTGGCGGGCATGAATTTCTGTGGTTGCGAGATCGACTCGCCATCCGCGGCGTTGATCTGAAAGAACCGTCCGTCCCAGCCCGCGGCGTAGACTGTGTATTTGCCGGGTGCGCCGCCGGGTCCAATGGTCACGTTCGCCGTCATTCCGCCGGGGCAAAGCACGCTGGGCCCGCGACCTCCGCCGGAGTCGCGATAATTGCTCTCCAGTTGACGATGCCAAATCACATCGCCCGTTTTGGCGTCGAGCGCGTAAATATTGTTCGACACTCCGGCTTGAATCACCAGTTCCCTCGGACCGGTCCTCGTTTCCACACGCCCAATCACCAGCGGTTCCAACAACGAATGCATGGCGCGCGTCTGATTGTCCAGCTTCTTCTTCCACAACAACTGCATCCCTTTGACGTTCGATTTCGTGAGGATCTTCTCGTCCTTTTGCCAGTTGTTGCGTTTGGAATCGCCGCCGTCCGTAAGCCAGTCCGCGCCAATCGCCAATCCGGCGCAGGTCAGCAGAGTGCTCACGTAGACAATTGGGAGTTTTCTCATATGTAGGCCTTTCATCGGAGGACAGAATCACAATATATACCAAAAGGAAGGCCCGGTACTGTGGCGCGGACCCCCGGTCTGCCGAGCCGCGACTCATCGCGGCTCATGTGCTGGAACCGGGAAAGCGTCTCGGCACGATTGTCGAGACGGCGCGCTGAGAGCGCGCGCCACAAGGACTTCGAACCGTCGGCTGACTTGAGGGGTGAGAAATGCAGACCGGTATGCATCGGCCTCCCGCGGAGACGGGGTTTGGATGTATGATCTAAATTCGATCAATAATCGAGAGGACCAGCGAGTCATGCGAAGATTTTTTCCTTTTATACCTATCGGCGTTGTTTTGAGCGCGAGTGTAGCCTTCGCTCAGCGCGGGGGCGGCGACTGGATGACCAGCGCCTACGACGCGCAGCGCTCCTCGTGGGTCCGCAGCGATGGGAAAATCTCCAAGGAAACCATGTCGAAGCCGGGTTTCGAATTGGTTTGGAAAATGAAGTTTGAGAACGCCGCCAGGCAGCTCAACACGGTAACGCCGCCCGCCTTGCTCGATTTCTATATTGGCTATCGCGGATTTCGAACGCTGGGATTCTACGGCGCAAGCAGCGACCGCGTCATTGGCATCGATCTCGACCTGGCGCGTACGGAATGGCAAAAGAACTTCTCCGGCCCCGGTAGCGCCGCGGGCACATTGCAATGCCCCGGCGGATTGACCTCAGCGGTAACGCGGCCCACTACAACGGCTTACCCGGCGAATTTCGGCGCGGGCGGACGCGGACGCGGCGGTGCGGCGAAATCGGGCGTGGGGCTTCCGCATGAAGGCGCGGTGACGCTGCAACTGGCGCCTCAGCAACCCTTTGCGCCGCCGCCTCCTCCGCAAAAGAAACAACGCGGCGCGAATGCCGCGGCAGCGGCGGCGGCAGCGGCAGCACCGAATCCGTTTGGACCCCGTGTGCAATATGTGATGGCGTTAACCGGCCTTGGGAAGTTGCACGCTCTCTACGTCTCCAACGGCGAGGAACCGAATCCGGCGATGCAGTTTCTGCCCGCCAATGCGAACGCTCATGGCCTGATTGCTTTCGACGGTACGGTTTATGCCTCCACTTCGAACGGGTGCGGCGGAGTGGATAACGGAGTCTGGGCGCTCGATCTGGGGACAAAGAATGTCACGCATTGGAAGTCGTCGAGCAGCGTCGCCGGCACGGCGGGTCCGGCCGCCGGTCCCGATGGAACCTTGTACGCCGCCGCGGGTACGGAGTTGACCGCGCTCGCCGCGAAGACCCTCGCCGCGCAGGGCAGCTACAAAACGGGTGGCGCGCAATTCACCTCATCCCCCGTCGTCTTTGAACACAAAGGGAAGAACCTGATCGCCGCCACTACTGACGATGGCCGCTTGCACCTGCTCGACGCAGCGTCGTTGAATAACGCGCTCGATAAGTCCGCTCCATTTTCCAGTGCCAACTATGCCGCGGGATCGGTGACCAGCTGGCAGGATCCGGCCGGAACACGCTGGGTGCTGGCCGCGGCCGGCGGCTCCGGCAGCGGTGAAATCAAGAATGGCGCTGTTGTGGCGTTCAAGGTGGTGGACAAGAACGGCGTTCCGTCCCTGGAAAAAGGTTGGGTTTCCCGCGATATGGCGTCCCCCTTGCCGCCCGTGGTTATCAACGGCGTGGTGTTCGCTCTCGCCAGCGGCGAATTCCGTTCGGACGATTCCAAGATCACGGCCGCCCAACGCGCACAGCGTTCGACGAATGCCGTCCTCTACGCGCTCGATCCCGCAACCGGCAAAGAGCTTTGGAGCAGCGGCAAAACCATCACCTCATTTGTGCACAGCGGCGGAATGTCCGCCGGCGGCAGCCGCATCCACGTGGGCACGTATGACGGCACGCAGTATGCGTTCAGCTTCCCGATAGAGCATTAGCCTGCAGGCGCTTCACCGTAGACTCAGCGTTGGTTGGCGGGGGTAAGGCCTTCGGTTTCTCCCAGACCGCGATCCAGCCAGCCGGGGTACCAGCGAAACACATTGCCCGTGAGACTGCCGATGTAGATCTCGCCATTCGTCGCCGCGTCCAGCCAGTGGCCCGGGCTTTCCATCGCTCCCAACACCTTTCCCGTCGCCAGCTCAATCTTCATGATGCGGCCGGCCAGCGTATCGTAGGTGAGGTTTTCAATATTGTTGCGGTGCGTGATCATCCACATCTCATCCTTGGGTGTGATGAAAAGATTCTGCGTCGCGCCCAGGGTGTCCCACTGCCGCAGAAACTTGCCGTTGGCATCGAAGATCTGGATGCGATTGTTCTCGCGGTCGCTGACGTAGACCGTGCCTTTGGAATCGATGGCGATGGAATGCGGCGTGTTGAACTCGCCCGGACCCTTGCCCTTCTTGCCCCAATCCATCACGTATTTTCCATCCATGGTGAACTTGACGACGCGTGAATTCCCGTAGCCGTCGGAAACGTAGAAAAACTTTCCGTCGGGCGAAAAAGCGAGATCCGTCGGCCGGTTGAACGTCTTGTTATCCGTGGCCGCTTTGCCTTTAATGCCCAGGGTCAACAGCAGTTTTCCGTTCCTGTCGAACTTCATCACCTGATGATCGCCGTTGTCGGTGACCCAAACATTGCCGGCTTTGTCGACGCGCATTCCGTGCGGATTGCCGAAGATGCCTTTGCCCCACGAGCGCAGATATTTGCCCTTGGTATCGAAGACGACAATGGGGTCGGCTTTCTTGCCGCGTTGGAAAACGTAGACCTCGGTGGCTTCGCGGTTCGTGGCCACGGCGGAGACGCGGCCGAACTTGAAACCATCGGGCATCGTGTCCGGCTCTTCACCGAATCGGATGTTCACGCGGTATTTGAGAAGCCCGCCTTCATGCGGATACCAACCTTTGGGTGTGGGCTGCGCGGAAGCGGCCGCGGCGAGGAGAATTGCACAAATGGAGAATCTGAGCATTCCCGAATACTATCTCAATCGAGCAGCCGCCCGTCGGGGCTCAGTCGTTGACGCCGTCCGCGCCACACAATGGAGTCTCCGCGCAGACCGGCGATCCATGCGCCGAAGGCCCAGATGTCCCACACGGGAATGAGGGGCAGAGCCAGGGCCTGCGGGCAGCGCAGCAGCACGAAGCCGGCCACAAATCCGGTGAGCATGCGCAGCACGGCAAGGCCGGCGGCGACCATGGGCAATCCGCAAAGGAGAGCAAGCGCGACCCAGACACCGGCATGCGTGACGGGCAGGCCCAGATAGCCATCGCCGCGCGAAACGCGAATCGTGCGCGCCCAACGCACTTGATGGCTCCACATTTCGCTCCACCGTTTGTACCCGATGCCGGTGTCGACAATGCGCGTTGACATGACGGAGCGCTTCCCCAACTGCGTGGTGATGCGCCGCGCGAGTTGATAATCGTCGGCAAGGTAATCGGCGACCGCGGCGAATCCGCCGATCTCGCGCAAATCTTCCGCGCGAAAACAAAGTGTCGAACCGAGACCGAATTCGTTGATCCCCACAAGTGGCGCAACCAGCGTGCTGGGCGCAAAGTCCACGGCGATGCCGAGAGATTCCCACATCGCGGGAATGCCATCCGGAACGGGCCGATAGAGGCAGGTCACCAGGCCGGTGCGCGAGTCTTCCAGCGGCGCGACGATACGTTGCAAGTAATCCGGCGTGACGCGGATGTCGGCGTCGTTGACGACGATGATCTCGCCTTTGGCGTGGCGGGAGAGTTCGATCAGCGTGCCCGCTTTCGCATTCGAGGTGTGGTCCTTGCGCACATACACCGTTGCACTGAGCCGGCGTACGAAGGGAACCGCTTCGTCGTCCATTCCACCGACGCCGAACAGGAGTTCGTAATCGGGATAATCGATTTGCGTGTGCGAACGCAGCGCCGCTTCGAAGAATGCATCGTCGCGGCCGTGGACGGGCTTAAGAATGGAAACCTTGGGGAATCGCGTGGGCGGTTTTTCCCGCGCCAAAACATGCTTCACGGCCGCGATCAAGGCCGCCAATTGGTAGAGCGCGGCGATGCCGCACAGAAGATAGAGCAGCAAGATCACAGCGCCAGAAGCAACACGCCTCCCGCAACCAGCGTGGCTCCGCCCCACCGCTGCCATTCGACCTGTTCCTTGAGCAAGGCTTTCGCCAGAAAGGTTTCCACCACGTAGGTTGCCGCCGTTGCCGGTACGGCGAAACTGAGATCGGCCATCGTGAGCAGCTTCAGAAACGCGAAGAACGAGATGGCCATGCAAACGAAAGCGAGCAGCAGCAGACGCCGCCGCAGAAGCGTTCCAAACAGGCGGCCCAGCGCGCCGGGGCGAAAATCGCGAACCTCGCCTTGCCGCTTCATTTCGAACGATTGTAGAAGATCGGCGCCAACAGTGGCCAGCACCACGGCAGTCAGCAACCACCAGCGCATCTACTTGGACCGCCCGCTGGATGGAGACGTGAGTCCCACCAGCGCCATCCCCGCCAGGATGAGGGCTGTTCCCGCCCAACGCTGCGGCGTGATTTGCTCGCCAAGAAAAAACTTGCCGGCGAATGCGGAAAGCGGATATCCCACGGCCGTCACCGGTAAAACGTAGCTCAAATCCGCCCAACTGAGCAGAGTCATGCGAGAGAGCGTCCAGAGAATCAGGAGGGCAATTCCGGCCGCTATCCAAGGGCTGAACATTCCGGCCGGAGTTTTCATGCCGAGGCTAAGGCACAGGTTTCCAATGACGTTGCTGAAAACGACGAGGAAGGTGACGGCAACGGTTTTCCACACTCTTCCGTCGCGGCCACGCGGAGACATTTTACCGGGCCAGTGCCGTAGCGGCGCGCTCTTCCTTGACGAATTGTTTACGCTTCGCGCGCAGGGCAAGGTATTCGCGGGCTTGCTTCTGAATACGCCTTCGCTCCTCGCTGTCGAAGAGACCTTTTTTCACCACGCGCCAGATGGCTTTGGGCCGGAAATAGTATTCGCCGTAGAAGCGCTCCACCCAATCGACCAATTCGCCGCGATTCAGATTCTCGTAGCGGATGTTGGGAAGTTGATGGCCTTGCTCGTCGGTCATCGAGTCGATGGTGATGAGGTTGTTCTTGGTGACGTAATCGTAGAATTCCGTACCGGGATAGGGGTGCGCAATGGAGACCTGAATGGTCTCGGTGTCCAGCGATTTCGCAAAATTGATGGTGCGGCGGATGGATTCCCGCGTATCGCCGGGCAGGCCCACAATGAAGTCGCCGTGAATGGTGAGGCCCAGCTTATGCGCGTTTTCCGTGAAGCGCTTCGCCATATCGAGCGTAGCGCCCTTCTTGATGTTCTTGAGAATCTGCGCGTCGCCCGATTCGTAACCGACGATCATGAGCCGCGCGCCGGCCTCTTTCATCGCTTTCAGAGTGTCGTAATCTGTGGTGACGCGCGAGGTGCACGACCAAGTGAAATTCAACGGGCCCAGTTTTTCGCAAAGCTCCAGAGTACGCTTCTTCTGGTAATTGAGCGTGTCGTCGTCGAAGAAAATTTCTTTCAGCCCGGGGAAACTGCCCAGCGCAAACTTTACTTCTTCGGCGACATCGGAGGCCGAACGCGTGCGCCAGCGATGGCCGCTATGTGTTTGGGGCCACAAGCAGAACGTACATTGCGCGGGACAGCCGCGCGAGGTGTACATCGACAGGAACGGATATTTCAGGAACGGTACGTTGTAGCGCTTGAAGTCCAGGTCGCGCTGATACGTCTTGGTGACCCATGGCAGTTCGTCGAGATTCTCAATGTAGCCGCCCTCGGCATTATGTACAACTTCGCCGTTCTTGCGAAAGCTGACGTTGGGAATCTCTTCGAGCGGCGTGCCGCGCGCGTATTGAACAACCGGGTGATCGAATTCGCGGCGAACGACGAAATCGATGGCGGGCGTCGTGCGCAGAATTTTTTCCGGCTCCACGGTCACGGGCGGACCGACGAAGCACACTTTGAGCTTCGAATTGACGTCCTTCATCATCTGCGCCATCTTGACGTCCACATCAAAGCCGGGCGTCGAGGTGAACAGGACAAGAAGCTCGAAGTCCTTCGCCATCTGAACGGTCTGTTCGATGCTGAACTTGTGCGGCGGAGCGTCCACAACCTTGCTGTCGGGAAGCATCCCCGCCGGATAGCAGAGCCAGACGGGATACCAATACGACTCGATTTCGCGAGTGGCGGGCCAGCGGGAACTTGCGCCGCCGTCAAAGCCTTCAAACGAGGGAGGGTTCAAAAAAAGAGTGCGCATGTACTTCCCTAAGGGTAAATTACAAAGGCCTAAATATACAAGCTCGTCAGGAT
>JACPVQ010000172.1 GCA_016191645.1 Candidatus Solibacter usitatus
AATCAATAAGGAATTCCAACTCGACGATGCGCCCGCCAAGGTGCACCCGCTTTTGCGGCGCTGCCTGGTGCGCGATGTGCGCAGGCGCATGCGCGATATCGGCGAGGCGCGTATTGCATTGGAAAAGATCGCCGCGGGCGAAGACGATGTTGTTGCCGCGCCTCTTCCTTCTCCCGCCGCACAGCGCCGCTGGCTGCTGCCGGCATTTGCCGCCGCGCTTATCACCGCCGCGGCATTGGGCGTCTACATTTTTCTTCCAAAAAAACCTGTCGAGCAGCCGCTGGTTTGGCTCAAGGCCGATGTGGAACCGGACCCGTCATACCGCGGCGGCATCGCCATCTCCCGCGATGGATCCAAGTACGTCTACGCTTCCTCGGGCGAACAGCGAAAGCTGTATGTGCGCCGCCTGGACCGCGAGGCGGCCGTCCCCATCAGCGGAACCGACCGGGCCACGCATCCTTTCCTTTCTCCGGATGGGCAGTGGGTCGCGTTTGCGGCCGAAGGAAAACTCAAGAAAGTCAGCATTGACGGCGGCGTCGCCATTCCCCTTGCCAACATCGGCGACGAAGGGTTTCGCGGCGGCAGTTGGGGCGAGGATGGCCACCTTGTGGCCGCGCTCAGCGCCAACGGAAGTTTGATGAAGATCTCCGAAAACGGCGGCAATCCAACGGAATTGACAAAGCTGGGCAAGGAGGAGCGCGCGCACCGTTTTCCGCATCATCTTCCGGATGGCAAGGGCGTTCTTTTCATGACCGCCGGCGATGGCACCGATTACGACAGGTCCGTGATTGAGGCGGTCTCCTTCCGCGATGGGAAGCGGTCCGTTCTCCACCGTGGCGGATATCATCCCAGATACCTGGCGAGCGGACATTTCGCTTACATCTTTGAAGGCGCGCTGTTCGCCGCGCCGCTGAATTTGGACCGCCTGGAGGCAGCGGGACCGCCGGTGCCACTCCTCTCCTCCGTCCGGTACGTGAGTGCGGGAAGCGCATTTTTGGATATTGCCCGCAACGGGACCCTGGTCTACGGAAAGGGGCCAAGCCGGGTCAGCACTGCCGGACTGGAAGTGCGCTGGCTATTGGAAGGCCAAACGAAGACTGAGCCTCTGGTGGCCGCCCCGGATTTGAGTTTTTTCCGGTTGTCCGCGGACGGTTCCAGGGTGGCTTATGACAAACGATTGAGCGCGGCGGAAGGGATTTGGATTTACGATGTACGGCGCGAAACCAATACCAAGATCACCTTTGAAACCGGCGGCCACAATCCGGTGTTTTCCGCGGATGGCAAACAGATCGTTTTTGCGGCGAAAGGCGGCTTATACTGGACGCGCGCCGATGGGGCCTCCAAACCGGAGCGGATTCTGGAGGGCGTAGGATTTGTGCCGACGTCGCTCTCACCCGACGGTCGCCACCTGCTGTACCACCACACGACTCCCGGCAGGCAGGGCCGTTCCTGCTTTTTGCTGCCATTGGAGCCCTCGGGAGGCGCTGGGGTGCCGCGCGCCGGAAAGACGCAGCCAATCCTGGAGGAAGGTGCGTCACACGCCGTGTTTTCTCCGGATGGGAAGTGGATCGCTTACCAAAACATCGAGAACAGGGCCCATGTTTTTGTACGCCCGTATCCGGACCGTGGCGCCAAGTGGCAAATCTCCGCGCAGGAGAGCGGATTGAAGCCAGTCTGGTCTCCCGCCGGGCGGCGGCTGTTTTATCTTTCGGGGAGTGGACACGCGTGGGTAGTGGACTATGCTGTCAAAGGCGATTCGTTTGAAGCGGGCAAGCCGCGCATCTGGTCCGATGTGCAGGTTCCTCCAGTGGCCGCGGCGTCCATCCAGGCATCCCCCGATGGGAAGCGGCTGGCGGCCAATATGGGGCGCAGTTCGAACGAAGACGCCGGGGCCACGAAGACCTACGTGATCCTGAATTTCCTGGATGAAGTCCGGCGCAAAATAAAATCAAAATAGGGAAAGCTTCAGCCTCGCTTCAACGAACCGCCGCCGGATTCCAGGCGTTGGACCACTGGTAACACTCCGTACTCGCCGCCAACCCGGCGCGTACGGGATTCCTCACGATATAGTTCTCAATTCTCCGAAACTCTTCCGCGTCCCGCACCATGCGATCGTAGCTTTCGCGTTGCCAAAACGGATCTCCCTCGCGATGGAGCTGCTGGTTGGCTTGCCTTGCCGTCGCGCCCTTGAGACGCTGGAGAAGTTGTGAGACGTCTCTCCGGGGTGTGATCAGCAGATGCACGTGGTTCGGCATAACGACCCATGCGTGCAAACAATAGTCCTCCGGCTCACCTTGTTGAATTGCCTGCGAGACAAGCTGTGCAATCCCAGGCATCTTGAGATGTAAGGGGCCACAAGTTTCGCGGTCCAGCAGTCTATCCAGACAGTCAAATGCCTGGCCCGAAGTCACGGAGTTCCTGTCGAAATAGCGTCCCTTGGGGAGAGAGCCGTATAGCCGGAACGTGACAAACAGCGGGCAGCCAACTTCATAGATGTGTGGGAGATGGCGTTTAGTGACGTGCATTCTAAGTAGTGGGTTGAACGCGCGTGGATTCTCAACAAAAATTAGAAAATCGTCGTTTTGACAACTCTCTCTGTTGCTATGTGGGGCAAGCTTCAGCTTGCAGCGGGCTTCAGCCCGCCCTGCCGGGCTTCAGCCCGCTCTGCCGGAGGCGAGGCTGAAGCCTCGCGCAAGCTGAAGCTTGCCCCACATAGCAAAAGATTGCAGTACACTGCTGCCCTACATGCGTCGGACGCTGACTACGGTGATGTCGTCGTTTTGGCCCCACGCCTTGGCCACCGCGGCAATCCTCTCCACCGGCTTACTACTGATCTCCAAAGTGCGTTCGAATCCGAACAGCTCCCCTTTCGATGTGGCCGCTTCCACAATGCCGTCCGTCATCAACACCAGCGAATTGCCCACATCGATGTGCATTTGCATTTCGCTGTACTCGGTCCCGTCGAGGATTCCCAGCGGCAGATCATTCGTGGTGGCCACTTCGCGTCCTGCACTGTAAGGTGCAAGGTGTCCGGCGTTCGACAAGGTCACCGTGCCGTCGGGTTGGAAGCGCGCCGCGATGCAGGTGACGAATCCGCTGCGCGGACCAACCGCCAGCGCGCGATTCATCTCGCCGAGCAGTTGCGCGGGCGATTTATCACGATGGGATCGCAGCGCGCCCACCATGATCGAAACAACCATCGCCGCCTTCAGCCCTTTCCCGCTGACGTCGCCCACCACCAGCAGCAGATCGCCGTTGTCCAATGGAAATGCCTGATAGAAATCGCCCCCCACCTCCTGCGCCGGGTGGTACTCGGTTTCGATGGCCCATGCATTCACGCCTGTCTGCTCCGACGACAATAACAACTGTTGAACCGCGCGCGCGGCTTCCATTTCGCCCGCCAATCGATGTCGTTCCGCGCCGGCATTGAAGATGAGCTGCGCCGTCATCGCAAATCCCGCAACCACCGTAAGCAGGGGGAGCATCTCCCAATTCATGCCGTTGAAAACGAATCCGCCTTCCACAATCTTGAAAAGCCAGGTTATCCTTTGCCCAATCAGGAACACGATCACGGCGATGCCCGCCGGCATTACCGCTTCCCGCCAGTTTCTCCGGCGGATTGCCGTCCACAACGCCTGACCGGCTACAGCAAGCAGGGCGGCGGGAAGAATCACGTCGATCTCCCAAACCGAGTATTGCGCCACTCTCGCCTTGAAGCCGCCTTGAAGGTCCAACAAAACGTACCAGCATAGGAACCCGAAAAAAACCAGCGATTGCAAACACGATAAGGCAAGTAGAATTCGCAGCGGTCTTCTTAAGGTTTGTGTCGCGAACAGAGTGAGAAGCGGTAAGCTCACAGTAGAGGTAAGGCCAATGCCGGACCAAAATGCTAAATGCGGCCAATCGCATACCAGCGTGGTGTAACCAAACAAGCCTACCCACGCTTCCGCAACCAGCCATGCCGCGAATGAGATCAAGTCCTTGCGCTCACGCTGGATCATCCACACCATCAGCAGAAGAAGCGCGAGGATCATTTCGATCACCGACGCTGCCAGCGTGGGGATGGCATATCTCTCGCGGCGGGCTAGCGAAGCGGCCGCGGCATCGCGCGGCGCATTCCCACGGTAGGTCAATAGATAGGGTCCGCTATCGGGAAAATGCACGACGTCACGGTTCTCGGCCGTGAAGTAGCCTGAATACCAATGCCGCATGGCGACGGTGATGCGCGCGCCGGCGGGAGCGATTCCCGGCGGAATATCGAACGTGCGCGCCCGTGCCACGTGGGTCTTCGACAGCGGTGGACTCCCCACCGATCCGATGCGCGTGCCGTTGACGAACAGCTCGTAAACTTCGTTCATGCCGCCCAGCGTGATGGCAAGCTGCGAGTCGTCCACCCAGGATGGAACATCCACCGTGCGGCGCAGCCACCAATAGCCCAGCGGCTGCTCTACGCCGGCGCGCGGAAGCCGAACCGTCTTCCAGCTTCGATCGTCAAATCCGGGTTTCGCATATTCGGGCGAGTCGCCCGTTTGAAGTTTCCATTCGCCGGAGATATCGAGATACAGCGCCTGCGATTGCGCGAGCGCGGAACACGCTGCGAGCAAAAGCAGTGTGGTCAATCTCACTACACCCTCCGCACCGTCACTACCGTGATGTCGTCGTTCTGACCCCACGCCTTCGCCGCGTCCGCTATCTCCGCCGCGGAGTTCGCGCTGATTTCGCGCGTTCGATCAAAGCCAAACAACTCGCCCTTCGCATTCGCCGCTTCCACCACGCCGTCGGAAAGAAACGTGAGTTTCTCTCCGGCGGCCATCTGCAACGTCATCTCCTGGTAGCGCGCATCCGGCAACACGCCGAGCGGTAATCCACCTTCCATCTCCACTTCACGCCCGTTGCGATAAGGATTCAAATGACCGGCATTCGCCAGCAGCACAGCCCCGCCCGGTTCCAACCGTGCGCAACAGCATGTCACGAAGCCGCCATCCAGATGTCCTACCACGACCCGATTCAGCGCAGCCAGCACCGCCGCCGGAGTCAACGCCGGGACAATTCGCAGCCCACCGACGATTTCCGAAACATGCATCGCAGCCTTCAATCCTTTGCCCGAAACATCGCCCACCACAACGACACGCGCGTCGCCATCTTCCACGATGCGATAGAAATCGCCGCCCACTTCTTGCGCCGGATAGTAGACCGCATCCACTTCATATTCGCTTGGGCGAATCACCGCGCCCGACAGCATCAATTGCTGCACTTCGCGCGCGGCCTGCAGCTCACCCGCCAATCGATGTCGTTCTCCCTTGTCCCGAATGAGCCGTCCCAAGGTTACAAACATGAGCAGGGCTGCGATGACCGCGCCGGAAACCGTCGAGATCGGAATCCGGATCTGCCAAATGTCAATGCCGGTGGGGAAGAGCCCAATCCCAATGCCGTTTTCCAGAATCGCGTTCGCGCGCACCACCGAATAGGTCCCGGCGAGGAATGCTGTCGCCCGCATCTCTCGTTCGCCGCGTAAGGCGCGGATTCCCCAAAAGAAGCACAGCGCCGCGGGAATGATCCCAGGCCCCATGGGAAGCGGGAGCCAGAAACGAGCGACGGACAAGGGGAGTGTCAACCAAATCAACCACCGCCAGTACCCAGGCCTGATGCGCAATGCCGCGATGAGGAACTCGGCAATCGAGATACTATTGAGTGCTACCTCTAAGTTGTAGAGCGTTGTTACGAAGGTCAGCGTTGCAGACGGAACGTCGCCGAGGAATGTCAGGTTGACACTTGATCCACCTAAGCCGATGCAGAAAACGGCCAACCAAAACAGTTCTCGCCACTCGCGTGCTTTGTGGAACGTCCACATCAGGTAGAACGCCGCAAAGAACAGGAAAAGTGCAATGGAAAGGTTCCACGAGAAGTAGCGGGACTTGCGCAGTCTTGCTTCCTGCTGCAGCGATAAGGCCGCTTGGGGTGCTGCAACCGCGTAAGATCCGAAGTCCTTGCCTAGCTTCGGCAGAATCCAGACCATCTTCTTCGGACGCCAGATTCGTAGGGCTACGGCCATCTTCGCCGTTGCCTGCGCGCCCGAGGCGAGAGGAAACACCCTCGGCTCAAAGTAAGGCGGATTGTTGGTGCCAAACCCCGGCGTTGTTGCGATGCGCGCGCCGTTGACGTAGACCTCGTACGATTCGTTCACGCTGCCAATGGCGAGCGTAAGCGGATCCCTTGAAGCAGGCGTCGCCACCGTCTTGCGTAACCAGTACACGCCGAGCGGTCGTTCCACCTCCCACGGCAGGCGCACCGTTCCCCATGCGCTGTCGTCGAAGTCCGCCTGTGCGTACCGCGGATTGTCGTCTTTGCCGATACGCCACTCGCCGCTGAGATCGACGTACTGCGCAAACGCAGCGCCGCCGGTGAGGAAGAGAACCACAACCAAACGAAGGACCATGGCTCCAGCCAGTATTGCACGCCCCGCCGATTTACAAAGCCTCAAGAAACTGTTCGATGGAAACGCCGGATTGCCGGAGTATGCTCTGAAGAGTTCCAGGGGCGATGGACCGGTGCATTGGTACGGTTATGCTCCTGTCGGCCTTCTCCAAACGGACATGGGAACCGGCCTGACGAGTAATGCTAAATCCAAGCCGCTGGAGTGCTTTGATGGCGTGCGCCCCGGAGATGTCCCGAGGTAACTTCACGCTTGTACAAGAATCGGATCGCTGACGAAGTGTAGCCGGATGCGTTGTGGCGCTTCACCGTCTTCGAAATACGCGGCCACCGCTTCCGTAACCTGTTGCTGAAGATCGCGAAGGTCCTCGCCCTGCGTGGTAATTCCGCCAGCTTGGCCGGGGGCGTCCCACGACGCAACCAACCAACCTGAATCTTCGTCCCGTAGGACTTGCAGCGTGATCTCTTCCATCCACTACTCATCATAGCCGATGAGAACGCCGCTACTCCGCGCGCAGCGACGCCAGCAAGGGCGTGCGCATTGCCGCTTTCACCGCCAGCACCGAGGCGAGCAGACCCGTCAACGCGACCAGCAACAACAATCCCGCCAGCGATCCGAGGGGCAGATGTTGTCCGCGCGCGGCAATGGCCGGTGCAATCGCCAGCGCCGCGCACGCGGCTCCGGTCGTCAGCCCGCCCGCCAGGAGCAAAACGTTTTCCGCAATCACAAGTTTCGCCAGCTGATTCGGCCGGTAGCCCACCGCGCGCAGCAATGCAAGTTCCTTGCGCCGTTCCAATACGTTGCGCAGAAGCACTGCCGCCAATCCCGCCGTGCCCAACAGCAATCCCAGCGCGCCCAGTGCCTGGAACGTCGATAGATAGGCGTTCTCCACGCGATGAAACCCAGCCAGCCGTTCCACCGTGCCTTGCAGATCGAGACCCGAATCTTTCAACCGGTCTTCCATCAGCGTCGTGATTTCGGCGGTCTTTTGCAGCGGCGATTGCACCAGAAACATGCGGAAGCCCTGCTCGGCGGGAAACGCTTTCAGAAAGTCTTTCTCGCGAATGAGGATCTCGCTTTGGAAGATGCTGTCCTTAATAGTGGCTTGAATGCGCAGCGTTACCGGCTTCCCATGGGAGCCGTCCACTACAATCGCGTCGCCCGCTTTTTTGTGCAGCACGTACTGCAGTGAGTTCGCGTCGACAAACGCGGGAATTTCGCCCGCGCCCGGCGCAATCTTTTCGCTGCTCAGCGGCATGCGAAACAGGACATCGTCAGGCAGTGCGAGAATGCGCGGGTTGCGCGGCTGGTACAGATTGAGACAACTCGCGTCGTCGCCGGGGCGCATGCGCAGCGGAACCACCTTCACGTTTGCGAACAACGTTTCGGCATCTGTGGGGAAACCGAGTTCCTGCCGTCCCGCCATTGTCCCCGGATGGTGAATGACGGGAAGAACGGATTCCCCCACCAGCGCGAAGCCGCCCGTGCCCGGCCACTGCGCGGGATCTTGCGACGCGCCTTCCTGCCGGAATGCCGACAGCGCAAGAATCAGAAACGCCGCGAAGGCGATCAGCGCCATCGACAACACGCTGCGGCCGGGGCGATGCGTTGCGTTGCGAAGCCCCAACCTCCATACGGATCGCGCTTCCACCACGCCCGCCGCAAGCCATACGCGAATTCCCGCCAGTGCGCCAATCAACAGCAGCGCGCCCGCGCCGAAGAATCCGCCCGTGGCGTCCATCTTTCCGACCACTGAAGCGGCCAGCATGCCGAATCCCGCCATGGCACACGTAATCGCAATCCAAAAGGAGCGCCGCGTTTTCCCTTGCGCGATACTTCCCGCGCCGCCTTCTCCATGCAAAAGCGCGCGCGGCGTTGGTCCGCGCAGCGCGCGCGCCGCGATCCAGATGACGAAGACTGCCGTGAGCAATCCGCCGGCTGCGCCCGCCGCCAGCGACGACGCGTGGACGTGGAGGCGCAGCAATTGCGTGCCCACAGCGTCCACCCACCACGTGCGCAATCCATAAAGGATCAGGGCGGCGTAAGCGGCAGCGAACACCGTGCCTAACAGTGCCCCCGCCGCCGCCAGAATCAACCCTTCCGAAAGAAAGAGACGGCCGATGAATGCGACGGAGAATCCCAGCGCGCGCAGAAGACCGGCTTCACGATATCGTTGTTCCACGCCCAGCCGGAAGAAGAGTCCCGCCAGCAGCAACGCCGACACCAACAGGAAAAAACTGAAGTAGAGAAAGTATTCGCCGAAATCGGTGGAACCGCTCGATGCCGCAAGCCCATCGCCGCGCGCATTGATCACCGTGAGGCCGCCATTGGCCGGACGCAAACGCGCGCGCAGCGCAAGTTCGAATTGCACGCGCGGAATTTCCAATTCGCCCGTGCCTGGCGCCTGCAAGCGGAGCGAAGTCAACTTGCCGTAACGCGTCGCCCACAACTTCTGCGCCAGCGGCAAAGGCAGAAACGCTTTCGGCGTCGTGCGGTACTGGTCCCAGTAATCTTCATCCTTCTTGCGGATCTTGCCCAGGTCCATGGGAAAGGGCGGATCCCAATCGTGAATCGTCTTCGCTTCGGTGATGCCGGGGTATTCCGGCGCATAATCGCGATCGGCCGCCGCGCCGCGAATGGGAACAATTTGCGAGACTTTTGTTTCGGCGGATTCCGTACCCAAACGGCCTTCTTCCAGCCACGTGTAGTAATCGAGTGTGAGCGTATCGCCGGGCTTCGCTCCCAGATCGCGAGCCGCCCATTCGTTGAGCGTCACGCCATCGCCGGTGTTCAGAACGGAGGGATCGACGGCGGCCACCAGCGAATACGGCGTCTCTTTGTCTCCGATCTTCATTGAGTTGATCAGATACGTGAGCACGGGCGCGGCGCTCCACTGCATCTTCTTCGCCGTCTCGATGCCCGCCTCGGCGATGGCGTCGCTGAGCACCATGCTCGCGGTTTCCAGTGAGAACGCACGCGCCGCCGTCAGCGTCTTGATGCGAATGCCGAGATCTTCCAGCGTGGCGGTTTCCTGCAACCGCGCTTCGAAGCGGGCCGGCGTAACGGGCTTGCGCGCATTCGCCAGAAGAACGTTCGCCTTGCCTTGCTGCGCCAGTTCGCGCTGCAGGCGGGAGAGCGAAACGAAGACGGCCTTCACGCCGGATTGCGACGGACGCAGCGAAAAATCGCCCATCTCTTCGGCGGGCAGAGTATCGGTGACGTTGAGGCGCAGCGCGCGCACCGTACCCTCTTTGCGTCCATGCAGCGATTCGGCGGGGATGTCGGCGGGCTTGTCCAGGCGCACGATAATGCCGTCGTTGCGCGCGGCTTTGAGCTCCCGCGCGAGGGAAGGACTGAGCAGAGCGTTGCGGCCTTCCGGCGCGGCCCGCTTCAGTGCCGATTGATGGAATCGCCAGAACCCGTCGTCAACGCCGTACACCGCTACTTTCGCCGCAACCCTGCCGCTTTCGGAATGCGTAACGATGCCTTCCAGCGCAAGCATGGCATAGGTTTCCAATTCCGGGCCGGACATTTCCGCGGCCAGCCTGGCGCGAAACGGATTCGTTCCAAGTACGGCAAAGTCCGTGCGGCCAAGATTGTTCAGTACGAGTTCGCGCAGGCTGCCGCGAACGGAATCGCCCACCAGAAGCGCGCCGGCAATGACGGCTACCGCAATGGCAACACCGCACACCACGGCCGCGTTGGTTCGCCAGTGGTAAGTCAGCCCGCGGAGCAGCAGCAGCTTGCGTGTCATGGCCGTGAGTGCAGCGATTGATCGCGCATCTCAAAGCGCGAAGGGAAGCGCGCGGCGAGATCCGGGCTGTGCGTGACGATGACGACGATCGTCTCTTTCTCACCGTGCACGCCAAGCAGAAGATCGGCCACCGCATCGGCGGATTTACGGTCGAGATTTCCGGTTGGCTCGTCGCACAGCAGAACACTCGGCTTGCGGATCAGCGAACGCGCAAATGCGGCGCGCTGCTTTTCACCGCCGGAAAGTTCCCCCGGCCGGTGATGCGTGCGTCCGGAGAGTCCCACTTGATCCAGCAGAAGTTTCGCCCGCTCCAACGCGGAGGCGTCCGGCGGGCCGTCCACCAGCACCGGAGTAAGGACGTTCTCCAGAACCGAACATTGCGGCAGCAGACAATGATCCTGAAACAGAAATCCCGCGTGGCGATTACGAAACGCCGCCTGTGCCATTTCCGTCATCGTGAACGGATTCTCGCCATCCAGCGTTACGCTGCCTGAGGTCGGTGCTTCGAGCGCGCCCAGAATATAGAGCAGCGTGCTTTTGCCGCTGCCCGACGGACCCATGATGGAGACGGCGTCGCCGCGATTCCAGGTGAACGAAATGTTCTCCAGCACCGGCACCGCCCCGCCGGCGGTTGCGTAGGATTTGGAAATGGATGTCGCTTGCAGCAAGACATCATTGTGCTGCACGCGCGCCCGCCCGCGCAACGCCTGTGTGGAGCAGATCTCCAGATCTGCAGCGGGATCTCCAGATCCCGCATGGCCTCGCAAGAGGCCATCGGCTGCTTTGCAGCCGCCCGGAAGATTGCGATTACTTCAGGCAGAGCCGGTCTGGAGACCGGCTCGCAGATCTGGAGATCTGCCCCACACAAACTCGGGAAATGTCCAAACGGGTTTTCGACCGTGCCGCGGGATCTCCAGATCCCGCTTGTTCAGAGCTATCGACCACTGCCGGCAGAGACGGTCTGGAGACCGCCTCGCAGAACTGGAGTTCTGCCCCACCTGAGATACACTCGAAGG
>JACPVQ010000173.1 GCA_016191645.1 Candidatus Solibacter usitatus
AAGCGGCAATCGGCTGCTTTGCAGCCGCCCGGGAGATTGCGATTACTTCAGGCAGAGCCGGTCTGGAGACCGGCTCGCAGATCTGGAGATCTGCCCCACCTAACCGGACAATCCGTAGCTGCTGCGGAAGTATAGCAACGGCTCGCCTTCGCCGATAGTTAGCGCCGCAACTTCTCCGATGAAGATGGCGTGGTCTCCCGCTTCGATGATGCGCCACGTGGCACATTCGATCGCCGCGAGCACTTCATCGAGCACCGGCGCAGTGGACGCTCCATACGTCCAAGACACGCCATCGAATCGTTGATCGGCATTGCGCGCAAAACGATCGGCCAACTCCCGTTGCTCAGCTGACAATACGTTGATCGCAAAATGTGAGGCCGTGCGAAAAACCGGCAACATCGCAACCCGATAATCCAAACAGATCAACACCAATGGCGGATCGAGAGAGACCGATGTAAAGGAATTTACCGTAAGCCCGTGCGGAACGCCGGCGTCGTCGAGCGCGGTTGCAATTGCCACACCGGTAGCGAACTGAGAGCAGGCACGGCGGAACGCGGCGCTGGATAGGGAGGAGGATGGCTCGCTTGACACGGACGTAACCTCAATCCTATCATGTGGTTTGCCGCTACAAACTACCGGACGGCGGGGGCTGCTTTGATCAAACTCGACATCATTAATGAAGTAGTGAATCGAACCGGCATTACGAAAACGAAAGCCGAAATGGCGGTGGAAACCGTGTTCGAATGCATGAAGCGCGCTCTCGGCCAAAGCGAGCGCATCGAGCTTCGCGGCTTTGGAATCTTCAATGTCCGCCCGCGCAAGACGGGCATCGGCCGCAACCCACGCACAGGGGCGGAGGTCGCCATACCGTTGGGTAAGGCGGTCCGCTTCAAACCGGGAAAAGAACTGCAGTCGCTGCAATAGGGGCTGAGTGGCCTCGAACATTCATCGAAGGCTGTGGATTCACATAGTACTGTTTGTGGTCACTCTGGTCACCACCACATTCGCCGGCGCGCGTATCGTGGAGAACTTCGACCAGAACCGCCCGTGCTTCAGCATCGAAGAGGATCTGGACGCCTACACCGAGATGCTGCAAAGTCCGGCGCGCCTCACAAAGGGGCTTCTATTCTCCGTGCCGCTGTTGGTGATTCTGCTGGCGCACGAATTCGGGCATTACCTGGCGTGCGTCTACTACGGGCTCGACGCAAGCCTTCCGTACTTCCTGCCCGCGCCGACATTTATTGGGACGCTCGGCGCATTCATCCGCATTCGATCGCCCATCTATTCGCGGCGCGAGTTGTTCGACGTCGGCATTGCGGGGCCGCTTGCAGGCGTCGTGTTTCTACTTCCGGCATTGGGGGTCGGGATGGCGTTCTCCAAAGTGATTCCCGGGATCAACGATCAAGGCGATCTTGTTTTCGGAACGCCGTTGTTCATCCGGTTCCTGGAGCAGATCATTTTTCCCGGCGTGCCGGTGAGCGACGTCTATCTGCATCCCGTGGCGCGCGCGGCATGGGTGGGCCTGTTTGCCACGGCGCTGAATCTGCTGCCATTCGGGCAACTGGATGGCGGACACATTCTCTATGCCGTCGCCTCGCAGCGCTTCCGGCTGCTGGCGCGCATTTTCTGGGTCTGTCTGATTCCGATGGGGTTCTTGTATTGGCCGTGGTGGGCATGGGCCGCTGTTGTCTTCTTCACGGGACTGAAGCATCCGCCGATCTACGATCCGTATCCGCTGGGCGCGGGCCGCTTGCAGCTGGCCTTGCTTAGCGTCATTATCTTTGTGTTGTGCTTCATGCCCGCGCCCATTGCGACGTCAGGCGTATAGAGAAACGGCATGCGAATCTCGGCGACCATCATCACGCACGACGAAGAACAGAATATTGCGCGCGCCATCGAGAGTCTGCGCTGCTGCGATGAAATTGTTGTCGTGGATAGCGGTTCCGGCGATCGCACCGTGGAGATTGCGCAGAAGCTGGGCGCGCGCGTGGTGGAAACACACTGGCGCGGTTACGCGGCGCAGAAAAACTTTGCGGTGGAGCAGGCCGCGCACGATTGGATTCTTTCCATTGACGCCGATGAGGCGTTGAGCGAAGCGCTGGAAGGCGACATCTGGCTGCTGAAAAAACACGGACCTCGCTTCGATGCATACACCATGCCGCGCATGGCGCAGTATCTGGGCAAGTGGATTCTGCATTCGGGCTGGTATCCGGATCGCAAAGTGCGACTCTATCATCGAAGCAAAGCAAAGTGGGAAGGCGAGTTCGTCCACGAAAGCGTGCATGTCACAGGGACTGTGGGCCACATCGATTCGAACCTGCTGCACTACACCTGCCAATCGCTGAGCGAGCATTTGCGCACTATGGACCGTTACACGACGCTTGCAGCCGAAGAACTGGTGGCCCGCAAGCGTAAAGTAGGTTGGCGTAATCTGGTTCTCGATCCGGTGTGGACCTTCGTGCGCACGTATTTCCTTCAACGCGGTTTTCTGGATGGCGTGGAAGGAATGGCCATCGCCTGGATGGCCGCGCTGTATGTGTTTCTCAAATACGCCAAGACGCGTAACATGAGTCCCGGGCGGTGACGCGGTGAAAGTGCTCCACCTGGACAGCGGCCGCGAGATGCGCGGGGGGCAGTGGCAGGCGCTGCATCTGCTGAACGAATTGCGAATCATGGGCGTGGAGCAGAAACTGCTGGCGCGCGCTGGTTCGCCGCTTGGCGCGGAGGCAGGCAGGCTCGGATTTTTGTGCGGCCAGTTGTCAGCCTTTGCGGTGTGGCGGGAATCGCGGCGCTACGACGTGACGCACGCGCACGATGCGCATTCACACACGCTGGCGGCACTGGCGGCGGGAAATCGCATCGTGGTGTCGCGGCGCGTGGCGTTCCCCGTGGGCAGAGGAACGTTGTCGCGATGGAAGTATTCGCAAGGCCACCGCTACCTGGCGGTATCGAACTACGTGGCGGGGGAACTGCGTGCGGCCGGGATTCCGCCGCAACGTATCGCCGTGGTATCTGACGGCGTTCCTGTTCTGACGCCTGTTGCGCATCTGGGCGATGTCATTGTCTCCCCGCAATGGAACGACGGACGGAAGCCGATGGCGCGGAAAACTTACGAACAATATAAGGAGGCGCTGCGATGATAGAACTTCTCGCCGCCGCATTGAGCGGCTTGCTCATCGGTAGTTTTCTCAATGTCTGTATCTACCGCTTGCCGCGCGATCTGTCCGTCGTCAAGCCGCGCTCGCATTGTCCGGCTTGTTTGAAAACCATTTCGTGGTATGACAACATCCCCATCGTTAGCTTCTTCGTCCTGGGACGGAAATGCCGCCACTGCGCGGAGCCCATTGACTGGCGCTACCCCGCCGTGGAAGCAGCCACCGCCGCGCTCTTCGCGTGGGCCATTTACTCGCACGGGTGGACGCTGGAAGGATTCAAACTTTGCCTCTACGCCGCGATCCTCATCGACCTCATCGCCACTGATTGGGAAGAACGCATTCTGCCCGACGAATTCACACTGGGCGGAGCATTCCTGGGAGTTGTGATCGCGCCGTTCGCGCCGCCGCCTTCGAATCTAATGGGGCTCTTTCTGCCACGCGATGTGCCGGAATGGTCGCGGCCGCTGATGGAGGCATTGTCCGGCGCTCTCCTCTGCGCAGGCGCGTTGTGGCTCACCGGAGCGTTGTATAAACGCGTGCGCAACCGCGAAGGACTCGGGCTGGGCGACGTCAAGATGCTGCTGTTTGTGGGCGCGTTCCTCGGCCTGCCGTGCGCATTGTTGACGGTTTTCTTCGGCTCGATGGTGGGGAGCGTAATCGGCGGTCTCTACATACTGCTGACGAAGAAGGACTCCACATACGAATTGCCCTTCGGCAGTTTCCTCGGCGTCGCCGCATTGATCGCCGGAATGTTCGGCGAATCGTTTCTCAGATGGTACGGCGGATTGGGACGGTGAGGCATTGCGCAGGGCCGGGCATTCGGTGTAACTTGGATTCGTAGTCACTCCCAAATCGAGCGGGAGTAATTCAGTGGTAGAATGCCAGCTTCCCAAGCTGGACGTCGCCGGTTCGACCCCGGTCTCCCGCTCCAAAAAGCCTTTCCTTCCCAGCCGATCCCGCGGCAAGTTGAACCGTGCGCAGCCAATATTCGGGATTTGGCAACGACGCTCGCGATCAAGGCGCTTCAGGTAGGCCCTTCACCCTGATCTCAGTCTTACAAGGCACTTCCCGCGGCGGGACGGTCTGCTGTCAATTGCTGTGGGCGCTCGCGCATTAAGGGACTGATCGAACGCGATGGACAATGGGCCAAAACTGAAGTTTTCGGCCCCCTGACGTAGCCGAAACGGGAGCGGACATCACGGTCAGAATCGGATCTTGGCGGCCAGCAGGATGCTGCGGCTCTGCGGGTTCGAATCGTTGAGGCCGAAGTTCGCATCGTTCATGGACGAAACCGGCGGGCCGAAATTGCGGTGGTTGAAAAGGTTTGTGGTATCCGCGCGCAGCTCGACGCGAATGCGCTCGGTAACCGCGAAGGGCTTGGCGACGCTCAGGCTCCACAGCGCGAAGGACGGGCCGCGGAAGGTATTGCGTCCGAGATTGCCGCCGTACGGCATCGAATAGAGAAGCGGCAGGCGATTAGTGCCCAACGGTGTGACGAACACACCACCGCTGAGCGGACTGGTGAAGGAACGCCAGTCGCCGGTCACGGGGTCGAGCGCGATCGAGCCGGCTGGATTGTAATCCGGCCGGTCCGCCGTGGTCCCGTTGCCGTTACTGTCAATGCCCGTAGTGATCGAAAACGGCCTTCCGGATTGCCATTGGGAAACGCCGGAGATCCGCCAGCCGCCCCAAATGCGCTTACCGGGCGTCTGCCAGACATAGTGAATCACGAGGCGGTGCGGCCGGTCGATGAGCAGGCGCGAGTAGTCGAGTCTGGGGTTGCCTTCGAGATTGGCCCCTTCACTATCTCCGAGAGTGGCACTCCAGGTATAGTTGGCCCCAACCATTAAGCCCTTGGCCAGCCGCCGGTCGACCTTGACGTAACCTGCGTTGTAGTTGCTGTTCCCGATGGTTTCCAGACGGAGGCGGGATCCCCATGACGGATTCAGACGCCGCTGCGCCACAGAGGGAATTCGCCCGGTGGTTCGCGAATCGATCACCAGTTGCGCCTGTTCGGGCGTCAAAGGGGCGGGATTCCGCTGGACACGCTGAAAGAGGTGATACGAGCGGTTGCCCAGGTAGCCGGCTTCGACGACATACTGCCCGCGCAACTCTCTCTGAACGGAGAGAGAGTAGAAGTGGGTCGTCGGATTTTTCGCGTCGATGGGATAGTTCTCGAAGGTAGCAGTGGCGCTGGCGCCCGGCGCGGCTGGATTAACGGCGAGGCCTGTTGGGTAGCGGTTGGCGATCTGCGGGGTATCCAGCACTTGCGTCACGTTCCACGGAAAGTTATTTACGATCCCTACGGTGTTGCCCGCCCCATCACTTTCGTACAGAATGCCGTAACCTACCGCGAACCCGCCGCGCAGGACCGTGGTTCCCGGCCCGAGCAGCCGTTTCCAAAAGGCGCCCCCCGGCGATGGACTATAGCTGAATCCGAAGCGAGGCGCCCAGTCGTTTCGATCGGGCCGCGGCCGTCCGGGCACCCCGAGTTGGGCAATCTCGGGCGTCGCCGCACTGAACAGGCCGGAGGGAATGTTTGCGGCCTGATAGCGCAGTCCCAGGTTCACCGTCAGGTTGGGTCGGAACTTGAAGTCATCCTGAAGGAAATAGTTCTGCCGCAGGGATCGAAAAGGTTCCGAAGAGGTCTTCAGGCGTAGCGTCAGGCTGGTAGCCAAGTCGTTAACGAAGGCCGCCAGGTTCGGAAAGGTCCATTGGTGTTGCTTGGTGCTGGAGATTACGTCGTTGATCTTGAGCAATTCGAGGCCAATCTTCAGGGAGTGGCGGCCCCGCGTCCAGGTGAGTATGTCCTGCAAATCGTAGCTGTCGTTCGGCCGGATAAACGGGCTGAATGCGTTAGGACCGAGGTTCGCCACGCCCATTATGGTTGTCCTTCCGAACGAATCGTCGTTTGCAACCACGCGGTCGGTGCGGCGGTTGGCCGCCAAGCGCGACTGGCTCACCAGCGCCGGTGTGAAGATACGGGTGTAGTTGAGTCCGTGCACCTGAACATCCACATCGGCGGAGGAAGCGAATCGCCTTCCGAATTGATTGTTGCTGAAGGCCTGCCAGTCGACAGCGACCGGCGCGTCGATCTGTTGTCGATTGAAGCGGTAGGAAAAGCTGTCGTTCCGGGAGAGGTGATGATCCACTCGTGCCTGTACGTTCCACTTCGCAAAAGGGCGCGAAATAGGCACGCGGGCGGTCCCGATCTCGACCGGGACGCCGTTTATTGGCGTCGTGGTGATACTGTCATAACGGCGAATTTCCTGGTGTACTTCGCTGAGGAACGAGAGCGTCGATAGAACTGCCCTGCGGCTTTCCGGAGTCTGATTCGAGCCGAGCGGGACCCGGCTCAACGTAGCCAGGCCGGACGCAGTGGGAATTGTGATCGTCATGATGCCATTGACCGTGTTGCCTTCCGCGTGCTGGGTCGTTTCCACCAGTCCGAAGAAGAATGTGCGGTTCTTGCGGATGGGACCACCGAGGCTGCCGCCAGTTTGGTGCTCGGAGAAACGCACTGCATCGAGACCGAAGCGTTTGTTGGCCGAGGTGGCGGCCGATAACCTATTGGCTCCGAAATAATCCCATACCTCCCCATGAACCTGATTCGTTCCCCCGCGGGTGACAATGGAGACCTTGGCCCCAAGCTGGCGCCCGAACTCCGCGGAGAAAGCGTTGGTCTGGATGTGCACCTCGGCGACGCCTTCCGGGGAATGGCGCGTCTGCGCGAAGGAGTATTGGGAGTCTTTGACGTCCACTCCATCTACAAGAAGACTGTTAGCCGACCCGCGCTGGCCGTTGGCAGTGAATCCCGAGAAGTTCGATTCCACGCCTTCCAACTGTCCGCTGGCTCCCGCGGTCAGCGCGACGCCTGGCGCCAGCATCGCCACCTCGGACACCTGACGGCTGCTGGTTAACGGCAGAGCTTCCAGAACATTCTGCTCCACTCTTCGCTCCACCGACGCAGTTGCCTTGGACAATTGCGCCCCCGCGGTAGAGGATTCGACCGTAACCGCGATCGCCGACCCCGCCAGCGAGAGAGCCTGGTTCAGGACTACTTCCTGAGCCGTTTTGAGTTCGACATTGGCGGCGCGCAGAGTTTCGAATCCGGCCTTGGAGTAATCCACGGTGTAGACCCCCGGTTCCAACCCGACGAAGCGGTACACGCCCGCCTGGTTGGTGGTGCCCCGCCGGGTAACCCCAGTCGAAGTCTCCGTAAGCAGAATGGAGACGGACGGAACCACTGCGCCGGTAGGGTCGGTTACGGTTCCCGAAATGAACCCCTGGGTCAGTTGCGCCCAAGCGGAAATCGCAAGCAGTCCGCTGAGACACGCGATCCGGAAGGTTGTGTGCATCGAAGTCCACATCATTTTGTCTCCTCAACACTTCCGGCGGATTTGCACAGGGGAGTCTGCCACTGAAAAATCGAGCTGCGCTTAGCGCCACTGGTATTCGCCGCGGCATGCGGTATGATGTCAGGCACAACAGAGTCATGTCCCCGCCTTCCAGCGACGTCACGCAGCTTCTCCAGGAGTGGAGCCGCGGCAACCAGTCCGTGGTCGACCAGTTGACTCCGCTGATCTATTCTGAGCTACGGCGGCTGGCGGACAGCTACATGCGCCGGGAGCGCCCCGATCACACGCTTCAGCCAACCGCACTGATTCATGAGGCCTATCTGCGGCTGATCCAACAGGGTCAGCCGGAATGGCATAGCCGTTCTCATTTCTTCCGGTTTGCCGCCCACCTGATGCGCCAGATCCTCGTCGATCATGCGCGAGGCCGGCGCGCGGAGAAAAGAGGAGCGAACGCGGAGAGAATCCCGCTGGAACAGGCCGAGATCGCGGTAGAGAGCGTGGCGGCGGATGTAGTGGCGTTGGATGAAGCTTTGGTCCGCCTGGCTTCGTTTGACGAGCGCAAAGCGCAGATCCTGGAGCTGAAGTTCTTCGGTGGAATGACTGAGGAGGAGGTGGCCGAGGCGTTGGGAATCTCGGTAAGAACGCTGGGACGGGAAATGCGCCTGGCCAAGGCCTGGATGTCACAGGCATTGACGTCGAAATAGCTGGCCGAATCCGGCGCCGGATTCCGCCGGAGTCTATGGAGGGGTCCGGAATGACCACCGAACGATGGCGCGTGATCGAGGAGATCTACCAGGCAGCTGCGGATCTGGAACCTGCTGCGCGTCCCGGCTTCCTGGAGCAATCTTGCGGCGGCGATAGTGCCTTACGCCGGGAAGTTGAGGGCTTGCTGGGAGCGGGCGGCGATGTGGATACGGCTATCGAAGCCTCGATTCGCACGGAAGCCGAGACGCTTGCCAATCGCGCGAGCGAGTCCGTAGTAGGAAAGCGCATCGGTCTCTATCGCGTCACCGGCGTCATCGGCGCCGGGGGCATGGGCACGGTCTACCGCGCGCTACGCGACGACGGCGAGTTTCAGAAGGAAGTCGCGATCAAGGTGGTCAAACGTGGAATGGACTTCGACGCCCTGCTGGCGCGATTCCGCCGCGAGCGCCGGATTCTGGCGCGCCTGGAGCATCCGAACATCTCGCGCCTGCTGGACGGCGGTGTTACCGGCGAAGCGCTGCCGTACTTCGTGATGGAGTACGTGGAAGGTACTCCGTTGACACTGTATTGCGCCGGTAAGCCGATCAAGGAGCGATTGCGGCTCTTCCGTGAGGTCTGCGCCGCGGTTCAGTACGCGCACCAGAACCTGATCGTACATCACGATCTGAAACCGGCCAACATCCTGGTAACGAAGGATGGTGTTCCGAAGCTGCTGGACTTCGGCGTGGCCAAGCTGCTGGACCCCGAACAACTCCCGGAACACACGTTCACGCTGGTTCGGATGTTGACGCCCGACTATGCGAGTCCGGAGCAGGTGCGCGGCGAAGCCATCACCACAGCCAGCGATATCTATTCGCTCGGAGCGGTGCTGTATGAGATCGTCAGCGGCCGGCGCGCTCACTGTTTTGGCAGCCGCACGACAGCCGAAATGGAGCGAGTGGTCTGTCAAATCGATCCGCCGCCGCTTGCCGGGGAGCTGGGAAACATCGTGCAGATGGCCTTGCGGAAGGAGCCGGAGCGGAGGTACGCCACGGTGGAGCAATTCTCCGAGGACATCCGGCGGCATCTGGACGGCCTGCCGGTAATCGCGCGCCCGGACACGATCGTTTACCGCGGCGGCAAGTTCGTGCGGCGCAATAAGCTCCCGGTCGCCGCTGCAGGTTTCGCCTTTGTGGCTCTACTCATCGGAATCGGCGTCGCCTTGCAACAGGCGCGGCGGGCCGACCGCGGGCGCCTGGAAGCGCAGCAATACGCGAGTGCCGTGCTCCAGACCGCGTTCGAGCGATTACGGCAGATTCCGGGAACGATCGCCGGACGCACGCAACTAGCGGAGACATCGCTCCAATATCTGAACAAGCTTGCAGCAGAAGCCCCGGCGGATCCGCAGCTGCAGCTCGACCTCGCCATCGGTTACCTACAGGTCGCGAGTAATAAGGGGACAATCGGACATCCTAATCGCGTGGAGTATGAGAAGTCGCTCGAGACGGCCCACAAGCTGCGCGCCATTGCGGAGGATTTGCAGCGTCGCGACCCGAACGCGAAGGTCCGGAATGCGCTGCTCGCCGCCACCTACAACGTGATAGGACACAACCACGAAAACCTCGGGAACCATCGCGAAGCCCTGAAGTGGTATGAGCGCGCCAAAGGACACGCGTTCGCAGCTGACGGCGAGTCTTACCGGCGAATCGGTCATCCGGATTTGAGCGGAATTCAGCTTCAATCTTCAATCGCGGGAGTCCATGATATGCTGGGTGATCATCGAACCGCACTGAACCTATTGCAGGACTCTCCCGACAGGCGGCATCCGGCTTCTTTGGCGAGCATCGGGGCTCTCGACGAGGCCGCTCGACTCTTACGCGGACGTTTGAAATGGCTGCCTGACCGCGCCTATGTCTCGCGAATTTTCTCCTTGTTCCATCCAGCGTCGCTCGCCGTCATTGAAGGCAACCCCCTCGGCTTGAACCTGGGAGATCAGCGGCAGGCTCAGATTCGGTTGGTTGCGGTTGTGGCGGAAGCGGAGCAGTTGTTCAACGCCGACCCTCTCGACATGTGGTGTGCCTGGAGGTTGGCAATGTGGCAGGCCAGGCTGGGCGCGGTGACCCGCGAAGCAGATCCATCGAAGGCGGTCGCAGCCTACGCGCGTTCCGTGCAGCTTCTCGCCCTGGTGCTCGAAAGAACTCCAACAAACCTCCGCCTCAAACGCGACATCGCCCGCGTCCACGCGGAGAGCGCTATGCCCCTTCGGAACTCCGGCCAGGCCGATCGCGCACTTCAATGGTTGCAGCGGGCGCTTGACGTCGAGCGCGAGATTGGAGAGCCGGCTTCTTTCACGCACCTCGAATTGGGGGACGCCTTTCTGGCGCGACGGGAACGCAACAAGGCGCTCCAGCAGTACACCGACGCAGTCCCGATCGCGGAGAAGGCGATTGAGGCGCGCCCGCAAACGATGCAACTGCGGCGCGAGCTGGCCGATTGCCATGAGCGCCTGGGCGCTTTCCATCAGTCCGGCGGCAATCTTCCCCTGGCGCTCGATCATTACTCCAAGAGCCAGGCAATCTGGCGCGATTGGACAAAGCATGGCGTTTCCAGCATTTACAATCAACGCCGCGAGAAGGCGGCCGCCCTCGCAGTGGAGAGGTGCGAGCGGATGTTGAAAGCCAGCCGGAAACCTTAATCAGTTTACATTCACCGTGGCGCGGCCATCACCACCGCCAGCGATATCTATTCGCTCGGAGCGATCCTCTATGAGATGGTGAGCGGCCGGCGCGCTCACTGTTTTGATAGCCGCACGACAACCGAAATGGAGCGAGTGGTTTGTCAAACCGCGCGAGGGACCCGGCTGAGGGAGACTATCAGGCACAGGCCCGATGGGCTACTCATGCGCGGCTGCGATCTCCGGAGTCGAGCAACAGATGTCCCGCGATGAGCCGTCCGCGAGCGGTTTACTCGGCGAATTCCATGCCGCCGTCAAAGAGTGGAAAGAAGCGCGCGACTGGTATGGCCGGAGCCTGGGCGTATGGCAGGACTGGACCAAGTGGGGCCTATCGGGCCCCTTCGATGAGCGGCGCCGCGAGCAATCGGAGCGCACCGTTTCCCGCTATGGCAGACTTCTCCTCACAAATTCGCCGGAGTGAGTAAGGAGGGCGTTATGCCCAGCTTTTTTCCACTCACAATCACCGCGTTTGCCCGGTCGATGTTTTCACGGCTGCTCGGCTTGCTCGTCTGGTGCAGCCTGCTCACGCAAGCGGCAAACGTTTACGTCATGCCGAGCGGCCACGGCCCAACTGACGCAGAGTTGCGGCGTGCGTTGGAATCGTTCGGCCACTCCGTCACTTTCGGTGTCTCTTTCAGCCGCTTCGACGGAACGCAGAATCTCGCGGGCGTGGATGTAATTTACCTTCAGCTCAACTACAACTGGGTAATCGGGACTCAGATGGCCTTGATGCCAGCCGCGGGGCAGTCGGCGCTGGCGAACTTCGTGAACCGGGGAGGGGGTCTGGTGACAACGGAATGGCTTCTATTGCTCGCCGCCGAATGGGCTGGCTATGCCACTTACCCCGACGTCTTACTGCCGTTGCAGCCCAGCGACTATTCCGATTCACTGAGTAGCGTGAGCTTCACTCAGAATGTCGCGGATGGAGAGCTCAACGCCGGCCTGCCCGATACGTTCCGCGTACCGCTGGAGGACGTTGGCTTCGGCACACGCACTCAGATCTCACCGGCCGGCGTGCGCGCCGGAGCTTCGACTTTCTACATGATGGATGGGGGCTTCATCGCCTTGGCCGGCTGGAACGTCGGGAGCGGGCGCGTCTTGAGCTTCACCACAGCGAACGGCGAAGCTCAGTTGCGGGATGCCGGTTTTCAGCGGCTTCTTAGCAATGCTATGAGTTGGGCGATGAGGCCATCGGGCGAGGTGGTCAATGCGGCCACCCTTGCGCGTGGCCAGTCGGTGGTTCCGGGATCTCTGGTCTCCATCTTCGGTTCGGGTCTGACGTCGTCGCAGCTCGCCGCCGACTCGATTCCCCTTCCCAATTCACTTGGGGGTGTCAGCGTCACCTTCAACGGCATCGCGGCGCCGATCCATTTCGTGTCCCCGCGGCAGGTCAACGCACAGGTTCCATGGGAAGTGCTGAACGGGAGCGCGATGACTGGGACCGCCTCGGTAGTTGTGCGCCGGGGGGATGCCACTTCACAGACGAGCCTTGTTCAAGTCAGCTCAGCCTCACCGGGAATCTTCGCCACCGGGTCTGGCGCCGGCCAGGCATTCGCTTTCAATGAGGATGGCTCAATGTCCGCACCGGCGGGATCGGTTTCAGGAGTTCGCTGCGAACCCGCTCACACCGGAAAGACCGTCAGCGTTCTGGCCACGGGACTCGGCCTCGTCAATCCGCCGGGCCGGGATGGCCACGCCTCGCTTGACGCGCAGCGGCAAACTCTCGCCACACCAGCGGTGTCGATTGGCGGAGTGCAGGCGCAAGTCCAGTTCTCAGGCCTGTCGCCGCAGTTTCCGGGTGTTTACCAACTCGATGTGGTTATCCCGGCCGTTGCACCAGGCGACCGGGTACCGATTCAGATCCGTCTCGGCGACACGACTTCCACCGACCGGGTCACGATCGCAGTGCGGAACTGAAGAAGGAACCCGGTGAATGGCGTTTCCCGCCGTGGCAGACTTCTCTTCACAAATCCGCTGGATCAAGTGAGGAGGAAGTTTGATCCGCTTCCTGTTATTCTCTATTACCGCCGTTTCCCAGAGCCTGTTGGCCACAGAACCGGATTGGCTCCGATTCCGCGGACCCCATGGCTCCGGCGTGGCGGATGCGGCAGGATCGCCGGTCACTTTCGGCCCCAGGCGGAACGTCTTGTGGAAGGCGAAGCTGCTGCCGGGACATTCGTCGCCCATCCTGGTGGGCGACCGTGCCTTCGTTCACCGGCTTTGCGCCTGACCGGCTGTGCCGGACCATTGTTCGCGTGATATTTGGCCGGCTTCGGCCGTGGCAAAGCCACGCCGGTTAGCGACGGCCGCCACGTCTACGTTTTCTTCCAAGATGCGGGATTGGTGTCCTATGACCTGGACGGCAAGTTGCGATGGGACCTGCAGCTGACTTTTCCGCAAACCGGCCACGGCATGGGAGCTTCGCCGATCTTGGCCGGCGACCTGGTCCTCATGAATTGTGACCTGCCTAAAGCAGGCTCGTTCCTCGTCGCAGTCGAGAAAAATACAGGACGGATTCGATGGCGGAAGGAGCGGGGCGAAACGGGTCTCATTGCAGGATTCGCAACTCCGGTTCTTCTTGGAGAGGACGAGATCGTAGTTCCCGGTTCGCTTCAATGGGCCGCGTACTCGCCTTCGGCAAACCGGGGTGCTACCTTTGGGCTGGCTAGGCATGTCGCCGAGCCACCATCTTTTCATTCCGGCGCGAATCGAGATTCATGTCCGCGGCCAAAACATTGGCGAATGAGAATGCCTCCTCCGGAGCGAGTCGTTTCGGCCCGCATTTGATTGGGCTGACGAGAATCATGACGGACTGGTCACGGAAGACGAATGGAATGCCCGGACCGCCACACTCCGTGGTAGTAGTTGCCTTGCAAAAGCCAGGCCCCGGCGATGTCACACGTCCCCGTGTGCTTTGGAAATCCGGGATGGCGGTCCCAAGTGTGACCACGCCGACTCAATATCGCGGAGTGCTATATCTGCTCAAAGAAGGCGGTCTGTTGACGTCGCTTGATCCAGACACGGGTGAAGTGCTCAAGAAGGGGCCGACTACGTGGCGGTAAGCATCCAGGCGGAACCCGCTCTTGGGCCGTTCCGGTCCGTGACAGCGAAAACAGGAGCGCTCGAAGAGCGGCCTGATGTCGCGATTGAAGTCGATTGCTGTTTGCGCCGCGGCGGGGAGTTTCGAGGGGTCGATCTCCGCGC
>JACPVQ010000258.1 GCA_016191645.1 Candidatus Solibacter usitatus
CAGATCTGGAGATCTGCCCCACAGAGCAATGGAAATCTTCGCGGCTTGGAAATAGCACTAGGGGGTTGCCGTGATGGTGTAAGTCGTTCCCAGAGAACATGTTGGTGCGATCGCTCCTTTGTAAATCCATTGGTCGGTGAAGGTAAAACTGACGATGACGGTGTAGTTGTGATTGAATGCGCCCGAGCCTTGCGCGCCGCTGGCGATGGTTTGCGGGGCGGTGCTCAGTGCAACAGCTCCTCCGCAGGCTCCGGTACCGGGATTGTTGCCGGTGATCGACACGCTGTTGCAAGTAGCCCGCACGGCCGAAGCCGGGACTGTGCCGCAACTGGTGAGGGTCGAAGTGTCGGCTGAAATCTGCAGCGTCCAAGGTTGTCCCAGGGAACTGCTTCGAATGCGCCATTGGACGGTGGCTGTGGACGATCCGGAGGCCACGGCGTCCGGATTGGAGGAAGAAAACGTAATGGTGGCTGGGCTGATATTGGTGTTCGTGATGTTCGGCGCAAGCCAGTTCATAATGTCTTTCGGCGGCGAGGGGAGGGGGCCAAAGCCCGACCAGTCTACCCATGCCATAAGAACGGTCTCCAACGCTAAGGCCAACAAAAAAAAGGGGGCCCTGTGCTTGATACGCATTGTCAGGGCCCCGTTTTTCATTTCGACAGAACGGACGCTACTAGGTCGAGGAGACGGTAAAGGTCACCGTCGCCGTGTAGGTGCCGGTCTTGTATTGCGGATCGTTGGTCAACGTCCACGCCAAAGCACCGGTGTTGCCCGCGGCAGCCGAATGGGCATCTGCGCCGAAGGTGGCAATGGAGGTATCGGAGCTGGTGCTCGACGTCTGCGAGCCGCTGCAGCCGGTTCCCGGCGAGGAAACCGTACAGGTGTAGGCGAGCGTGTCACCGGCGGTCGGCGGGGAAGCCACCGAAGGACCATTGGCCGGAGAGAAGTCGGAGGTCACGCGTGCTGTGATGGTTCCAGTTCCACCCGAGGTCGTCGTGCGGATCTTGTAGTGCAGGTTTGTCGTTCCCGTGTAGTTGGCGAACGTCGTGGCGGAGGTCGTCATCGACGTCGTGCTTGTGTCGATGTACAGCGCGGCCTCTGCGCCAACCGTTACGGATACGGTTGTCGTACCTGTGGTGTTGTAAGTTTGGGCGAAGGTGAGCGGAACAGCAACCAATGCCGCCACCGTGGTTTTGAATAGAATGTTCTTCAGTTTCACTTTGTTTTTATCTCCTAAATCGAACTGGCTGTTAATGTTATTTGCGCACTGTACGATCCCGTTTTATACTGCGGGTCGTTCGTTAGCGTGAAGTTCAGTTGAACGGTATTGGGATTGCTCCCACTGCACCCGCTCCCCACGCCCGTACAGGCCGATGAGGAAACGGAAACAATCGAACTCTGGGAAACTGTGCTGACGGTTTGTGTGCCGCTGCACGCCGATCCCAGAGTGGCGGAACCACACGTGTAGGTGAGAGTTCCGTTGTTGATATTTGGCCCCGTGGTCGGGGAAAAATTGGCCGACGCCAGCAGAGTAATGGTCACGTTGCCGGTCTCCGTGGTGCGCGCGCGGTAACTGACATTCATGCTCCCGGTGAAGTTGTTGAACGTCTGCGTGGGAGTGCTGAGCGTCATGCTGGCGGCCACCGAGAGCTTGCCGGCGGTGAGTAGGGTGGTGGTCTGCGACTGCGAAAGGGTCGCCACATCGCCGAAGGCGAGGGGTGCCGCGAGCAGCATGAGACTGAACCGCATTTATCCTGTATCTCCCTAGCAACGCGAATCTCACCACTTCTTAGAGCGGTGTATTACTCTCGTTCATTCGGTTAATCGGCGGTACAAGGGGATAGGATTAGCCCGGAATAGGCTAAGGGCGAAGAATGTGAATACGGACTAAGTCGTACTGGAGCTTGGGAGGCTGGAGGACCATGCCGCCTGGAGCACGGCGAGAGAGGCCGTGGCGGCCGTTTCCGCGCGTAGGATACGCCCTCCAAGGGAAACCGGGATCCATTGGGCGTCGGCGGCAAGCTGGCGCTCCGGGTCGGTCCATCCGCCCTCGGGTCCGATGAGAACCGAGACGGTGTCGTCGGGAGTGCATCGGGGTGGCAGCTGAGTCATGATTGGGATTGCGGCAGACTCATCGAAGAAATAGCGAAACTGATCACGCCTCTGAAGCGCCCTTGCAAACTCTTCCAATTCCGTTAGCTCGGGCAAGCGCCAGCGGCGGCACTGCTGGCTGCTCTCCTTCAGGATTTTCCGCCAGCGGGAGCTTCGCTTGTGAGCGGCCTGTTCCAACCCTCTTTCGGTACGCTGAGCGATGACTGGGGTGATCCGCTCCCGCGTCAGGCTTTCCAGCCGCGACAGGCTGAACGCCTCGATCGTGAACGAAGCGATGATCGTTCCGTGAGCGAGAGA
>JACPVQ010000024.1 GCA_016191645.1 Candidatus Solibacter usitatus
ATCAGAATGTAATCGACGGATTACTGGGGAGGTTACACGTGTTCCTACGGGAAGATATCATTTGCGAGTCCGTCACCATCCAAAAATGGCGCAGGGACCTGGAAGAAAAGGGCCGCCAGAAAGGTTTCCGGAAAGGCCGTAAGGAAGGCCGTCAGGAAGGAGTGAATGAAGGTTCCGTCAACGAGGCCCGCCGCTTTCTGAAGATGTTTCTTCAGAACATGTTTCCCGGCGCCGATCCGGCCAACGAAATCGACCTCATCGGCGACGTTGCGAAGTTGGAAGAGCTGGCGCAGTTGGCCTTTCGCACAAAAGACGAGTCCGCCGTTCGACTCGCTATCCATCAGGCCATCCGCGCCGTCTAATCATTGTTCGCTTGCCTGCATGAGTTCGCCCGCCAGTCGAAAGGCCGTATTGGCAGCAGGGACACCGGCGTAGATCGCCAACTGCAGTAGAACTTCCTTCAGGTCGCACGGTTCCAATTCGTGTTGCAGTCCGGTGCGCACGTGCAGCGCGAACTCCTCGGACCTTCCCATCGCCGCCGTGATGGCGAGCACCAGCAATCTTCGCGTGCGGCGATCGAGTCCGGGCCGCGTCCAGATGCTTCCCCATGCAAATTTCGTGATCAGTTCCTGAAATTCTCTGTTGAACTCGGTGGTGTTGGCGATGGAGCGGTCGACGTGCTCATCGCCCAATACAGCGCGCCGAACCGCGCCGCCATCCGTATCCTTTTCTAACAGGAAGTCTAGAAGGGCGGCGCTGAACGTGCGCGGAAGTTCGATATTCGAAAGATGCGCCGCGTTGAGGCGAACTATTTTCGCATGAGGCAGCGCCGCCGCCAGCGTTTCGCCGTGTCCCGCCCATGGCGTGGAGATATCGCGGCTGCCCACAATCAGCAACACCGGAACCCGGATGTTCGCCAAAACCGGCGTCTGATCCATGTCGCGAATCGCGGCGCAGCATCCGGCGTAACCGTTTCTGTTCGTGGTAAGAAGAGTTTGCCGGATCGATTCGGTTAAGCAACTCTGCCGTTCGGGAGAGAAGAACCGCTCCATCGCCGATGTGGCTACGGAACTCATTCCGCTCTCCAACACAGTCCGCCTACGCGTTTCCATCACCCCGGGATCGGGAAAACGCGCCGACGTGTTCGCCAGCACAAGGTGCGTCAGCCGGTCCCCGGCGTTTGCGCCCAACCACTGCCCGATCATTCCACCCAGCGACAATCCGCAAAACGCAAATTGCCCGATGCCGAGCGCCTCTGACATTTCCAGCACGTCGCGCCCAAGCTGCTCCATGGTGTATTCGCCGGGCGGCGCATCGGACGCTCCGTGGCCGCGCGTGTCATAACGCAACACTCGAAAGTAGGGAAGCAGCGCAGCGGTCTGCTGATCCCACATGCCGTGATCGCATCCCAACGAGTGCGAAAAAATCAACACCGGCTTGCCGGCGCAGCCCTCCAACCGGTAATAGGTGCGCCCCATTCCAACGGTTACGAATGGCATCGATCACGCCTCCCCATCGTTCAACAAACGCCGCCGGAAAATCTCCGCCGCGCCCAGATAATCTTCCGGCAACTCCAACTCGCTTAGCTGCTTCCCGGAAAGAACCCCTGTCAGCACATCGGACAACCGGCATTCCTGAAGTGCCGCTTTTTTCACGGCTTCCTCCAGCGCCTGATGCGCGGCATCGCGGCCCATCTCCGCCGCCAACTGCATCATTGCTTTTTCGGCGAAGACCGTGCCGCGCGCCGCATCGATATTCGTGCGCATGCGCTGCGCGTCGACGCTCAACCCCTCCGCGGTTTCCGCCATCGAGGAGACGGCGGCCGACGTGGATTGCAGCACTCCCTTGATGAGCGGCCATTCGGCATGCAAGCCGCTCACGCCGCGTTCCTGCTCCTGAATCATTGCCGTGAGAAACGCGGCCACCAATGCCGGCACGCGCGTCGCGGCGGCCAGGGTGAATCCGCAGGCCACCGGGTTGCGCTTGTGGGGCATAGTGGAAGATCCGCCGCGTCCGTCGCCGCCTGGCTCGGCCACTTCCGAGATTTCGTTCTGCATGAGAAGCGAGATGTCGCGGGCCATCTTGCCGAGAGTTGCAGTGAACACTCCGCACGCGGCAAGCAGGGCTGCCAAGCGGTCGCGATAAGAATGCCATGGCGCGCCAGGGTCTGACAGTTCCAGCTCGACGGCCAGTGCGGCCATCACTTCCGGGCCGCGCGTTCCCAGGGCGGCCAGCGTTCCACTGGCTCCGCCGAATTGCAGCAGCAACGCTTCTCCAAACCTGCCATCCACTCGACTCCACCCGCGTTGTATGCCTGCGAACCAGCCTGCCGCCTTCAAGCCGAACGTCACCGGAGGCGCGCTTTGCAGCAGCGTACGCCCCAACATTACGGTTGCCGCGTGCTGGTTCGACAATCGCAACAAGGCGCTCGCAAGACGCGCGTGATCCGCCGCCAGCAGTCTGTGCGCGCGCTTCAACAACAACACCAACCCCGTATCGGTCACGTCCTGGCTCGTTGCGCCCCAATGCACATAGCCGGCGCTCGGCGGATCGATCTGCCGTACGCGCGCGGTCAGCATTTTCACCAGCGGGATGGCCAAAGTGCCGGCGCGGAATGCCCGCACGGCAAGCTTCTTCGTGTCGAAGCCATCGGCAACCGCCGCCTTGGTGATTGCTTCCGCCGCGCTGTGCGGAATTAATCCCGCTCTGGCTTGCACGCGTGCCAACGCCGCCTCGAAATCGAGCATTGCCTGTAAAATGCCGCGGTCGTCAAAGAGGTCCGCCATCGCCGTCGTGGTTGCAACATGATTGGACAGGTTGAAGGGCATACGTTCTACAGTTCAAAGAAAACAGTCTCGTCCGCGCCCTGCAAGCGGATTTCCAGATGCCACAGGCCGTTTTCCTGTTGCGCCAGCAACGTCGATCGCCGCTCTTCCGGAACGAGTTGCAGCACCGCATCGGTATCGTTTGCAGGGTCGCCGGAAAAATACACGCGAGTTACTAAATGTTTTAACAGACCCCGTGCGAAAATCGAGACGTTGATATGCGGCGCGGTCAATGTGCCATCGGGCTGCGGCACGCCTCCAGGCTTTACGGTTTCAAAAACGCAGGTGCCGTTGCCATCCGTTTCCAGCCGGCCGAATCCGCAAAATGCGGCGTCCGCCGTTACGGGACGCGTATCCTCCGGATGATTGTACTTGCCGTTGGCGTCCGCCTGCCACAATTCCAACATCGCGTCGCCCGGCGCGGGTATCCCGTCGCCATCCACAACACGAAGCGATAACCGGATGCGTTCCCCTTGTGCGCCGTCACCCGCCATTTTTCCCAACGAAGGATTGGCGGTCAGCCCGAAATTGAAAAAGGGACCAACGGTTTGCGAAGCGGTGGCGATTCTCATGTACCGCTCTCCTCAAACGGCGTGGCGTTTTTTCCACGAAGCACAATATCGAAGTGATAGCCCAGCGCCCATTCCGGCTCCGTGAGATCGAAATCGAAACTGGAGACCAGGCGTTCCCGCGCGCGTGCGTCCGGCACCGCGCCAAGTATAGGGTCGAACGGCAGCAGAGGATCGTTGGGAAAGAACATCTGCGTGATCAGCCGCGTCACGAACGCCGGTCCAAAGAGCGAAAAATGAATGTGCGCCGGACGCCACGCGTTGTGATGATTGCGCCACGGATAAGCGCCGGGCTTGATGGTGGTGAAACGATAATTGCCGTGATCGTCGGTAATGGCGCGCCCCGCGCCGATGAAGTTCGCATCGAGCGGCGCGGGATGATTGTCTTTGGAGTGCAAGTAGCGGCCGGCGGCGTTGCATTGCCACAACTCCACCAACGTGCGCGGCACGGGGCGGCCATCTTCATCCAGCACTTGGCCCGCCACAATGATGCGTTCCCCTTGCGGCTCGCCTGCGCATTGACGCGTCAGATCGTTGTCGGTTTCACCGATCGGATTGTGTCCGTACAGCGGGCCGGTGATCTCCGAGAGCGTTTGCGGAATGCGAATCAGGGGCTGCAACGGCGCGCGGCGGTGCGTGGTCTTGTATTCTGGCGAGAGATACTCGGGGTGGGTGCCTGGGGCTGGGGTTCGATACGTGGTCACGGGACTGCTCTATATTGTATTGAAAGAATGGTGAGGAGATGAGACGCATTCGTACGCAGGTCGGCATTATCGGCGCGGGACCCGCCGGCCTCATGCTGTCTCATCTGCTGCATCAATCCGGAATCGAGTCCGTTGTTCTGGAGTCGCGAAGTAGACAACGCGTTGAGGAGCGCGTTCGCGCCGGTGTTCTGGAACAGGGCACAGCGGACCTGCTGCGACAAACCGGGGTCGGCGCGCGTTTGGAACGTGAGGGTCTACCGCACGACGGAATCGAACTCAGTTTTTCGGGCCATCGACACCGCATCGACATGGCGGAGCTCACAGGCAAGCGCATCACGGTCTACGCCCAGCAAGAGGTTTTGAAAGATCTCATTCAGGCGCGGTTCTCGGCCGGAGGCCAACTCCTCTTCGAGGTTGCCGGTGTTACCTTGCACGGCCTGTCTTCAGAAAACCCGTTCGTACTTTTTCTGGATGCCGCGGGTATGCAGGTGCGGCTCGATTGCGACTACATCGCAGGCTGCGATGGATTTCACGGCGTCAGCCGGGGATCGATTCCCCCCAAAGAGCTCACCGTCTATGAGCAGACCTATCCGTTCGCCTGGCTGGGAATTCTGGCGCAAGCTCCACCATCTTCCGAGGAACTCATCTACACGCACCACCAGCGAGGATTCGCATTGTTCAGCATGCGCTCCCCGCAAATCACCAGGCTCTATCTGCAATGCGCGCCCGGCGAGGACATCGCCAACTGGCCGGATGAACGGATTTGGGAGGAATTGATCGCACGGTTCAAAACACACGATGGCTGGACGCCTGCGCAAGGACCCATCCTGCAAAAAGGAATCACGGACATGCGGAGTTTTGTCGTGGAGCCGATGCGGTACGGAAGACTTTTTCTGGCCGGCGATGCCGCGCACATCGTCCCTCCAACCGGAGCGAAGGGAATGAATCTCGCTGTGGCTGACGTGTGGGTCCTATCGCGAGCCTTGGAGGAATTCTACCGCTCGGGTTTCGCCACGCTGTTACAACAGTATTCGGAGACATGCTTGCGCCGCGTTTGGAAAGTGCAGCGATTCTCCTGGTGGATGACTTCGATGCTACATCGTTTCGAGGGTGGGAATGGCTTTGAGGAAAAACGTCAACTGGCGGAGTTGGATTATGTGACGACATCGCGCGCGGCGATGACAATGCTTGCGGAAAACTACGTGGGACTACCGTTCACCACTACTCTCTGAATTCTTCCAATCTGCTGTACTACTACTCTTGGTTGCGGCTGTGCTGCTGTGTGGGGCAGATCTCCAGATCTGCAGCGG
>JACPVQ010000259.1 GCA_016191645.1 Candidatus Solibacter usitatus
TGCAGGCGGGGCCGTTCGGCGGCTACAACGACGTAACCATACGGTTCTCACCCAGCGATACCAGCGCGCAGACGGGCACGTGGACGCTTTCGGGCGTCGGGCTCACAACCACCATCGCGCTTACGGGCAACAGCGGTGGTGGTACGACAGGCGGTGGCGGCGGGAGCGCGTGCGTCGCGCCCGCTACCAATCTCGTCAGTTGGTGGTCCGGCGATGGCAATGCCAACGATCTTACCGGAGGCAACAACGGCACGGCTTTGGGCGGACTCACCTACACCACAGGCAAGGTGGGTCAGGCATTCCAAATCAACGGAAGCACCAGCTACGTATCCATTGGCAATCCCACAAACCTGCGTCCGACCAGCGCGCTGACAATGAATGCGTGGATCAATCCCGCTGTTGCGCCCACAGGCAGCAACCTGATGGCCATTATCACCAAGTGGGGTCAAACGGCGGGAACTACGCCGGACGCCGATTCGTTCGGTATGTGGCTGCAGCAGAACGGCACTTCGTTAAGCGTCTACGCCGCAGTGCATCTCAGCGGGGGGACGAATGAGCCGCGTGCGCTAGGCGGCAATGTGCCGTTGAACGCGTGGTCGCACGTGGCCATGACCTTTGACGGTAGCAACGTGATCGCTTACGTCAATGGACAGCTAGTGAACACGTTCCCCGCCGCTGGAAGCATCATCTCCAGCAGCCGCAACGTGCTGATTGGCCGCGAGGACTCCTCCCTGCCTCGCGCCTTCAACGGCGCAATCGATGAAGTGCAAATGCTCAACCGCGCGCTCACGGCGGCGGAGATTCAGGCCATCTACAACGCAGGGGCCAACGGCGTCTGCAAGACCGGCGGATCGACCGGTGGCGGCACCACTACGGGAACCATCCTGCAAGTGGACGACGGCCGTGAGGAGTACACGTTCGGCACGGAGCAGGGCGGGCCAATCTACTTTGTGAACCGCCTCACGCCTACGCGCTACCCGGCGACGCTACGCGCGGTGCAGATCCTATTCCCAACCGGCGAACTCGCGGCCGGTTCCGCGGTCGCGGTGCTTTCGTCGCAGAATGCCGGCAGTTCCGGCGGCCCGCAACTCGCCGGTCTTGTCTTCGTGCGTTCGAACGGCACGGTCACTTCGCAAGGAACCTTCCTCGAGTTTGCCGTCGCTCCCATGACGATCCAGAGTGGCGATTTCGTGGTCGGCTTCTCCACCGTTGCGCCCCCGAACGTCTTCCCTGGAGCAGTGGACAGTTCCTCGGGCTCCAAGCAGCGCTCCTACGTCAGTTCGACTGGAAGCACGTTCACATTGCTCGATTCGATCACGGGATTAGTGCCCGGCAATCTGTTGATCCGCGCCAAGATCGATTGATTCAGCCCTTGTTCCCCTGCGCCGCCACAAGCATCGAATTCATGCAGCCGAGCAGGTACGCCAGCGCGGGGTTGGGACGGAAGCCGCCGCCTTGCCCCTGGCCGCGCCCGCGCGTGCCTTCCATGCGCGGATCGCTACCCAGCCCCGGCACGTGGTCGGGAATCACGATCCCTTCGAACTTCACCTCCACCAACGCGCGCATGATCTTGCTCATGTCGTAGTAGCCGTCATCGATCATCGTCTCGGCGAAATGCGGCAGCGGCGCGCTCACGTTGCGGAAGTGGATCTTGAAAAGCTTCTTCCGCGCGCCGAAATAGCGGATCACTTCGGGCGGTTCTGCGCCGGTCATCTTGCCGCCTTCCAGCCACGATCCACAGCACAAGCACACGCCGATGTTCGGACTGTTGGCGATCTCGATGGCGCGCTTGTAGCCTTCGAAATTGGAGAAGATGCAGCGCGGCACGCCGGCCAGCATTGGTTGCGGCGGATCGTCCGGGTGAATGCCGATACGCACGCCCGCTTCCTCGGCTACAGGGACCACCTTCTTGATGAAGTACGTGTAGTTTTCCCAGATCTCCTCTTTCGTATAGACACGGCCATGAGAGAGCGGCACATCGAAAGTTTTTCCACCCCAACGTCCGCGCGCCTCGGGGCTGGCCAAATCCAATGACGATCCGGAATAGCCGCGCGGCAACGTTTCGCGTCCGCTGCGCCAGATGCCGTTGCCCATGTGCGCGTAAGTGGAATAGGGAATGCCGGCTTTCCCAAGATATCGAATGTAGTTCAAATACTCTTCGATCTTCTTGTCGCGGCCGGGAAGATTGAGTGTGACCTCCTCCATGTTATGAAGGCTGCCGCTAGGCCCCACTCCGCTGCCAATGTTGTAGACTTTGAAACCGCCGGCCTCCCATTGCTCGCGGATCTTCGTGAAGCCTTCGGCGGTAGCGTTGGCGGGCGACACGCCAAGGCTCACCCACTTCACCCCAAGCTGCTTAAGGTAGAGCAGGTTCTCTTCCGTCGGCTGGCCCGCGCTGGTGCCGATCTTAATTCCCGGCGGAATGGGGATCAGCTTCGCGGCTTTCGCATTGGTTGCCGATAACATCGCCGCACCACCCACGGCAATCTTGGCGAGATCTCGCCTCTCTAAGCTCATACGTTTCTCCCTTCATGTGTACTTCCCAGGCTGCGACGATTTCCATTGGTTGCTGCTGTGCTGCTCTGTACTACTAAGACTTTAAGATTTTCTTTGGTTGCGGCTGTGCTGCTGTAGTAGTACATTCAAAATTCTGCACGGATGGACATTTGAACGTTCGCCTGCCCCGTACCGTAATTGGAAAAGTCGCCGACCACGCCGGAGAATCGCGCCCACGCGGCGGGGTTGTTCATGTTGTAAGTCGTATTGGGCGCGGCAAGATTCGGCCGCTTCCACGGCAGATTGTGCCCATCTAAACGAAGACTGAGTTTGAGACGCTCATCGATCACCTTCCAACTCTTGGTGACAAAAAACTGCATCCACAAAATCCCCGGCGCTTGCAGCACTCTGGAGCCGAGCGAACCCGTAGTGTACGCGGCGGGATAGGCAAACGCGTTGAAGTTAAAGATGGGGTTCTGCGCCGCGATCGGAAAACGGTGTCCCATTTCCCAGTCCGAAACCTTTGCCTGCTCAATGGTCATCAGCGGATTGACGCGGGAAGCGGTCAGGTATCTATTGGGGCTGCCGGCATGGCCGACGGAGAGCGGTATGCCGGAGAGCGCGTGTTCACTCACGCTCACTTTCCATCCGCCGAGCACGGCGTTTACCAGACCGCCTTGATTGAGCCAGCGCCCGCCGCGTCCCACCGGCAATTCATAAATGACGTATGCGCCGAAGGATTTCTGTTGATCCCAGGCGGTACGCGCCTTTCCTTGCCGGTTGTAGTAAGTGAGCGAATCGTCATTGCTCAGCGACTTCGAGAAATTGAAACTGGCGTTCAACAGGAGCCCCCTGGCGTAACGCTTCTCGATGGTGATGTTTCCGCTGTGCCATGTGTTGTGATTGAAGTTGGAAAGCAGCGAGACGCTGCCGAACTGCGGATAGCGCAGATAATTCTGCTGCGCCTGAAACACCGTATCCTGCAACGCGCGATCTCCGCCCAGCGCGATGGACAAAGGAATCTGGTTGATGTTCCAACTGCGCTGCAATCCCACGCCGGCGGTACCTTGATAGGTGACGTTGAGCAGCCAAGTGCGGCCGAGCTGATATTGGAAGCCGGCCGACGAGTTGATCACGTAGGCGTTGTGCAGATTGGGATCGCGCCAAGTGGCGTTCCTGCTGCCGAAGCTGGCTCCCGTATAAGGAACGGTCCCATCGGGATTCACTGTGTATGGGATGGGGCCGGGTCCGCTTTGCAATTGGAATAAGTAGCGCGGATCACCGGTCGGCTGCAGAATATTGAACGCGCCGCTGTACTCATCGAAGCCGCCGGGACCCGAGCTATCCGACGTCATCAGGCCGAACGATGCGCGGAAGACCCACTTCGGACGAAAGCTCCAGGCCAGTCCCAGGCGCGGCTGAAAATTGTTCAGATCACGTTTGCCGATGGCGCCCTTGGGATGCGTGATTGCGCCCAGGCGTCCGGTCACCGGGTCCACCGCGGCGGGATCGAACTGCGATTGCTGTTCCCACTTCGTCTTGAAAGGCGATGAGTAGGACCAACGCACGCCGAGATTCAGCGAGATGTTGGGCGTTACTTTCCAGTCGTCCTGAAAATACAATTCGTGCGTCCATTGCCGCGGCATGAAAATCGCCAGTTGCTTGGTAAACGTTGCGCTGGTGACCACCCCCATTTCAAAAGCGGCGAAATCGATTCCCGTGTTTGGCGTAAAGGGCAGCGACGTGCCTCCGCCAAAGTTGTACTGGCCGGAAGGCAGCGAAGTGGCCTTGTCGCTGTACAACGTACGAATCATTTCGTAGCCCATCTTGAGATTGTGTTTTCCGGCGATGCGCGTGAGGTTGTCCTGCAGCACGCGATCCTCACCCACCTGGCGCGTATAGCCCAATGCGGCGATGCCGTATCCAATATTGAAGTAGGGGAACGTCTCGGGATTGACGCCGGGAATGCTCAGTGCGTCCTTGGCGGCGTCAGGCCGCGCGGGATTGGACGCGGCGCGGCGGTTGTAGCCCAGCCGGAATTCATTGAACGTGACGCGCGAAATAATGGAGGTGTAATTGATGACGCCGTTGATGTCGTCGACGGGATTGATTTCCCGCGACGCGTTGAACTCCGCGCGGGCGAAATTGTCGCCGTTCTGGCCGCGGTGATGGCCCTGCGAATAGCGGAAGTAGATTTTTTGGCTGGGGGAGAATTGATGGTCGAGCTTCTCGTCCCAGCGATCTCTGTGCAGGCAGCGGCAGGTATTCACGAACAGCAGATTCTGCGAGGGGCCGGTCCTGCTTGGAGACCCCGGTTGATTGGGTTTGTTCCAAATACCCAAGCCGAGGAATTTTCTGGCGACGGGATCCATCAGACTCTGCGGAACGATATTGCCGGGAAGCGGATCGCGCGTCCACGTGGCGCCAACCTGTCGCGTTGAAAATGGATTGTAGATGGGAAGCCCGCCGCCGGGAGCATCCTTAAAAGAGAAGTCGCCGGCGAGCATCTCCGGCGTGGGCACGGTGCCCAGGGAAACGTTGATAGTGTGCTCGTGGTTGATGGCGTAGTCGGACAGCCAGAACGTTTTGTTCCTGCCGTTGTAGATTTTGGGAATGACCAGCGGACCGCTGCCGACCAGATCGAAGGTCTGGTAGTACCACGGCGCTTCCTTCGGCAGCGGAATCTGCGTCAGATAGCCGCGATGTACCCAACTGCCCGGCAGGTAGCGATCTTCAAACGAAGCATGCAGCGCATTGGTGCCCGACTTGTACACCATCTTCATGGAACCGCCGGAGGAATGCCCGTACTCCGCGGAGACACCGGTCGTAAGAACTTTGACCTCTTCCATGGCGTCCGTGCTGCCTTGAATCACACCATCCACCTGGTTCACTACGCCGGTGTATGGCGACTTTGCGTTGATCCCATCCATGGTTGCGCCGATATCGTTCTGCGCTTGACCCATGATGTGCTGACCGGCTTGGCTTTGAACGGAAACGATGCCGGGCATATATTGGAGCAGGTAAACCGTGCGCTTCATCACGCCCGGAACCTCTTTCAAAACGTCCGCGGGAAGGACATAAGAACTCAGCACAGTTTCCGTATTCAACAAAGAGGCGGAGGCGCTCACGGTGACGCTTTCGGTGACCGCGCCCAACTCCAGCGCGATATCGACGCGCGGCACTTCGGCGGAGCGGAGCGTAAGCCCTTCGCGAACGAATTCCTTAAAGCCCGCGGCGTTCACTTTCACGCGATAGTCGCCGGGAATCAGATACGGAACGTAATAGCCGCCATCCATTGCCGTGGTTGTTTCGGTGAGAAAGGATGTCGCGGTGTTGACGACGGTCACCTTGGCGCCGGCGACGACGGATCCCGTAGAATCCCTAACGGTACCGACCAACGTCGCGCCTCCGCCCGTTTGGGCCATCGCGGCAGCGGCGGCAAGCATCAAAACGGCGACAGCGCGGAGCGGCAAGCTGGTAACCATTGTTTCCTTTATTTTGTCCACCAATTGCGGTCAAGCATATCACAAGCCGCAATTGTAAGGATGCGTCCGAACCGAACCGATGTGGCATAATCTTACTGGAGTCTTACCAATGGAAACTACACGGCTTTCGACAAAGGGTCAGATCGTACTGCCCAAGACGATTCGCGATTCCCGGGAGTGGGAACCGGGAACCGAGTTCTATTTCGAAGAAACCGCAGACGGAGTACTACTGCGTCCCGCGGCGCGTTTTCCGGAAGCCAACCTCGACGAGGTAGCCGGCTTTTTGCGGTCGAAGCGCAAGCTGAGAACGCCGGCCCAGATACGCGCTGCCGTTGACGGGGAAGTGATGCGGCGTCATGATCGCGGTCGATACTAACGTCTTAGTCCGCCTGCTGACTGGCGATGATCCGGTACAGGCGGCCGCGGCACGCTCTCTGTTCGCCTCCGGCCCAATCTGGATCGCGAAGACGGTTCTACTGGAAACCGTGTGGGTGCTGCGCAGATTGTACGGATTTGAGGTGGACACGATTCAGGCAGCGTTACGAAGACTGCTCGGCCTCAAGAACGTTCACGCCGAAGATGAATCCGCGGTGGCGGCCGCTTTGGAACTCACGGCGCGAGGAATGGAGTTCGCCGACGCTTTGCATGTGCACAGCAGGCCACGGGGAGCCGTTTTTGCCATCCGCACGAAACGTAGTGCATCGAAACTCTTTTCTAATCAGTGCGGGGAACGCAGAGATGGCGTACCGAAAGGCGGTGAAAAAGGGGTTGTCGGGGGAAGTTTCTTACCAGAATCCACGAGACAAACTGGTGACGATCCGCTTTAGAGGGTTATCCTCGCTGATTGAAGTCATGGACCCGCTGGAGGATGGCGGGGAGATCATGTGGAACGAGCGAGTCGGCGTCTCTGAAAAAACAATCATCGGCATGATCCCTGCAAAGGAAAGACTGGCGGTCTTTCGTCCCCGACCGGCATTCCCGTCAATTCGTGAGCCAAATTATGCTTCAAAGGAAGTAGTTGAGGAACTCATTCGGCGTCTCAAGGCTAAGCCGCGTTGATGCAATCGAATCCGAACTCGAGTCAGCGTCCTACCACTGCAGACGAAATACGAGTATCGTGTGCCAGCGCCCCGTTCCGATATCGGAAAAACTCCCGCGCGTACCCGTGAACGTGCCGAAGCTGGACTGGTCGGTCCTGTTGAATGTCGAGTTCGGCGGATTGAAGTTGTGATACTTGAAGATGTTGTTCACATCGCCGCGCAGTGTGAAGCGAATGCGCTCAAACATAGTCCAGGTCTTTTGCACGGAAGTCTGCGGCCAGATCACGCCCGGCGCTTCCAACGTGTTGCGGCCCAGCGCGCCGATGGTGTAGGCAGCCGGATAGGCAAAGCCATTGATGTTGAGGTAACGATTCTGCGCCGCGAACGGGAAGCGGTTGGGGCCAATATCGACGTGAGCGAGTTTCACTTGATCGTTGGGCAGAATCTGATTGGGACGGTTGCCCACGCCGGGTAGATAGTTCGACGGGCTGCCGCCTTGTGTCACAGTGAAGGGCGGGCCAGTCTGGAACGTTTGGATCCACACCATCTCCCAGCCTCCCAGCAGAGCATTCTTCACGCCGCCGCCGTTCAGCCAACTACGCCCCTTGCCAAAGGGCAACTCGTAGGTCAGCGTGGTGACCCAGCGATGATGAATATCGTAACTGGCGCGGGCTTTCTCCAGCGAGCGGTTGTAGTAAGTGATGCCGGAAGCCGTTCCATCATCGTCCGAGTTGCTGATGGTTTTTGACCACGTGTAGAAAGAGTTCAACGTCATGCCGCGGGAGTAACGCTTTTCGAAACGCAACGTCGCCGCATGGTAGGTGTTATGTCCGAAGTTGCTCACCAGGTTCACGTTGCCGAACTGCGTGTAGGGCTTGAAATTCTGGAACTGCTGGCGCATCTGTTCCGTGCGCGCGGGATCGCCGGGATAAGGGAATGCGCTGATGGGAAGCACGTTGATGTTCCAGGTATTCATCAGTTTCACGCCCGCCGATCCCTGATACATCGCCTCCATCAACCATGTCTTGGTGAACTGCCATTGCACTCCGCCCGACCAGTTCATGACGTACGGCGTGCGCATGTTGGGGTCATACCAGGTGGCGTTGCGGCTGGCGTAGTTTGTGCCCACATAAGGAACGCTGCCATCGGCGTTGGTCGTGAAGGCCACCGCCGGCGGGCCTTGCGAAAGCTTGAACGCCGTGCGCGGATCGCCGGTGGGCGATTGAATGTTCGCGCTGGCCAGATATTCTTCGAAGTTCTGGTTCAGGTCGTTGGTCATCAGATCGATGCTGATCAAAGTGAAGCTGGAACGGAAAACGAAATTCGGACGGAAGTTCCACGCCAAACCGAGACGCGGTTGGAAATTGTTGAGGTCCTTACGCGCCAGTTGGCCCGTTTTGTGCGTAATCGCCCCGGGCAGTTTGGTGATGGGATCGATCGCCGTGGGGTCGAATTGTGATTGCTGTCCATACTTTGTTGAGAATGGCGATTCGTACGACCAGCGCAATCCGATATTCAGCGTCAGATTCTTCATCGGACGGAAATCGTCCTGAAGATACAACGCCTGTCCCCACCAGCGGGGAAGCCACGTTGCTTGATTGCGCGTGAACTGAGCGCTGGCAACATTTCCAAGCAGAAAACTGGCGAAGGTGTTGCCGGTGTTCGGCGTGAACGGCAACTCCGTCCCGCCCATGTTGTAGATGCCGGAGGGAAGTGCTTCGGCCAGAGCGTTGTAGCGCGTGCGCACCATCTCATAGCCGAACTTGAGCGTGTGCCGCGAAACCACTTTGGTCAGGTTTTCCTGAAGCGTGTTGTCTTCGGAGATGTTCTGAAACCTTCCGCCGGGGCCGCCGTTGTAACCCGTGACGAAGCGCGGAAACGTCGTCGCGCCGGCGTTCGGCATTCCCAATTGCGCGGCGAATCCCTGGCCGTAGCTAATGGGGTCTTTGGTCTCATGCCGACGGTTATAGCCAAGGCGGAATTCGCTGATCAACGTCGGCGAAAAGGTGTAAGTGTCGGAGAAAACAATGTTGGTGAAATCGTTCGGCTGCACCATCACCGGATCATAGACATCCCAGGCGATGTCAGTGGAATAGCGCCCCGGAGCGCGATTGCGCATGCGCGATAAGCGCCCAAACACGCGGTGATTGGTGCTGAACTGATGATCCACCTTGTTGTCGTAGCGCGTGAAAAAGTAGCGGCCCTTGGTGGGAAGCACCAAATCCTGCGTGACCCCGGTGGGCGTGATCACGCCCGGACGATTGGCCTGAGTCCACGGATTGAAGGAGAGGAACTTCTTCACCACGGGATCGATTTGCGAAACGGGAAGACGATTGCCCGCGAATGGATCGCGCAGCCAGCGGCCGGTCGAATCCTGCCGCGTCGTCGAAGGATCGTAGATGGGGAATCCGCGTCCGCCGAAACTGAAGTCCCCGCCGTACATCTCCGGCGTCGGCACGTTGGTGATGGCCGTCTCGGAGACCTTTTCGTGATGACGTTGGAAGCCGAAAAACCAGAACGTCTTGTTCTTCCCGTTGTAGATCTTCGGAATGTAGACCGGACCTCCGAGCGTGGCGGACATCTCGTGATAGCCCCACGGATTGCAGGGCAGCCCCACGTCGCAGCGTTTCAGCTGATCGAAGTATTGCCGGTGCACCAGCGCGCCGTTAAGATATCGATCTTCCGCCGATCCGTGGAAGCTGTTGGTGCCGCTCTTGTACACGGCGGAGAGGATGCCCGCGCCGGAGTGACCGAATTCCGCAGGCAGGCCCGTGGTCATCATCTTGAATTCCTGAATCATGTCGAGCGTGCCGGTCATGATGCGCTGGTCGTCATTCACCGCGCCGCGCACGGGCTCTTTGCCGCTCATTCCGTCCAGCGTGACGCCCAGAGCGCGTTCGCGCTGGCCGTCGGCGTGGAGACCATTGATGACGTTGACCCCCGGCATGTAAAGCGTCATTCGCTTCACGCCCTTTTGCATCACAGGAAGTTTGATGACCGTGGAGCCCTCCATGATTTGGCCCGCCGCCGCCGTTTCCGTTTCCAGAAGCGGAGCGGTTCCTTCGACGCTAATCGTGTCCGACACCGCGCCCACTTCCATGCGCACATCAATACGCGGTGTTTCGTTAGTGCGCAAGCTGATGCCGTCGCGGACGTGCTTCTTGAATCCGGCCGCCTCCAGCGTCAGGCGGTACGGGCCGGGACTCAGGTACGGGACATAGTATGAACCTTCGGAATTGGTGACGCTCTCGGCGACAAACGACGTCGCCGTATTGACCACGGCAACCTTCGCGCCGGCAATCACCGCGCCGGTGGAATCAGTAACGGTGCCGACGAGCGTGGCCGACCCGGTGGTCTGCGAAAACGCGAAGGGAAGGAAAGAGAGCAATGCCGTTACGACGCGGATCAACATGTTTTGTTCTCCTGAAAAGTTTCAGACATTATATAACGGACGGGCGGGAAGACGCTGAAACCAGGATGGGACGTCTTGGAAGTGGTACGCGGCAAGATGGCCGCCACAGGAAAGTAGCTGTTACAGCCGCCTGGCTTTCAACTCCGACGCCAGATAATCCGTGGCGCGCCAGGCCAGCGCAAGGATGGTGAGCGTGGGGTTCTTCTCCGTAGCCGTTGGAAACGCCGCGCCATCCACGCAAAACAGATTCTTCACTTCGTGAAACTGGCAGAAGCCGTTGAGCGCGGCGCGCTTCGGGTCGTCGCCCATGCGCACGGTTCCGTGCTCGTGTATGGCGCTGCCATTCACATCAAGCGATCCGCGACGGAACGGAACAATCTCGGCCTTCGCGGCTTTCAAGATACTCTCCGCCGCGTCGTACATCTCCGCCGCCATCTTACGCTCGTTGTCGCCGATCTTGTATTCCAAACGCGGCGTGGGAATGCCGAAGCCATCGAGCGCGGTTCCCTCCACGGTGACTCGATTCTCGCGCCGCGGCAGCACTTCGCCGTAAGGATGAATCGCCACCAGCGACGGATAACGATCCTTCACGCCCTTCTTGAAATCCGCGCCAAACCCCGGCAGGTTCTTGGCAAACGCAGCGCTGCTTTGCGCGCCGCTTCCCCAGAACTGCATGCCGAATCCGCGCAGGTAATCGCGCTTGCGCCCGTCGCGGTGGTTGTAACGCGGCAGATAGATGTGCTCGCCGCCGATGCCGTCGTCGTTGCGCGCCTTGGTTCCACGCAACTCCGGCAGAAAGCCGTACATGTGGAAGCGCACCTGCTCGGTGAGATAGCGGCCCACGACATCGTTGGAGTTGCCGATGCCGTTGGGGTAGCGCTCCGATTTGCTGTTGAGTAAAATGCGCGTCGAATCGATGCACGAGGCGGCGACAATCACCACGCGACCGCGCACTTGCCGCTCCTGTTTTGTAAACCGGTCGAAGTATTGCACGCCGCTCGCCTTGCCGTCCGGGCCGCTCAACACACGCGCCGCGACGGCATTGTCGATGATCTTCAACTTGCCGGTTTTGTATGCGGGCTCCAGCAGATAGTCGCTGGAATTGAAAAACGCGCCGACGTCGCAGCCGCGCCCGCAGACGCCGCAATAGTGGCACGGCGCGCGGCCGTTGTGCGGCTTCGTCAGAACGGCGCGGCGGCCGCTGACAATCGTCATGCCGATGGAAGCCGCCGATTTCTTCAACAGGCTTTCCCCGCAGCGCGGACGCGGAGGCGGCAGATGAAAGCGGCTGCCCGGAAGCGAATCCTGATCGTCATTGCCGCCACAGACGCCGATGAGTTGATCGACCTTATCGTAATACGGCGAGATGTCTTTGTAGCGGATGGGCCACGGAATCTCCCAACCGTCGCCGGCGGCCCCTGCGAAATCGAGATCGGAGTAGCGCAGCGAGACGCGGCCCCAAATATTGGTCTTGCCGCCGCGCCCCCACACGCGCACCAAATCGAAAGGCTGACCTTCCGGCGTATGGTAGGGCTGCTCTTTGAGATCGAGATGGAACGCGGGCGGACGCTGTCCGGCATCCATTTTGCGCCACCATTCCCACGGCTTCACGTGCGACCAAAAGGACGAACGTGGAAAACGTGTGCCCGCGTCGAGCAGCAGAACGTTCACACCTTGCCGCGTGAGATTCCATGCGGCCATGCCGCCGGATGCGCCGCTGCCTATGATGATGACGTCGTGAACCTGCTGAGTAGGAACGATCTGCATGATATCGAGTGGCCGACCCCCGGAGAGGCCGGCCATCTGTTGACTCAGAGTTTAGCGAACCGGCAGATTGATCGTGTTCGAGCGCTGGCCGCGTGCGGTAAGCTGCAACGGTTGCGAGCCCGACGGAGTTCCTGGAATGACAACGAAGGAAGTCACGTTGTACCCCGGGTACCCCGGAAATGCGATGGACAAAGCGACCGGTGCGGGTCGTCCGCCGAGCGTCGCCGAAACCTCCGTCGTGTTATAGATGGGCGTGTCCGGAACCAGGCGTCCCGTGGGCAACGCCGGAGTAGTGCGGCCCATGCCGGTGGTGAGCATCAGCAAAACGTCGCCCGCATTGGCGGGATTCGATGCGCTGATGAAAGTGAAATCGGCAAGCCGCAGTACCACGCCTTCGGTTGGAGACGACCCTGTCAGGATACCAGGTGCCGATTCGTTCACCATCACCTGGAATGGAGCGCTCTCGCCGATGGCGTTCTTGACTATCACGGCGCGCGAGCCGGCCTCCACTTCATAAGGCACCTGCACGTCGACTTGGTCGGCCCATACATGAATGATGGGAGCGGCGCGTCCGCCGATGGTCACCGAGACGCCGTTCCATGCATTCGGAATTGTGCGGCCGTCCCACGCTAGTAAATGGGTTTCCGAATAAGCGAACCGCGCTCCGTAAATGGAGGCGACGCCGCCCGGCGCCACCGCGCGCACCCCAGGGCCCGCGCCGCTTACCACATCGCCGATAATCGGCGCGTTCTTGTAACCCGCGGCCACCTGTTCACGAATCACACCACCTGGATTGATGGTGGTGTGCAGATTCATGTAGTGGTTCTCCGGCGTTGCCATCATTGAGTTCACCGTGGCCAGCTCGGCTTCCGTGGTTGCCAAAACTGGAACATAGATGTTGCCAAAACCGGTGGTGGTAACAACACTGTTGGCGGCGGAAAGACCCGTGTTCACAATTACGGGACCGTTCTGTCCGGCCACCTGATTGTGAATGTGCAGGCCGGTGAAGGTTACACCTTCCGGAAAACGATAGTTCATATCGAACGTTACAAGGGCGGCGATCACGTTGCCGGCCTCGTTGCGAATGGAGTTGACGCGCGCGACAGCAGGTCCCGATGCCTGGATCGGCAGCGGCGGAACTTCATTCGCGGGCGAAAGAGTGATGTTGAAGATCTGATCGTCGGTGCGGCGCAGCTGGCCACGGATAAGTCCGCCGGTGAATTCCGTCGTATGGATATTCGCATAGAACCCTGCCGGGTCGTTGAACAGGCCGTTGACCACGGCGGCATTCGCGGCAACCGAGATATCCACTTCCGGAGAAAACTGCAAGCTGCCCACACCGGTTGGCGTACTCGGAAGATTGGCCAAACCGCTGGCCACCACCACTCCGGCATTCACTCCGGCGGGACCATTATGAAGATGGAAGCCCGTCATGGTGACCTGACGACCGAAATTGTAGTTCGCACGGAAGATCACTTGAGCCGAGCCCATGCGGCCCCGGTCGTCGAAGGAGCGGATCACATTGACCGCAACCGCACCACTCGCGTTTTGTCCGGGGATCGGCGGAACCTCGTTCATCGGCGAGAGCAAGGCAATGTAGGTAGCGACTTCGGCGCGCTGCAACTGGCCGCGGATCACGCCGCCGGGATTCACCGTCGAATGCAGATTCGCATAGAACGCCGCCGGCTCGTTGATCAAGTCGCGCAGCGCCGCCAGGCCAACCGTATCGGTGGGCAGAATCTGCGCCGGTCGATTGATACTGCCGCGGCCCGTGCTGTCCTTGATGGTGTTCGACCCGCTGAGACCGGTGTTGATCTCCACGCCGCCGTTCACGCCGGCGGGAGAGCGGTGAAAATGCAATCCCGTGAATTCCATCTCACCGGGAAAGCTGTAATTGACGTTGAAATCGACCGTGCCGGAAGCAATTTGTCCGGCTGCGTTGCGCACCACGTGCACATAGAATGTCCCGGCGCCGCTGGCGCTGATGTTGATGGCCGGAACTTCGTTCGAAGGCAGCATGACCGCCCTGAACACGTGAGTTTCGGCTGTCTGAGCAAACAGAGAAAGCGCGGATAGCGCGAGTAGACTAACCAGTTTATACATCTCGACCCCCTCGGATGGTTATACCCCGAACCATGCGCAACACGCAATGGCCGGCGAGGTCCTGCGATACGATGGCTGAGTGATCCTCCGGCGAATGTTGTTTTTTGCGGCGCTTTCCGCGCCCGCGTTATTGTGCGAAGAGTGGGCGCGGTTGCGCGGTCCCAACGGAACGGGCGTCGCCGACGGCGCGGCGCTTCCACGCGAGATCGGACCGGCGAAAAATGTTGTCTGGAAGTCATCCATACCGCTGGGCAAGTCTTCGCCGGTAGTCACCTCGGATCGTATTTTCCTTACCGGGCACGACAAAGGTACGCTCAGTACATTCGCCATCGACCGCAAGTCGGGCCGGATGCTGTGGAGGAAGGAAGCGCCGGGCCATCGCGATGAAAAACGCAACAAGCTGAATGACCCGGCTGCGCCCACACCTGTCACGGATGGCTCGAACGCATACGTCTTTTTCGCCGGGTACGGATTGGTGAGCTACACCGGAGATGGCAAGGAACGTTGGAAACTGCCCATGGGACCGTTCACCAACTTCCACGGCATGGCGGCGTCGCCCGTGTTGGCGCTCGACAAAGTGCTGATGGTTGTGGATCAGGATGAACAAGCCTACTTGTTGGCCGTGCAGCGGGACACAGGCAAGGTCGCGTGGAGAGTGGAGCGTCCGGAGATGGTGCACAGTTTCTCCACTCCGGTGATTTACAAAAACAAGAAAGGCCGCACGGAGCTGATTGTACCGGGATCGTATCAATTGAACAGCTACGACGTGGAAACGGGGGAGCCGATTTGGAAGGTGGGAGGACTGACCTACCAGGTAAAATCCATTCCCGTGATCGAGAAGGACGTCCTTTACTTCAACGGTTGGGCGCCGGGCGGCGAACCGTCGGAACGGATCGAACTGCCTGCCTTTGAAGAGATGATCAGGATTTACGACAAGAACGGCGATGGAAAACTTTCGCGTGAAGAGGTTCCGAAGAACTGGCACCCGGGAACGTGGGAGATGCAGGACCTCAACAAAGACGGCCTCTTCGACGCGCGCGACTGGCAGTATTACCGCATGCGCCGCACGTCGTCGAATTCCACGATGGCCATTCGTCTGGACGGTGAAGGCGACGTGACGGAATCGCACGTGTTGTGGCGCTACCAGAAATCGCTGCCGGATGTGCCCAGCGTGCTGCTCTATCGCGGCGCGCTGTACTTGCTGCGCAGTGGAAGCATTCTGCAAACGCTGGATCCGGCCACGGGGAAGATGCTGAAGCAGGGCCGGTTGCCGGGCGAGATCGACGATTACTACGCGTCACCGGTGGCGGGCGATGGAAAAGTGTTTCTGCTCAGCAAGAACGGCGGCTGCACGGTGCTGGAAGCAGGCGCGGATTGGGGTGTTGCGGCATCCAGCCAATTTGGGGAAGAGATCTTCGCCACTCCCGCCATTGTGGACGGCCACATCTTCGTACGCACGGCAACGGCGCTTTACGATTTCGCCCTCTCTAACTAATCCCGTGCTCTCGCCGATTTGTGTGGGGCAGATCTCCAGATCTGCGAGGCGGTCTCCAGACCGCCTCTGCCGGCAATGATCGACATCCCCGAAGAAGGCGGGATCTGAAGATCCCGCCGCAGGTCTGGAGACCTGCCCCACCAACCAAATGGAAATCTTCGCGGCTTGTGGAGATTTCAGAGAGTAGTAGTAAATTGGTTTTCATCACGATTCGTCTGTCTCTATGGGCCGTGCACACCAAGAAGATTCCAGAGGCAGCCGATAGTAAATCGCAACTACAATAGAAATATGCGAATGAAAAGCCTTCTGGCTGCACTTGTGTTCTCTGTTCCGCTAGCCGCGCAGAATCTGAAAGATCTGGAAAAAAGGGTCACGGAGTTCACCCTCTCCAATGGCTTGCACTTCATCGTGCTGCAGCGCACCGATGCTCCGGTGGTATCGCTGGTCACGCAGGTGAATGTCGGCAGCGCCAATGATCCCGCGGGCAAGACCGGCCTTGCGCACATGCTGGAACACATGGCGTTCAAGGGTACTGACTCCCTGGGAACAACGAATTGGACCGAGGAGACCAAGCTGCTCTCCGAGGCGGAATCAGTTTACGACAAGCTGGAGTCCGAACGGGCAAAGGGTCCGCGCGCGTCCGCGGAGAGCATCAAGAAACTGGAAGCCGCCCTGAAGACGGCGATCGACAAGGCCAATGGCTATGTAGTGAAGGAAGCCTATTCGAAGATCATTCAGCAGAATGGCGGCGTCGGATTGAACGCGGGCACTTCGCTCGATAATACAACGTACTTCTACAGTCTTCCTTCGAACCGCGTCGAGCTATGGTTTTTGCTCACGTCGCAAGTGTTGAAGCGTCCGGTGATGCGCGAGTTTTACAAAGAGCGCGACGTGGTGCGCGAAGAGCGGCGCATGAGTTTTGAATCGAGCCCGCAGGGAAAACTGCAGGAAGCATTGTTGCAGACTTCGTATATCGCTCATCCGCAGCGCTCGCTCATCGGCTGGGCCAGCGATATTGAAAGCCTCCGCGCCAAGGATTCCGAAGCCTTCTTCAAAATGCATTATGTCCCGTCGAACATGGTGATGGTGCTCGCGGGCGATGTCGATCCGAAAGAAGTAAAGCGCATGGCGGATCAGTACTTCTCCGCCCTGCCCTCAGGCGTGATGCCTCCGGCAATCATTACGAGAGAGCCAAAGCAGGAAGGCGAACGGCGCGTAGCCATCGAGAGCGCCGCGCAGCCGATGATCTTCATGGGATTCAAGCGGCCGGATGGCATTCATCACGACGCGGCCGCGTTGACCGTGCTTGCATCCGCGCTCTCCTCGGGGCGTACGGGCATCCTCTATAAAGAGTTGGTCGAAGAGAAGAAACTGTCGCTGGTTGCCGTCGCCAGCCAGAATTTTCTCACCAACAAATTTCCCGGCTTGTTCGCCTTCATCGCGTTGCCCGCCGCGGGCAAGACCGTGGAGGACAACGAGAAAGCCATCCTCGATATCATCGAGCGAACCAAGAACAAGCCCATTGACGACGCCGTCCTCAAGCGGGTGAAGACGCAGATTCGCGCAGGACTGATACGCGGATTGGAAAGCAACATGGGGATGGCCATGCAACTTGCCTCCAACTACACGCTGACCGGCGATTGGCGTCGCATGTACGCCCGCATCGAGGAGATTGAAAAAGTGACAGCCGCCGATGTGCAAAGCGCCGCCAAGGCCTACTTGAACGAAGTGGGGCGAACCGTTGTTTATTCGAAGACCGCGGCGAAAGGAGGAAGCAAATGAGAATCCTGATTGCGACTTTTCTCATCGCCCTTTGCGCGGCAGCACAGACTCCCAGGCCCGCCGCGCGCACCGTCTCTCCGAAGGATTTGAAGTATCCGCCGCTGCGCCCCATCCGCACACCGGACATTACGACGTTTACGCTGGACAATGGAATGAAGGTTCACCTTCTGCAGAACCACGAGATCCCGCTGGTGCGTGGTTCGGCGCGCGTTCGTACCGGGAACGTTCATGAGCCGTCCGGCAAGGCCGGGCTCACGGATATCTTCGAGCAAGCGCTGCGCACCGGCGGCACGAAGTCGCGAACCGGCGATCAGATCAATGAAGCGTTGGAAAACGTCGCCGCCTCGGTGGAAGCGAACATGAGCGATACGGCCGGCACTGTGTCGTTTAACACCTTGAAGGAGAACACGGATCTGGTTCTCGATATCTTCAAAGACATTCTCTCCTCCCCCGAGTTCCGTCAGGACAAGATCGAAGTAGCGAAGACGCGAGCGCGGGGCGGCATCGCCCGCCGCAATGATCAGCCGGCGGGAATCGCGTCGCGCGAGTTCAATCGTCTACTCTATGGCCGCAACACGCCGTGGGGGCGTGAAATGGAGTACGAAACCGTGGAGAAGGTTACGCGGGAAGATTTGCTGGAGTTCCACAAGCGCTACTTCTTCCCGGCGAACATCGTTCTCGCCGTCAATGGCGATTTCGAGACGGCGGCAATGCGCGCGCAATTGGAGAAGCTGTTCGCGGGCTGGAACGCGAAGCAGGGCCCCGTGCCGCCTTTCCCGGCGGTGACGAATGTTCCCAAACCCGGCCTCTACTTCGCCGAGAAAAAAGATGTCAATCAGACCAACTTCCGCATCGGCCATCTGGGCGGACTGCTCAATGATACGAACTATCCGGCAATTGAAGTGATGAACGATATCCTGGGCGGATCGGCATTCAGCAGCAGGTTGGTGCAGACTGTGCGCAGCGATCTGGGGCTGGCCTACAACGTCGGATCGGCGTGGAATGCGGGCTTCACGAATATCGGAACCTTCACCATCTACGGCGGGACGAAGTCGGAATCGACGCTGCAAGCGATACAGGCGATCCGCAAGGAGATCGACCGCATTCGCACCACCGAAATTTCCGACGAGGAGTTGAAGATCGCCAAGGAAAGCATCTTGAACGGCTTTGTCTTCAACTTCGATTCGCCCGCGAAATTTCTTTCGCGCCTCGTGCTCTATGAGTACTACGGCTATCCGAAGAATTTTATCGACACCTACCAGAAGGCGATTGGCGCGGTCACGAAAGCGGACGTACTTCGTGTGGCGAAGGACTATTTGAAGCCCGAGAACTTCGTCATGGTGTTAGTGGGAAACCCGGCCGAGATGGGCACACAGCTTGCTTCGCTCAACATGCCCGTGAATAAGCTCGATATTACGATTCCGGAGCCAAAACGCGAAGGCGTGAAATCGGACGCCGCATCGCTGGCGCGCGGCAAAGCGATGTTGCAGGCGTTCCAGAAAGCCATTGGCGGCGCGGACAAACTGGCCGCGATCAAAGATTATTCGCACGTCGCCGCGCTCTCACTACCGCCCGCGACGCAGACCACCAAAGCGATTCCACCGCAGATTCGTTTTGAACAATCGGGCGGATTTGGAAGCATCGTTGTTTACTATGACGGTAAGGGCGGCGGATTCCTCAAAGCGCCGCAAGGCGAAATGCCGCTGCAGGCGCAGCCCGTGGCGATGCGCCAGGCAAAAGACGAAGTGTTCCGCATGCACCCCACGCTTTGGCTGAGCGATCGCGATCCCGATCGTACAGTGAACGCCACCGGACCACGCTCCGTGGAGATCGGCGATAAGGATGGGAATCGTATCACCCTGCACTTCGATGAGAAGACTGGCCTTCTGGAACAATCCACTTATAGCAGCCCGGGCATGAACGCGCCCGTGGAACTGGAAGCGGCTTACAGCGATTGGAAGGAAGTGAGCGGCATCAAAATGCCGCACAAAGCGAAAATCTCTTCGGGCGGTAAACAGATGACCGAGATCACCGTCAAAGAGTATAAGTTGAACAGCGGGCTGACGCCGGAGGAGTTGTCGAAGAAATGATTACGCGCCGATGTTGGATGCTGACCGCGGCAGGGCTCCCTCTGGCGGCGGAGATTAGCGCGGCACGCGGAAAGAAGATTGTCGAAGAGTCCATCGCCGCGCTCGGTGGGAAGGCTTTTGTGAACATGCGCGACCGCACCGAAACCGGGCGCGTCTATTCCTTCTATAGCGACCGGCTCTCCGGGCTCTCACGCGCCAAGATCTACACGCGCTATCTCACCAAGCCGAGTCCCATGCGCGCCGATTTCTTCGGATTGCGCGAGCGGCAATCGTTCGGCAAAGACAAGGAAGATTCGGCGGTCCTATTCACGGAGGTGGACGGATGGTCCATCTCGTTTCGCGGCGCGCGGCCTATCGGCAAGGAGTTGGAAGACCGTTTCCGGGACTCGACGCGCCGAAACATTTTCTACCTTTTGCGTGTCCGGCTGGACGAGCCCGGAATGTTGATTGAGCACCTGGGCGACGACACGGCGGACAATCTTCCCGTGCACGTGGTTCATTTCACGGACGCTGAGAACCGCGTGGTGAAGGCTTTTTTCCACATCTCCACAAAACTGCCCGTGCGCCAGGAATATGTCCGCCGCGATGATAAGACGCGCGACCGCATCGACGAAGTGTCGCGCTTCGCCAAGTTTCGCGACGTCAACGGCGTGCAGTGGCCGTTTCAAATTCAGCGCGAGCGCAATGGCGGCAAGTACTACGAGATCTTCGCCGAGAGCGTGCAGATCAACAGCGACCTGAAAGACGACTTGTTCACCCTGCCTGGAAACCTGAAGGTGCTGCCCCCAGCCCGCTGAGTTTTTCCGGCGGTAGGGCAAGCTTCAGCTTGCGCGAGGCTTCAGCCTCGCCACCGAGCAGGGCTGAAGCCCTTTGCAAGCTGAAGCTTGCCCTACTGCGGGGCGTATAGTTGTGTATATGTTTCGCCTGCTGGTGCTTTCTTTTTTCCCGCTGTTTCTGCCGGCGCAGGAGTTCACGCAGCGCGATGCCTCCGTTCCCATGCGTGACGGCGTCAAACTCGCATCCACGGTTTTTTTGCCTTCCCGCCCCGGACCTTATGCGACGCTGCTGGTACGCACTCCCTACAACCGCGGCGGCGTCTCTCGTCTCGCCACCTATTTGGCGGGGCGCGGCTATGCCGTGATGACCCAGGATTGCCGCGGACGTTTTCAATCGGAAGGATCCTTTTACGCGTTCGTCAACGAAGGCGAGGACGGCTACGACACCATCGAATGGATTGCGAAACAACCCTGGTCGAACGGAAAAGTGGGAACATTCGGCGGATCTTATCTGGCGTGGGATCAGTTGTACACAGCGGCCTTCCAGCCGCCGCACTTAAGTGCGATGTTCCTCATTGTCGGCGGATCGAACTTTTATCAGGACTACGCATTTCCAGGCGGTGCTCCGAATCTCGGCTGGTCGATGTGGCTGGCGCAATCCGCATTAACCAGTAAACAGGCTGCTTCTGATGCGAGCAGGCCTAATCCGCAGACTTGGATGCAGCTTCCGCCCCGTCAACGCGGCGTCTTCTTCGATTCCTTTTCCGATCACCGACGCATGTTCGCTGATTATTTCGCGCACCCCAACTTCGATGCCTATTGGAAGCAGTTGGGCTTCTTCACGGAAGACAGTTACAAAAAGGTGAAGGACGTTCCCGCGCTTTTTCTCAGCGGCTGGTACGACTATTTTCTCGAAGGCACGTTGAAGAACTATCTGGGGTTGAAGGCAACACAAAAGAGCGAGAAGAAGCTCATCGTCGGTCCGTGGCCGCATGGAACGGGGCGTGCGGAATGTGGGGATGCGGCCTTTGGGCCGAGCGCCGCATACAACGATGGCGAATGGATTGCCGATTGGTTCGATCACGTATGGAATGCCTCGCCATTCCGAGTGCTGCCCTCCGATGCGGTGTCGCTGTTCCGCATGGGCGGCGGTGGCGGCGGCAGATCGTCGACAAACAAATGGCAGAACGGCGGCGAATGGGTAGGGCACACCGCGTGGCCTCCGGTGCAAAGCAAGTCCGCTCGATATTTCTTCAGTGCCGGCGCGACGCTCCACACGGCCGCGCCGAAGATCGGCGGCAGCGTGTCGTATGTCTACGATCCGGCCAATCCCGTTCCTACCGTTGGTGGACGCTACACCGTCGGCGCCGCGCCGCCCTGCGCGCAGGATCAGCGTCCGCTCGACAATCGCGCCGATGTCTTGCGTTTTTCCACCGCCGCGCTCGATCAGCCTTTAGATATCGCAGGTAAGGTTCGAGTTCGCATGTTCGTGTCCACCAATGCGCCGGACACCGACTTCACCGCGAAGTTGATCGACGTCTATCCCGACGGCTATGCCATGATTCTCGCCGACCATCAATTGCGCTTGCGATTCCGCGAAAGTTTTGAACGTCCGAAACTGTTTCGCCGCGGCGATGTGGAAGCCATCGAATTCGATCTCGGCTCGTTGAGCAACCGCTTCGCAAAGGGACATCGCATTCGATTGGATGTATCCAGCAGCAACTTCCCGAAATTCGAACCGAACGCCAACACGGGAGAAGATCCCACATCAACCGGGCCCGGCGTGAAGGCCACGAATCGCGTGTTCTGGGGCGCGGCGCAATCTTCCTATCTCGAATTGCCGGTGCTCACTTCGAAGCAATGAGCCCTTCGTAGAACTCGATCGCTTGCCGGTATGCGGAACTCGCCGCGCGATGGTCCTCGGCAGAGAGGTAATCAGACGGACTTAACGTTGCTGCAAGGTGGCGCACGAACTCCGCCCAGCGCCTGGCGTCAGCGGGTTGCGCGGGAAGTTTGCCGTTTTGCGGGAACCAAAATGGAGTTGTATGCGCGTAGCGAATGGTATTCGTGACTGGTTCAAAGCAGCGCACCGCCAGCCATCCGGGCTTTGCGACGTTGATGGATATGGTTTGCTGAAAAGTGGACGAGCGCGGGTGAAGCCTGCGGATCACTTCGCCGTTGAGAACCACTTCGATGCGCTCGATGCTCGCCTGCGAACGAGTTTCGATGCTGAGCCTCACTTTTGTGGGCTTGCTCCACTGGAACTCCGAGCCGGGCTGCTTGCCGTTCGCGGTGACAAAAAGGAGCGGCCCATTGGTGGCGAAACTTGCACCCGCTTTGAGCCGCGCAAACCAGCGCTCGTAAGTGAACGGGCCGTCGAGATGAACGTATACGCGCTCGTAGCCCGGCCAACTCGGCATCACACCGGAAGCGGAGCCCGCCGAAACGGGAATGCGAAATCCGCAATTCAGAAAACTGGAGTAGAGATCGAGCATCCACTGCGCAAAACCCGCGATGGTTTTGTACTCCGGTTTCTCGCGCTCCATCGAGCCGTAGGTTTCCGCGTCCAGCAGCATGCCGTTGGGATGAAAGTGGTTGTTCACAACGCCGATCGCATCCACCTGCCCCAAGGCGAGAGTGACCGGCACGTGTTTCCAGATGGGCTTCTCGGCGTCGGCGAATGCGCCCTCGGCGCGAGCCGCGCGCGCGAAATCCACCTCCATGGGATAGTGCGTCATCATCCGCGCGGCGGCGGCGGTGGGCGCGTTGAGCAGATCGATTGCGCCATGGCCTCGCTGCAAGCGTTCGATCTCCTGATTCTGCACGCTGACCAAATGCGTTGCATCGGAGGGCGCCATCGCCTGCGCTGGATACGCGGCATCGGCAGCGCGTGGACCGCCCAGGTGCCGCGTGATGACAGGTGAGACGTTCAACTCTTCGGCACGAGCAAGCAACGGCATCTCGATTGGGCTCCGATGAATGTGCAAGTCGCCCGAATACCAGCCGCGCGCGTTCATGTCGACGAATCGCGGAAGATCGAGATGGACTCGGGTCAAGCCTTGCGCCGGAACGTCGATGGATTGGGAAGAGGGAAGAAACTCCGTTCCCTTTTCCGCGCGGATCGTGTACATGCCCGCCGGCAGCGTGAAGCGCTTTCCACCATCGACAATGGAATGCGTCTCGTTGCGCCGTATGTAAGACACAGCGTTGGGAATGGACAGCGCTTTGCCCGCAACATCAAGGATGTAGACGCGCGCCGCCGTGGGTTTGCCCTGCGTCGTAACAGACAGATCCACTTCGCCCGCATAGGCAGCGCATGCGGCCGCCAGGGCAAGCGCGTTAAGTGAGCAGAATCTTGCGAGCATATTCGAGGCTTCGCTCCAGATCCAGACGTTCCTGCAAGACCAGCGCGTCGCGAAACTCTTTGGGCTGCGTGCCCGTTCCGGCGATCATCATCGTGCCCATGAACGGATGTCCGGCCTTGGCGATGGCGGCGAAACGCGCGAAGTCCGCAGCCGGAGTGTCCCCAAAGCCTTTCCAAAAAGCTGGTTCCAGATAAGGAAGCACTTGCGGCGGACGTCCCGTGATGATCTCCAGCAGAAACGGCGCTTGCGGGCAAACTTCCGCCCAACGGCGCGCGAGCCGCTTCAGATCAATCACGCCTTCGCCCAGCGCAACCCACTGCACAGCCGCCCCACGCGGATGTTCGTAGACAACGGAATCGCGAATGTGCGAGGTGACTATATAAGGTCCGAGAACCTCGAACGCGAGCAGCGGATCTTCCGCCAGATTCACGGGATTGCCGGAATCGAAGCAACTGGCGGCGACGTCGCGCCCCGCTTCCTCAATCACCGTCCGCATTTGCCGCGCCAGCAGATCGCCGTGGTTCTCGATCGCGATGCGGATGCCGGCGTCTCGCGCCCGCGGTGCCGCCGCGCGCAACGACTTGATGGCGGATTCCATCATCGCGGCAATGGAGGTGCCGGCCACGCGGTCCGGCAGGCCTCCGATGAATACGCGAAAAGCAGTTCCTCCCAACGTCTTGGTTACGCGGATACCCTCTTCGATGTAGCGCACCGGATCACCCGCGCGCGCGGCGTTCCAACCATTCGATACGGGACAGATGCAGCCGAATCCCGGCTCCAAGCCGATTCCCAGCCGCTTCGCTTGCTCCTTCAGCCGCAGCAAATACGGCTCCTCCAAACTTTCGAAATCCACCTGGCTCATCTGCACCGCGTCGAGCTTCAACGATGCCGCGTAGTCGAGCAGCCTCGGCGCCTTCCAACGTGAACTGCGAATGGAGTACGTGTCGATGCCCAGTTTGATCTTGCGGCCTTGCGCAAGCGCCGGCAGAGCCATCGCCGATTGCAGAAACTTTCGCCGCAGCATATTACTCCGACATCACCGGCGTGATCTCATCATGCGCGGGAGGAGCAATCTCCGGATGCTGCATGAGGAATCGCGCGCAGGTGTTCCAGCGAAGGATGGCGTCGTCGTTATGCGGATGGCGCAGCTTCTCGGCCTCTTCAAACAACTGCATGGCGCGCGCCAGAAAATCGTAGACCGAATGATGCGCGCCGATGCCGCCGTCTTCCAGGCGCGCCTTCGCGCGGCGCTCCCAAAGAATGCCCGCGTAGTAGGCGCGGTCGTACGCGTCGGTGAGCCGCGGCAGGAGTTCGCGCGCTTCGCTGAACACGCGGTGGTCTCGCCCCAGTCGATCCGACAGAGAAAGGAAAAGCATGATCAAGGCCTGCTGATTTGCCGGATCGATTTGCAGTACATCCAGGCAGATGCTGCGCGCCTCCAATGGCTCATTGAGCAGGCGGTAGCGTTCGGCCTTGGCCAAAGCGCCGGGAATGGCGTCGTGGGAGAGGGGTTTCAGTTGGAACATCGCTGTCCTCGCCTTCCTGGTTTACTTTAGCAGGATGTGGATCAAGCGCTTCAGCGGGTCGTAGAATTCGTCCACCACGCGCTCCTTCAACGGAATGATCGCGTTCTCCGTGATGGTAATCTCTTCGGGGCACACCTGGCGGCAGCACGTCGTGATGTTGCAATAACCAATCCCGTTGCTGTTCTTCAAATCGGCGAGACGGTCTTCGGTATCGAGCGGGTGCATTTCCAGCGCGGCGTTGTAAACGAAATATCGCGGACCGATAAACTCATCGTGCTTGTGATGCTCGCGCAAAACGTGGCACACATCCTGGCAGAGAAAGCATTCGATGCACTTGCGGAACTCCTGCACGCGATCGACGTCTTTCTGATTCATGCGCCAGCTTCCGTCGGGGAAGTCGGGTTTGCGCGGCTTGAAGCGGCGGATCTTTTTCTTGACTTCGAAATTCCAACTGACGTCGGTGACCAAATCCTTGATCGAGGGGAACGTGTGCATCGGCTCGACGGTGACGGGCTGCGTGAGATCCAGCGAGTTGAGCCGCGTCATGCACATGAGCTTGGGCATGCCGTTGATCTCCGCCGAACACGAACCGCACTTGCCGGCTTTGCAATTCCAGCGCACGGCGAGATCGCCGGCTTGTTCGGCCTGTATCTTGTGCACGGCGTCCAACACAACCATGCCTTCCGAAATGCCGGTCGTGTAGTCTTGAAACGAACCGCCTTTGGCGTCGCCGCGCCAGATGCGAAAAGTCGCCTCGGCCATCTATTTCATCTCCTCGACGATCTGTTTCAGCTCGGCGGGCATTTCCGGAATAGGCCGCTGTTCCACGATCATCTCGCCGCTTGCGCCGCGTCGAATGACGTTATTGACCTTACCCCATTGCGCATCTTTCTCCGGATAGTCTTCGCGGAACTGCGCGCCTCGGCTCTCCTTGCGAAGAACGGCGGAACGCGCGATGGCTTCCGAAATGTCAAGCATATTCGGAAGATCCATCGCCGTGTGCCATCCGTTGTTGTATTGACGGTGGCCGCCGGTGCCGGTCTGCGCTTCCTTCTCGCGCAGCTTCGATATGATCTCCAGCGCCTGCAGCATTTCACTTTCCTGGCGCACGATGCCGACCAGGTTCTGCATATGCTCCTGCAATTCGTACTGCACCGCATAAGGATTGGCCCCGCTGGGACCGCGTTCAAACGGCGCAAGTGCGAACTTCGCCGCGGCATCAATTTGCGAATCGTCCACGGCGGCCTGCGCGTTGCCTTTCGCGAAAATGGCCGCGTGCTCTCCGGCGCGTTTGCCGAAAACCAGCAGGTCGGAAAGCGAGTTGCCGCCCAAGCGATTCGCTCCGTGCAATCCCGCCGCGACTTCACCGGCGGCGAACAGACCCGGCACGGTGGACATCTGCGTATCGCCATCCACGCGCACGCCGCCCATCATGTAGTGCGTCGTGGGTCCAATCTCCATCGCCTCTTTCGTGATGTCGATGCCGGCCAGCTGCTTGAACTGATGGTACATGCTGGGCAGCTTTTTCTTGATGTGCGCTTCGGCGTCGGGCAGACGCTTCTTGATCCACGCGATGTCCAGAAAAACACCGCCGTGCGGGCTTCCGCGACCCGCTTTCACTTCGCGATTGATGCAGCGCGCCACGTGATCGCGCGTGAGCAGTTCCGGCGGACGCCGCGCAGATTTGTCGCCTTGCGTGTAGCGCCAGCCCTCTTCTTCGTTGTCGGCGGTCTGACTGCGATAATTCTCCGGAATGTCGTCGAACATGAACCGGCGTCCTTCGGAGTTGACCAGAATGCCGCCTTCGCCGCGCACGCCTTCGGTCACCAGAAGACCGGCGACACTCGGCGGCCAAACCATTCCCGTGGGATGGAATTGCACGAACTCCATGTCCATCAATTCCGCGCCCGCGCGATAAGCGAGCGCCTGCCCATCGCCGGTGTACTCCCAACTGTTGCTGGTAACTTTGAACGCGCGTCCGATGCCGCCCGTGGCCATGACAACCGCTTTCGCTTTCCACAAAATGAAGTGGCCACGCTCGCGATCGTACCCGAACGCTCCGGCAATGCGGCCGCCATCCAGCAGCAGCGTGAGCACCGTGCATTCCATGTGCACGGTCATACCTTGATGAATGCCGTGATCCTGCAACGTACGGATCATTTCGAGACCGGTGCGGTCGCCGACATGCGCCAATCGCGGATAGCGGTGGCCGCCGAAATTGCGCTGCAGGATGCGGCCTTCCTGCGTGCGATCGAAGAGCGCGCCCCAGGCTTCCAGGTCGCGCACACGATCGGGCGCTTCCTTGGCATGCAGTTCCGCCATGCGCCAGTTGTTCAGATACTGCCCGCCGCGCATCGTGTCCGCGAAATGAACGCGCCAGTTGTCGCGTTCATCGACGTTGGCGAGCGCAGCCGCAACGCCGCCTTCCGCCATTACGGTGTGCGCTTTTCCCAAGAGCGATTTGCAGACCACGCCGACGCTGACGCCGGACGCCGCGGCTTCGATCGCGGCGCGCAATCCCGCGCCGCCAGCGCCGATCACCAGAACGTCGTATGAATGCGTTTGATATTCCGCCATGTTCAGATGATCCTCAAATCGGTCCAGATTCCCATGGCGCAAAGCCTCACGTAAATATCGGCGAAGGCCACGGAAAACAGACTGCACCACGCCCAGCGCTTGTGATTGTGATTGAGGCAGCTCACGCACTCGTAAAGTTTTTCGCGCGTGGGCTGCTCGGAGAGGCAATCGACGCGGCCTCCAATCAGATGGCGAATGGAATGGCATCCCAGCGCGTAGCTTCCCAGGAACACAACATTGACCGCCAGAATGATAGTGCCGAGTCCAATGCCGAACTCCGTACCGCCCGTTGCCTTCACAAACCACATCGCCTTCCAAACATCGTAGGCAAGGATCAGCAGGAACGAAATGGCGAGATACAACATGTACCGATGCACGTTTTGCAGAATGAGCGGAAACGAATGCTCGCCCAAATAGGAGTTGCGCGGCTCACCGACGGCGCAGCCCGGCGGATCGGCCCAGAAGGCCTTGTAATAAGCGCCGCGGTAGTAATAACACGTGAAGCGAAAGAGTCCGGGAACCCACAGAATCAACAGCGCCGGAGAAAACGGAAGCCACGACGGAAACCACCCGGGCTTGGGTCCGAACCACGCGTGCGGAGAATCGCCCCAAATCTCCGGCGAGTAGAACGGCGACAAATAAGGACCGGAAAAGTAATTGTTCCCTTGCCACGCCGCCCAGTTGGCATAGGTGAGAAAAGAAGCGAAAACAAGGAAGTCAAAAAACGGCGCCACCCACCACGAATCGCGGCGCTGCGTCGCGCCAAACTTGCCGTTTTTCCAAAGAACGTCGGGAACAGACATGAGTTGAAAATTATCCTATTTATGGGGTGTCCAGCGCAAGGTTCGTTAGAGGCGCGGCGGGAAGACGAGATCATCCATCAGATCCTTGTTAGGCACGTTGCGAATCTTTGGATCGACGCCGAAATTGCTTCGATACAGCACAATGAACGGAGTTGTACTCGGCGCGGAGGTGCAGTGCGGATACGCCGCGCAAAGATGTGGAGGCGCATTCCAAGGAGAGAGTGCGTTCAAGCCGGGAAGGAAGCCTGCCCGGTTCGTCGAGCAGATCGATCATTACGCGCAAGCATTGGGAACATCGCGCCGACCGCGTGTACATTTCCATCAAGTGCACTACTGGCTTCTTGCCTTCGATGAGCGCGTTGAGGGCGAGACCGGCTTCTATCGTCTTGCGGATCTTCCCCGGCGACGCGTTTCAAAGGCGTACAGCAGATCGTTCGCAAGCGACATGAGACTATTCTTGCTATTCACTCGAAAATCGGAGTCAACCTCGCCAGCACTTCATCCATGATCGCTTCAGGAACGGTTTCCAGTTTCTTGCCGCGGCGCGCCGCGAGATCGAGCGCGCGCGGCTGATCGCACCGGACGACGCCCGTTGTCTTAATGCCGGCGCCCACAAGTGAAACGGCGAACCCCGCCGTGCGCGCAAAAGTTCCGCCGCTGGTGATGGGGAGAACCACGGGCACCTTGGTCACGTTGTTGAACGCCTCCGGCGAAACGATCACGACTGGGCGGCGGCCCTTTTGCTCATGCCCTTCCGAAGGGTCTAGCCCCACGAGCCAGATTTCACCACGTTTCATCAGATGAGTTCGGCGCCTGTCGGCTTATTCCTAAGCCATTCACGATCGTGCATGGTCCGCGCCGCCTTAGGATTGCATCTGGCTAGGAGTTCGTCCAACGTATAGCGGGGCCGCTGCCGCGGCTCCACCACCAGCCGGCCGCTTTCAATGGCGATACCAACCTGCGCTCCCGGCCGCAGCCGCAGGATGTCGAGCAGCGCGGGCGGCACCGCCAGCATGATGGAACCGCCGACCTTGCGAAGGTTTGTTGTGTGCATGGCATGAATTATATATTAGTATAACATCATCGGATGTTTTCTTTATCCGCGCAACGCGGCGATCTTAGGCGCACGGCTCTTCGGGCTGTCCAGGCTAAACGACCGCGCGTCGCCCAGTTGCTCGCGCACATACGTTTCGGTGCGGCTCACCGCATCCGTCAACGCCTTGTCCTTCTTCACGAACGCACACCACGCAATCGATTCGGTCCCGGGATCGTACTCCCAAAGTCCCACAATGCGGCCGCGATCGAGAATCGCGTGACTCGGAAGATCTTTGAGTCCACTCAGTTCGCATGACGATTTCTCGCACATAATCTGACGCTTGGCGTCGGCGGCATCGACGAACGAATTTACATCGCGGCGCGCCAGGAACAGGCTGTCCAAGCCGCTCACCAACGAATAGTGCGGACCCTTCGGCGGTACATACGAAAGTAAGGAATCACGATCCTCGGCGAACATTAGGCGATCACTTCCTTCCAACATCGGAACCAGTCCGAGCTGCTCCATTGCACTCTTCGCCGCTTTGCCGCTCAACGCGGAGAACCATTGAAACTCCGCTTGGGTCGCGGGGCCCACCCAACGAAAGAATCGCCGCGCCAACTCTGTGTGCGCCACCTCCTCGGATAGCTTCGACTTCGCCAGCGGGTTCGATTTCCAAACGGTGTACTTGTATCGTTGCTGGTCGAGACGTCCATTGATCGGGATACGCCGGATATCGCCCGTAGATTGCAAAAAACCCAGCGCCAGCGGCAGTGTGGTCGTGATCCCCTTCTTCTTCCCTTCCTCGCCCAAATTACGCGAAGCGCTGCCCACGGCCTGTTTCAGGCCCTCCGGATCGAGCGGACTCTTGCCAAGCGCGTCAAGAACCTTCTGCCGCAGCCTTTCGATCTCTTTGTCCGTCACGCCCAACTTGCGCGCTGTGCGCATGTCCCCGCCATCCCAAAAGTTCTGCCCGAGTTTCAATCCAAGCGCGTAATCAACGGCGGGTAAAACATAGGTGCACCCGCGCGCCGAAGGCAATTCGTGAATCTCCAACTTCGCCACCGCCGCATCGCAGGCCTGCCGCGTGATTCCGGCGCGCGCATGCAGCGTGAGATACGGGCCCACTCCGCCTACCGACCGCGCCCATCCCGCGCGCTCCAATACTTGCTCAGCCTTCGCGCCGGCAAGCGATCCGTCCAATCCTTGCCTCCACCACCACCATGCACGCAATCTTTCGCCGCCTATCTTTCCTATGGCCATTAGAAGAGGATACATCGAATCGCAGGAAACCCAAAGCGCGTGGTGCGCATCACAGGTGTGAATGGCTGTCACGCTTCCCGCTGCGCCATGGCCTTTGTTTCAAGTGACATACGACATGGCACGACACGTGCAATCGACTCTGCGTATGCGATTGGCACTTTGCTTCCTCTCCGTTCTCCCGCTACTGCCCGCGCAGGAAGGCGATCCAAATGTAAACTCGCGCTACGTCGTGGAGGGCGTCGACGTATCGGCGCGCGTGAAGACGCGCATCAGCGGATCACTACTAAGCCAGCTGCAAAAACTGGCGGGTGAGAAATTTAATCAGGAGACAGTGGACGCGCTGGTAAAACAAATCCGTAAGCAGTTGCAAGGGTACAAAGTTGTGCAACGGGTTGCGAAGGGATCCAAGCCCGAGCAGGTGCGCGTGCAGTTCGACGCCGTGCGCATCAACAAAATGCGCGACGTCGTTTGGCCGCGTCTGGCTTTTCATTCCAAACAGAACTTCACGTTTGGGCTGCAGAGCGATTTCGATGTCGATGGCAACGTGTTCCGCTTCGGCGCGCTTACGGACAGCAATGAATCGCTGGAACGATACTCCGGGATTCGCGGCGGTTATGATCGCGTTCTGCTGGGCGGCAAACTGCATGCGGGCGTGATGGTGGAAAGCTACCGCGCACAGTGTAACGACACGCTGCGCGTGGCCGTCGACAAACAAAACGGCGTGCCGGGAATTTATCGCACGCGTCTGCACATCCAACCGGACGCGCAGGCCGAAGTACTGCCGGGCGTCTGGGTTTCGGCGGGCATCAGCATCCAACGCATACAGACTCAGTTTCCGGCCGCGCACTATGAAGACTCTCATGCGCTTGTTTCGTCTCTGCGCCTGGAACGGCGATGGGATCTTCAAGACTACGGCAAACACGGCGTGGAGGCAGGCTACGGTCTGCGCGCGGCCACCAAAATGTTGGGCAGTGATTTTCTCTACACGCGCCATCTGATGGACGCGCGTTATTGGTTCCGGCATCGCAAGGAACAAGTGAGCGCGACATTTTCCGCCGGCATCATAAACGGCCGCGCGCCGCTTTTCGAACGCTTTGTACTTGGCAACAACGACACGCTCCGCGGCTACAACAAGTTCGAAATCGCGCCGCTAGGAGGCGATCGCCTGTTTCATGGCTCGCTCGACTACCGCCACCATTGGTTTCGCGCGGTGTATGACGTGGGAACCGTTTATGGCCATGACCGTTCGAATTACACAGGTGTGAACAAAGTGCGGCACTCGCTGGCGGGCGGACTCACCACGAGCCTCAAGCGCGACAGCTTTTCTTTTCTTGTGGCGTTTCCTTTGAAGGATGGGCGCGCCGAGCCCATCTTTATCGTCGGTATGAATTTTTGACATGCGGAAACACGAAGCAGTCACCATTGCGCTGGGAATGGCGGCGGTTTTGTCTCCCATGCTCCGCGCGCAGGAATTGAAAGCGGTCTGGAACGGGACGGAGCTGCGCGCCGCGGCGTCGAAATTGAATTTTATCTCCGGCCGTGGATGGGAGCAGTTGCGCAGCGGGCGCACAGCCTCCTACGTCATTCAACTGAGCGTGCATGGCGAAGGCATGGCAAGCCTGCGCGCCGCCGAGCGCTTCGTCATCAGCTACGATTTGTGGGAGGAGCGATTTCGCGTGACTCGAATAGCAAGAGGAGCGTCGCGACGTCTTTCGCAATCCAATCTTCTGCAACCCGCCGCGGAAGCATGGTGCGTGGAGAACACTGTGCTCTCCACGGGCACTCTAGCGGCGGAACGCACGGTCACTGTTCAATTGGACATTCGCGCCGAAGAGCCTGCGGATCCGGCGCTATCGGTGAACACGGGATTGAGCCTCACCAGCCTCATTGAACTTTTCAGCCGTCCCGCACGGTCGCAACAGCAGCATTGGACGCTGCGCTCCAATGCCATGCGTTTGTCGGAAGCGCGTGCGAGGCCAAACTGATGTTTGGCTTCCGCCGCCGCCTGTTCGCAGCGTTCCTGATCACCACGCTAGCGCCGCTGAGCCTGACTCTCTGGGTCACGGGATGGCTGGTGGAACAGAGTCTGTCGCATTCCATGGCACGCGAGACGGACGAACTTTCGCGCGCTCTGGAACAGGCGGGCCACGCGTTTTATCGCGAAGCGCAAGAGAATTTGCGGACCGCGGTACAGAGCGGCCGTGTCGCGCCGCGGCGGTTCCTGCTTTCGCAGCGCGCGTCGTGGCCGGCGGAAATCGACACCTTCTGGGAGAGCGGCGAGAAAGAAGCGACACAGCACGCGGGCGAGGAGGGAGAGCGGCTGGACCTATTGGTTCGCCACGAGCAAGAAGTTTGGCGTTATTCGCGATCGCTTGGCGCGATGCGCATGGAACAGGTGACTGCGCTCCTCTCGCGAACTCGCCAAAGTGTGGAGAGCGTTCGCGCACGGGACCTGCGCCGCGGATTCCTGCTCACGCTGCTGGTAGTCGCGGCCGCCGCGGGAACGGTCGCACTTGCCTTGTGGCTCATCTTTGCGCATCGCATTTCCGGGCCGGTGCAAAAGCTCACGGGCGCATTGGAGAGATTGGCGGCCGGTGATTTCTCCGTGCGCGTGCCTTCCGGGCGCGGCGATGAAATCGGAGCGGCAATGGACGCATTCAATCGAATGGCGGAAGAGTTGCAGCACAGCCGCGAGCGTCTGATCATGCTGACGCGCCTGGAAAGCTGGCAATCGATGGGACGCAAGATGGCCCACGAAGTGAAAAACTCGCTCACGCCAATCCGGCTGGCTGTGGAAGAGATGGCCGCGCGGCAGTTGCATGGCCCCGATAACGCGTTTGCGGAACTGGCTTCGCGCGTGATTGCCGACGAGGTCACGCGCCTGGAGCGTCGCGTGCGCGCCTTCTCCGATTTGGCGGCCGAGCCGCCGGTGCATCTCACGAACGTTTGCGTCAACTCCATTGTGAAGGAACGCGTTGCTTTGCTGCGCGGCGCGCATCCCGATGTGATCTACAACCTGCGCCTCGCGCCGCGTGATCCGGAGGCTGTAGCGGATGAAGACCTGGTACGCGGGGTCCTCACGAACCTTTTGGAAAATGCCGCCGAAGCGGCAGGCCCGGGCGGAGTGGTTGTGGCCATCACACGCGCCGTGCGCGGCACGATGTCCATTGAGATTCACGATTCCGGGCCGGGGCTGAGTCTTCACGCGCGCCAGACGTTGTTCCAGCCGACCATTTCGTTTAAGCGCACGGGCATGGGGCTGGGACTTTCCATCGCGCGCAAGAGCGCCGTGCTCTGCGGCGGCGACATCGAACCGGTGCCAGGCGAATTGGGCGGCGCGGCATTTCACGTAACACTGCCGTTGTCATCCACGAACGAATCCGAAACGAAAGAGCAGGTGGCGGCTTGGGCTCAAGACGGATTCTGATTGTCGATGACGAGGAGAACATCGGGCGCTCGCTCGGCTGGATTCTGGAGCACGAAGGCTTTTCCGTCACGGTGTGTAAATCTGCAGCGGAGTTCGATGCGCAGAAGAGTCCGGTAGACCTTTATCTATTAGATGTCCGGCTCCCCGATGCCAACGGCATCGACCTGCTGCGCAGGCTGCGACAGAACGGCTCGGCCGCGCCTGTCATCATGATCTCCGGACACGGAACCATCGCCGATGCCGTGGAAGCCGTGCGCATCGGTGCTTACGATTTCCTGGAAAAGCCTCTCTCGCGGGAGCGCGTCCTGCTTGCCGTGCGCCACGCTTTGGATCAAAACAAACTGGAGCGGGAGAACGAGGCGTTGCGCGAAATCGCCGGCGGCGAGCCGCGCATGATCGGCGCGAGCGCGGCGTTCCGCCAAGCGGTTGAGCAAGCGACAATGGCCGCCCGTTCCGACGCGCGCATTCTGCTGAAGGGCGAATCGGGGACGGGCAAAGAGCTTCTCGCCGCCCACGTGCATCAGCAAAGTCCTTTCGCCGCGGGCCCGTTTGTGAAGGTGAATTGCGCCGCGATTCCCACCGAGCTTATTGAAAGTGAACTCTTCGGCCACGAGAAAGGTTCGTTCACTGGCGCAACGTCGGCGCGGCGCGGCAAGTTCGAATTGGCGGATGGAGGAACCATCTTTCTGGACGAGGTAGGCGATTTGCACGCGGCGTCGCAGGCGAAGCTGTTGCGCGTGTTGCAGGAGGGCGAGTTTCATCGCGTCGGCGGCGAGAAGGCTATCCGCGTTGCGGTGCGAGTCATTGCCGCCACGAATCGCAACCTGGAAGAGATGGTCTCGAAAGAGAAGTTCCGCGAAGATCTATACTACCGTTTGTGCGTGGTCCCCATCCGTCTTCCCGCTCTGCGCGAGCGGCCGGACGACATCCCCGCGCTCGCATCGTATTTCTTGGAGGAGTTCTGCCGCCGCAACAACTTTCGTACGAAATGTTTCGAGGTGGAAACCGTCTCAGCTCTATCGGGCTACGCCTGGCCCGGCAACGCGCGCGAACTGCGCAATGCCGTGGAACGCATGGCTATTCTCTCCGCGGGGGAACGCATCGGCCCGACCGCCGTGCCGCTGGAAATCCGCAACGCCCGCCCGAATTCGACACGCAACACGGTGCAGGAAGCGCGCGAAGGCGCTGAGCGCGACCATATTCTTCGCGCCCTGGAACACGCTTCGTGGAACGTGTCCTCCGCGGCCCGCGCGCTTGGCATGGAACGCACCAACCTGCATAAGCGCATGCGGACTTTGGGTCTGCATCGCTAACGGATGTAGACTAGGCATATGGCACAAACGATCGAACAGAAGTACGCATCGGGCGGACATCCCTCGATCGAGGAGTTGAAGCTGGCTCAAGGCACCATTCCGACTTTGGACCCGAGAGAGCTAGTTGGCGACTTTTGGCCCGAAGAAGAAAACATCGACGATTTCCTCTCGGCATTGCGCGAATGGCGGGGACATACCGAGGCTGATCAGGCTGCATGAATTCGGCTGTGGTTGACACCGATGTGGTTTCGCTGGTCTTCAAGGGAGACAGCCGCGCCGAAAAGTATTTATCGGTACTGACAGCCCCCGACCTTCTCGTTTCGTTCATGACCGAAGCTGAATTGGAGCGCTGGATTCTCCAGTCCAGGTGGGGACCCGAGCGAATCATTCGTTTTCGAACCTACATGAAGCGGTTCGTTTCTGTACCCTCTTCACGCGACCTCATCGTTAAATGGGCGCAGGTAATGGTAGTAGCGCGCTCCATGGGCCGCCGGATCGAAGTTGCTGACGCCTGGGTTGCCGCAACCGCGCTGCTTTACGATGCGCCTCTGGTTACCAACAATCCCGGTGATTACGCAGGGGTAGCCGGGATCAAGTTACTGCCAACCGAATGAACTGTTAACTCAGCGACAGGCATGCGGGGGCGGCCCGCAACAGGAAAGTACGAAAGAAATCTCTATTTGTCCGATGCAATTGGTACATGGAAACCATCGCGATGAATTTCAATCCGCCGCACGAAGCGCTCCTACGATACGCGAATCAAACGTTTTGTCTGGCCGCGTTTGACGAGCGGCGCTTCGATAACGATCATGCTCACTGCATGGCCTGTTGGCAAAAAATTGCGGAACCGCAAAGAGTACAGAGGCACGAACCTATCGAGTACGACGGTTACGTGACCGTGCATGCGGTTTCCGCTCAATACCATTGGGTCTGCAAGACATGCTTCGCGCAATTTGGTGAAAGGTACGGCTGGCAAGTGTCTGAAACGCTACCTGAGATTTCGTAAGAAACTAGGGGTGCGTTCAATCTCGCTTGTGCGACGGCCATCACGACGGCGTGACGGTCACTTTCCCCACTCCTTCGCTGTAGTTCTCCAGTAACTCGAACCCATAAGCAATTCGATCCAGCGTCACATGGTGCGTTAGAAGCGGTGCAAAAAAAGCAGGCCGTTCCGCCAGAATCCGCAGCGCCATCTCCGTCTCATGATTCGACCGGCGCACCGCATACAACGCCAGTTCCTTGCGGCGCACTTCGTGAAACTCCAGAGCAACGGCGGGCTCGGATGGAATCCCGGTGTACACCACGCGGCCGGCGTTGCGCGTAATACGCAGGCAGAGATTCATCGTTCCATTCTTGGTTGCGCAATCGATGGCGATATCGACGCCGCGTTGTCCAGTGTCCTGCCGGATGCGGCGCGTTACATCTTCGGATTGCGGATCGATCACGGCGTCCGCACCCATGTGCAGAGCCATCTCGCGCCGGTGCGCCACCGGCTCTACCGCCCATACGCGAGCTACGCCGGACAATCGAAGCGCCGCTACGGTCATCAGTCCGATGGGACCCGCGCCGAAAACGGCAACCGTATCGCCGGGCGCGGGCAAGGCGAATTTCAAAGAGTGCAATGCGATGGCCAGCGGCTCCGCCAGCGCGCCTTCGGAAAAACTCAAATGCCGGGGGAGCGGCAATACGTTCGCGGCCGGCAGATTCACCACTTCGCGGAAGAAGCCTGGGTCCGATGGTTGGCTCAGGAAGCGCAGATGCGAGCAAACGTTGTGATGCCCCGTGCGGCAGAATTCGCAGTGATAGCAGAAGATGGCGGGCTCCAGCACCGCATGGCTGCCCGCGGTCCAACCCGTCACGCCATCGCCCGTGCGAAGAACTTCCCCCGCCGGCTCGTGACCCAACACCATCGGGTAGACGCATGGCGTATCGCCGATGCCGCCCTCGAAATAGTAATGCAGATCGGATCCGCAAATACCCACCGCTTTCACCAAGACTTGAATTTCACCAGGCGCGGGATTTGGAATCGTGCTGTTCGTCAATCGGAATTGACGCGTGGCGATCAGTTCGGCGGAGACCATCCAGACGTCTACTTTTTGAAGAGGTTGTCGAATGCGGCGCGGGCGTCATTGGCAGAGCGAGGCTCATAGACGCGCGAACCATTTGTGTGCATCGGCGCGGGAGGCGCGGACGTATCGCGCGCAACGGTCACGCGTTGATCGAACAACTCGCACTCGTTCGGCTGGTCCTTATAAGCTACGCGCACGGGTATCGGTTTCAAACACTGGAATCGCGTAGAAGGCTCAAAGTGCGAGCACTGCTTGCAGCAATGCAGCGGAGCATGGCACTTTACACAATTGCTTTTGAAATCCGTGCCCTCCAGCAGCATCGTGGCGCAATTCCAACAGCGCGACGCCGCCACCGACTGCACCAGGCGCGGCAGCCGCGGACCGGTAATATCTATGGGAGGACGCGGGCCCTTGGGCTTCTGCGGTTCACGCTGTTCGCGCGGTCCGCGGTCACGGTCGGAATCCTGGTACCCGTGTTGTCTGTATTTGCGATCTTCCATGGCCGGTTAAAGGCCTCCTTTGGTAAGGGCGAAGGAGAATGCTCGAAGTGATTGGCTGGAATCAGGACCAAGAACTCTTCCACGGAAAATCTAGCGTTTCCGCTTACCGGCGGCGGTCTTATTTAGGAAACAACCGGAGGACCCAATTGTAACAGTGGACCGTAGCCCCTTGGCCGTGATGACCTACCTTCTATGTACCACGGAAACAGAGTGGAATGCAAACGTTTTATGCAAGCCACTCCATTTTGAGGGGGGAGGCCTATGCCTTAGCTCCAACGCAATAGCGAGTGCACGGGCCTGCTCAAAGGATCCTCATAATGATTGGGCGACACGCGCATGGCATAACCCAGACGCCCCGTCTTAGCCGGAATAAACTGAGCGGCGAACAATTGCGCCGAAGGCGAACTGCCATCCGCCACGGGCGTCAGCGCGATCACCTGCATCTCCTCCAGATAGCCGCCCGCTCCCACTCGTCCCACTACCGCCTCCACTTTGACGTCGGCGGGACGCAACCCCGCCAGGTCCAATACGGCGCGCAACGTTACGGCCTGCCCGGTGAGGACGTGCGCATCGGAATTCGTGCTCACCTCCACAAACCGCACGCGGTCCCATGCGGCGCGGATCTCTCCATCCCAGCGAACTTTCCTGCGCGCGGGCTCGCACTGATTCTGTCTGACCTCCGCCCAGCCTTTATGGGCCAGTTCGTACATCTCCGCGTCATACTCCTCCACCATGCGCGTGGAATTGAAGCGCGGAGTCATGTTCGTGAGACACTGCTTCATGCGGCGGATCCACTCTTCGGGATAGCCTTCTTCCTTGCGGTCATAATAGAGAGGAACGATTTCGTTCTCCAGCAGGGAATAGATGGTGGACGCGTGAACCTCGTCCTGGTCTTCGGAATACTCCTCGCGATCGCCGATGGCCCACGATCCGCTGGTTTCATACGCTTCATCGAACCAGCCGTCGAGAATACTCAGGTTCAGCACGCCGTTCAACGCGGCCTTCATTCCGCTGGTGCCGCAGGCCTCTTCGCCGCGGCGCGGATTGTTCAACCAGAGATCGACGCCGTGCACCATCTCGCGCGCCACGTCGATGCCGTAGTTCTCCAGAAACACGATGCGCTTGGCCACTTCGGGCTCGCGCGTCAATTGGAAGATCTCGCGAATCAGAACCTTTCCGCCGTGATCGCGCGGGTGCGCTTTGCCGGCAAACAGAATCTGCACCGGCATTTTCGGATTGAGCAGAATCTTTTTCAGCCGGTCCACGTCGCGGAACAGCAGCGTGGCGCGTTTGTAAGTGGCGAAGCGGCGCGCGAATCCGATGGTGAACGCGTCGGGATCGAGCAGTTCGTGCGTTTTTTTCAACTCCGCGCTGGACGCCTTGCGCGCCGCGCCCTGTGCAAATAAACGCTCGCGCGCAAACTGCACCAATAAGCGCTTACGGTGTCGTCGCGCCTCCCACAATTCCACGGCGGGAATCTCTTTCACCAGATCCCAGGTGCGCGGATCGGCATGGCGCTCGCGCCAATCGGGTGTCAGGTATTGATCGTAAATGGTCGCCAGGTCGCCGTTGAGCCAGGTCATCAAATGAACGCCGTTGGTGACGTGAGATATGGGGATCTCCCACGCCGGAAGCTCCTTCCACAACGCGGACCACATGCTTTGCGATACGCGCCGGTGCAGTTCGCTGACCCCATTGCGGTACGACGACGAAGCCAGCGCGCTGATCGCCATCGAAAACGGCTCACCGTGATCGGAGGCGCTATGTTTCCCCAGCGCCATGATCTGATCGAAGGCGATGCCGGATTCTTCGCAGTAGCTGCGGAAATACTGGTGCATCAATCCGGTGTCGAACAGGTCAATGCCCGCGGGCACGGGAGTGTGCGTAGTGAAGACATTATTGCGACGCGCCGCTTCCAATGCTTCGGCGAACGAAAGCTTCTGCTCCTCCATCAGGTTGCGGATGCGCTCCAATGCCAGAAACGCCGAATGCCCTTCGTTCATGTGATAGACAGTCGGTTCCATCCCCAACTTTCGCAGCGCGCGGATGCCGCCGATGCCGAGCACGATCTCCTGTTGAATGCGCTTGTGATTGTCGCCGCCGTATAACTCGTCCGTGATGGAGCGATTGGCCTCGTTTGTGTTTTCGGGAACGTTGGTGTCCAACAGCAGCAGCCGCACGCGGCCGATAATCATCTGCCACACTTTAACGAACACTTCGCCGGACGGGAGATGTACGCTGACAACGACATCCTCTCCGTGCGCATTGACGCAAGGCGCGACGGGGAGCGTGTAGAAATCGTTTTCCGGATGGCTCTCCATCTGCCATCCATCCTGCGTCAACCGCTGCCGCATGTAACCGCGCTGGTAGAGCAATCCCACCGCGGTCAATGGAATGCCCGCGTCGCTGGCGGCTTTCAAATGATCGCCGGAGAGAATGCCCAATCCGCCGGAATAGATGGGCATGCATTCCAGCAGCCCATACTCCATGGAAAAGTAAGCGACCAATTTGTCTTTCTTCCCCATCGGGGCCATGTAGGCATCGTGCAACTCACACGCGCGCCGGTAGACAGCCAGGTAGCGCGGATCTTTTGCCGCCTTCTCCAACGCCGCCTGTGGAATGTGTCCCAACATCAGCACCGGGTTGTGGCCGCTGCTTTTCCAAAGCACCGGATCCAGACGGCGGAACACGGCGCGAATGTTGTGCTCCCAACTCCAGATCAGGTTATAAGCGAGCTCCGTCAATCGCGACAGCGACGGCGGCAGTTCGGGATGGACAAGGAATTCCTTAACAGGTTGAATTTGAAAAGCCATCGAAAATGAAAACCTTCGGGGACGAAACCAGAGTGGAAACTTCTATTGTGCCACTTACTACCTGCCGCGTGGGGGGACTACAATGGTTGCTATGAAATTGAGCGCCCAGGAGGAGTACGGAATCCGTTGTCTTCTCCACATGGCACGGCTTGAGGATGGCCAGAGCCTGAGTATTCCGGAAATCAGCAAAGCGGAAGGATTGTCGGTTCCCAACGTGGCAAAACTGATGCGGCTTCTGCGCCTGGGCGGCCTGGTCACCTCCGTGCGCGGACAGGCGGGCGGTTACACGTTGTCAAAGCCGGCAAGCGAAGTCAGCGTGGCGGCAATTCTGGAAATCCTGGGCGGCCAACTGTATGGTCCAAAATTCTGCGAACGGCATACGGGCTTGGAAGATGTGTGCACGCACACCACCGATTGCGCCATTCGCGTGGTGTGGAACACGATTCAGCAAACGTTGGACAATGTGTTGCGGCGGCTCACGTTGAAGGATTTGCTTTGCAGCGAACAGCAAATGACCGTCTTGCTCGATCAGGCGTTTCTCTCCGATGGCGGACGCGCCACCATGCCATCGCCACAGTAGCGGGACCTACGTCTTCTTCTTGGTCTTCGATTCTTTCTTGGTGCCGTGCTGCCAGCAGAATTTGCTGCCCGCGGCGGCCTTCCGTTTACACTGATCGCCGTCCTGCGTCATCGCCTGGCATTGATCGGCCGCACTCTTTGCTTTTGCCGCTGCAGCGGCTTTCTTTGCAGGCGCTTTTGAATCTTTCGCCGCCTTTGCATCCTTCTTAGGCGTCGTAGTCCCCTGAGAGAAAACGAGCGCGGCGGACAATAGTGCGCAAACTAATATTCGTGTGAAACACATGAGAGAGAATTTAGCACAAAATCGCTTACTCGAATTGTTCTGAAAACACTTTCCGGCGGTCGCGTGCGGGCGTCAGAATGAATCAGACGCCGACCTCTTGAAGCGAAGCGGCCGCCAGCGCTCGACGGGTCAAAGTCCGCAGTTCGTCCACGGAATCGATTGCTGCCACGCGGCCGGTCACTGGCTCATCCGGCGGACCGAAGCGGGCAGCCAAAACGTCCAGCAAGACCGCGCGTAATGCGCCAAGCGCTTCCTGCTTGCCCTCCACGCGGCCTTCCTGCAGACCCTCCACGCGGCCTTTCTGCAGGCCCTCCGCGCGACCTTCCACACGGCCTTCCACGCGACCCTTCTCGATCCCTTTGAGCTCCCAACTGGTGACGTATTCCACAATTTCCTCCTTCTGCTCCGGCGGCAGCTTTTCTTCGGCGATGGAACGGAACCGCATGTCTTCGGTTTCGTTCAACCTCAAGTATGCAT
>JACPVQ010000260.1 GCA_016191645.1 Candidatus Solibacter usitatus
ATGCGGGCGGGAGGCTCTTTACGTTTGCGCTGGATCGCGTCACAGGCAAGATTCTCTGGCGCAAAGAAGGCCCGCGACCGCGGCTTGAGCGCTATCAGCCGACCAACTCTTAGGCGTCGCCGAGTCCTGCTACGGACGGAGAAAATGTTTACGTATTCTTTGGGGACTACGGGCTACTGGCATACACGCGCGACGGAAAGGAGCTCTGGCGAGTCCCGCTTGGGCCCTTTAATAATGTCAACGGGCACGGATCGTCGCCGATTGTTCATAAGGGCCTCGTGATCCTGGTTTGCGATCAGGATACGGAATCGTACATGATCGCGGTGGACAAGCGAACCGGCAAGACGCGCTGGAGAATTCAGCGGCCGGAATCAACGCGAAGCTATGTTACTCCGGCCATCTACCAACCGGCGGGCGAACCGGCGCAATTGATCGTGCCGGGCGCATATCAGGTGACTTCTTACTATGCGGAAACGGGGGAAAAGGCGTGGTGGGTGCGCGGGTTTTCGTGGCAGCCGAAGTCACTGCCGGTGATCGCGAATGGGACGATCTACGTGCATGGATGGGAGGGCGGCGGCGATGCGGAGTCGCCGACGGAGACGCCTACGTTTCAGGATACGCTGGCCGCTCGCGACAAGAATAAAGATGGATTCCTGACGGTGGACGAATTCGCCGATGACGCGCGAATGCAAAAGGCGTTCTACATGATCGATCTGGACAGCGACGGGAAAGTGGATCAACGCGACTGGGATTTTCATCGCGCCAAGCGCTCGGCGCGCAATACGATTCTGGCTATCCGGCCGGGGGGTCGAGGGGATGTCACCAAAGCGAACGTGCTGTGGAGCATGCAGAAATTCCTGCCGAACTGCCCGTCGCCTCTGGTCTATCAAGGCGTCGTCTATCTCATCAAAGATGGAGGCATCCTGACCGCACTCGATCAGAAGACAGGGAAGATCTTGAAGCAGGGAAGACTGACGGGCGCGTTGGACACCTATTACGCTTCGCCTGTAGCTGCGGCAGGCAAGATCTATTTTCTGAGCCAGCACGGGAAGGCGACCGTTCTGCAAGCCGGCGCGGAGTGGGAGGTCCTCGCAACCAACGATCTGGAGGAGGAAACGTTCGCGACGCCGGCCATTGTCGATGACAAAATTTATCTGCGCACGCGGAGCGCACTGTACTGCTTCAAGGAGTAAGGCTACTTTTTCTTGCGGATGTAGATGGAGCCGTTGTAAGTGGTCAGTTGAATCTCCTGACCTCCCCCGTTGATGGTGCCGTAGGAGACTTTTTCAAAGCGGACGGTTCGAGTTCTTGTGCGCGGGGAAGAATTTTTGTTCGAGGCAGGCGGTTCTTTCTTCGATTCCTCAACGACGGGAGCGCCTTTCAACGTCACGTCGAAGTCCGTGAAGATTTCACCGTTCTGCGACTTCAGCTTAACCGAAGCCTTGGCATCGGCGGGCAGAGTCAGGTCGACATCCTTGTTGAACGTGCTCAGACTCATGGCCTTGCCGGAGTCAAGCTTGCTAAGACTGACGGTGAGTTTACCGTTCAAGGCATGGGCAACGACAGGACCTGAAACATCGGTCAGGGTGATGTTGCCATTGATGTTGTTGGTGTCGATTTCACCCGCGATGCCTTCGACAATGATGTCGCCTCCATTAATGGTGTTGAGCTTGAGCGCGGTTTCAGCGGGGACCCAAATGGTCACGTTGGCCTTGTGAATGGCGTGCAGCTTAATGGTGTTTCCGGTTTGCTCCGAACCTAAGCCGGGCAGCCCGGTGTCCAGCCTCTTCATGCCGGGAGGCGGCTGTTTGCGCTGCGTGGCGGCAACGTTGCCCTCGATAATGGCTTCCTTCGCGGCGTGCGTTTTCACTGTGATGCTGCCGTTGACAAGGCTCACTTCGAGCCGCTTCGCAGCCGCGGGATCGCTGAATGAGAGGGTCTGTTTTTGCGCGTTCGATTCGGCGGCCGTCAGCAAACTGGCCGCGATGAGAAATGCACTGATTGGTTTCATGAGTTCTTCTTCCTTATTTATTGAAAACTTCGGATTGCTTCCCGCAGCCGCACTCGAACGGCGGGGTGTAATTCAGGCTGCCGCTCCAGTTGCCGCAGCGGATCCATTGCGCCGCGGTCCTTGTTATTCACTGCCCAATCGATCAAAGCGATTTGCAGGAGAGGCGATTCCTGATACGTGATGGCATCGCGAATTCCTTTGCGGACGGACGGGCTGGCGGGGTTCCGCGTGAGCGCGTCGAAAGCGGCGAGGCGGACGTTGACGTTGGGATCATTGCTGAGAGCGCGCACCAGCGCGGAGAGTACTTCGTCATCGGTGGCGGACATGCTTTCGCTGAAGCTCACGCCGCGCAATCGGTCGCCTGCCGATTCCTGACGCAGCAGGCTCAATGTGACCAAATGCTTCATGGTCTTCATCTCGACACCGAGTTGGGCAATAGTGGCCTGATCCTGCGTTCGCGCGGTGTACAAATGTCCGGCAACCAACCCGAACACGAGCGTCAACGAGGCCACGGCGAGTTGCCAAAGTGGCTGGCGAGGCGCGGCGATCCGTTTTCGCACGCTGCTTTCGGCGACGCCCATGCGATAAGCCTGCATCATCCATTCGAATCCGGCGCGCAACTGGCGGCCTGGCTCTTCGGTGGGAACATCTTCCATGGCCTGCCATAGTGCGTTCAATGCCGTGGATTCTTCCCGGCACGAAGGGCACGCGGCCAGATGAGTCTCCAACTCGATGCGTCTGGACTCATCGAGACCATGCAGCCAGCGCTCCGACATTCTCTCTTTCGCCGCATCGCAATTCATGACGCCCTCCTTCCCGAAAGCCTGACAAACAGTCCACTCAATTCCTTCATAGCGCGAAAGACGCGCGACTTGACGGTGCCCGGCTCGCAGCCCATCACGCGAGCGATCTCGTCATAGGGCAGCTCCTGATACCGGGCCAACACCAGCACTTCTCTCTGTGCCGCGGGGAGCCGCAAGAAAGCACGGCGCAACGTGGCGACGTCGGCGGCGCGCATCATGGTCCAATCCTGCTGCGGGCTGGGGTCGGCGGGCTCCCATAACTTTCTTTCTTCCGCCACCGGCATCTCGATGGTGCGCTTGCGGCAATGATCGAAGTGAACATTTCTGGCGATCTGGTACATCCACGGAGTGAACTTCCCGCCGCTTTGAAATGTTTCCCGGAATTTCAACATGCGAAAAAACACCTCTTGCGTCAGATCCTCCGCCGTGGAGGCGGAGCCGGTGAGATGAGAGAAGAAGCGGTGCAAGGCCCTGTGGTGACGCTCAAACAACTGCGTCAAACCGTCCACCAGCCCGCCGCTCACCTCCGCCATCAATTCGTCGTCTGTTCGCTCGGTCAAATCGTTCGTCCGTACACAGCAGAATACTGCGTTTCCTGAGGAAGGTTCCGTGAAAAGCACCGGCGGGAGACTACGAACACTCCCGGCAGAGGCGGTCTGGAGATCTGCCACACAAAATCGGCGAGTGTCCAAACTCCAGGGGCGGTCTGGAGACCACTCTGCCGCACTGTTACAGTAACTCTATGGAGAGACGACGATTTCTTGCCAAAGTGGCGTTGGGGCTTGGTGCATTAAAGGAGCGATTGGATGCGGCCACATCCCACGATCGCAATATCCGCTGGGCTGTCAGTTCGTTTCTATGGACGTCGACGCAGTGGAAGGACGACGGCTCGGCGAAGTTCACCGACATGCTGGACGTTATTAAGGACTGCGGTCTGGACGGGTTCCGGTTGAACGGGTGGCCGAGAACATTGGAACGATTCAAAATGCCACAACCGGTGCTGGAAAAGGAGTTGTCCAAGCGCGGATTGAGACTGGCGACGCTGTCCTTCGGAGGGCAAGCCGATGACGCCTCGCAGCACAAGGCCATCGAGGCCAACGCTCACGAGGCATGCAAGTTTCTGAAGAGTTTCGGTTCGGACGTGTTGACAGTCTTTGCGCCGCGGCGGCCGAACAAGGTGCTGGTTCGTCAGCACATGAAAGTGGCGTGCGAACTGTGGAATCGCATCGGCGACGTGTGCGCGGGATATGGAATTCGCGCCGGGCAGCACAATCATTCGCAAGGCCAGCTTGTGGAAAACCAGGATGAGGTGGAGTTGATGCTGCGGCTCACCGATCCCAAACGGTTTCATTGGTCGCCGGATACGGTTCATCTTTACCTGGGTGGGTGCGACATCTATCATTTGTTCGAGAAGCATGGCCACCGGTTGATCTCGATGGACTATGTCGATGCGAAGTACGTTTACGCGGCGAAAGATGTCATTGCGGCGAATGGCGCAGTGGAGAAGGCGGGCGCGCAGAACACAACGTTCCTGCTGTGCAATCAGGATATGGGCGATGGGGAGATTGATTTCCGGCGGCTGCATCGGGTTTTGAAAAGGAATCGATTCAAGGGGTGGATTACGATCGATCATCACTACACGCCGGTGAGTCCGCGTCACAGCTTCACTCGCTGCAAGGCGTACATCCGGGAGAAGTTGGATCCGATTTATCGTTGAGTGAACTTTTTTTGGGCGCCCACCGTATCATGGGGAGAAGGGGAGGCTGCATGTATCTCAAGTATTCATTGGTCGCCGCGACACTGACATTCGCGCTGTTGAGCCAGGAGCGTTTTTGATTACAAGGTGCGCAATGATTTCTTTGCGGGCTTTACAGGGAACAAAGAGGCGATGGCGGAGATGGACAAGGCTGTTGCACTTGAGCCGGACCATATCGGCGTGCGAATTCCGCGCGGGGCGATTCTGCTTACGGCCACGATGAGCCAGCCGATGGACGACCGGGTCCGCGGCGAGGTGAAGCGTGGAATTGAAGACTCTCAACGAGCCTACGACTTGCAGAAGGATTCTTTGTCTTCGCTGGGCGAGCATCCGCTCGGTCAATTGCTGATGGATTTGGGGAACGCGTATTCGCGCGTTGGTGAAAACGAGAAGGCCAAGTCGTATTTCGATCAGATCGATCAACTGATTCCGAAGAGCGTGTATGCGAAGCGCGCGGCTGCATGGCGGCAGAACGGGAAGCTCACGATGCAGGAGGGCGCATGCATCGGGTGTCACGTTTCGAAGTAGCGAACGTCGCCGATTCTTCGGAGATATCGATCACTGCCGGCAGAGGCGGTCTGGAGACCGCCTCGCAGATCTGGAGATCTGCCCCACACAGCAGCACGGCCGCAACCAAAGAAAATCTTTGCAGCCAAGGATGATTTCAGAGAGTAGTAGTACACAAACTCGGTTTAGATGGTCAGAGTACCTGGAGGATGATGCACTTCAAATAGTGTGTTTCCGGGACTGTTAGCAAGATGGGGTGATCCTGGGATTGCGTTCTGCGTTCCAGAACGCGTAGTTGCCGGCCGGTATCGAGCGACGCACCGGCGATGGCTTCGAGCATCATCGCTTCACTCACATGATGGGAGCAGGAGCAGGAGATTAGAACGCCGCCGGGCTGCAATAACTGCAACGCACGGAGGTTGATCTCCTTGTAGCCGCGCATGGCGGCTTCCACCGCGGAACGGGATTTGGTGAAGGCGGGAGGATCGAGCACAATGACGTCGAAGCTGCGCCGGGCTGCGGCGTGGCCCGCAAGCAGATCGAACGCGTTGGCTTCGAGAAATTGAATGTTGCCGAGTTGATTCCGCTGAGCGTTCGCCTGGGCAACCGCCAGTGCGTTTGCCGAGGAGTCAATGGCTTCGACGGTGTCGCATTTCGATGCCATGTGCAGAGCGAATCCTCCAGTGGAGGTGAAGCAATCGAGGACGCGCCCTTTCGCGTAACGCGATGCCGCCGAGTAGTTTTCGCGTTGATCGAGGTAGATGCCGGTTTTTTGCCCGCCTAACAAATCGGCACGCAGTTGCAAACCATTCATGGTGATGGTGAGATCGTTCGGAAGGACGCCATGTAGGATTTTCGATTCGAGCGGCAAGTCTTCTTGCGTTCTCACGGCAACATCGTTGCGGGCTATGATTGCCGTTGGTGACAGCAACTCCGTAAGGGCATCGACAATCAATGGAGTGAGTCGATCGATGGATTGGTTCAAAGCCTGCAGGACGAGGCAATCGGCGTAGCGATCGACTACAAGGCCGGGGAGCAGATCCGCTTCGCCGTAGATGACGCGATAGGCGTCGCAATCGAGAACCATGCCGCGGCGCAAGTCCAAGGCATTTTGCATGCGACGCAGTAGGAACACGCGGTCCACCGGCTCGACGCGAGAGGAGATCATGCGCAGGGTGATCTTCGATTTGGCGCTGTAGAGCGCCATGCCCAAGGCGCGGCCACCGGGAGCGGCAACGCACACTGTATCGCCGCCGCGGGCTTCGCCGCGATCGGTCACGTCGCTTTCAAATATCCATGGGTGCCCGGAAGCGACGCGCTGGGCCGCTTTCCCATTCACTTTTACACGAGAAGGTCCGTCCACGTTCAGCGTCTTTCCCGCGCAGCCCGGCGGGTCTCGGCGCGCATTACTTCCAACTCATTCAATCCGAAATAGTGGGCAATCTCATGCCACACGGTTTCGTACACGATCTTGCGCAGATGCTCCTCATCGTGCGCCATGCGTTCGTGCGGACCTTGATAGATGGTGATGGTGTCGGGTTCGGCGAACGGTTCGGAAACGCTGCGTTTGGGCAATGGCCGTCCGTAGTACAGGCCAAGCAAACCTGGGCGAGGCGGCTCTTTTTCGACGATGAAGGCGATGTTCATCAGCCTGCGCCGGAAGCGTGAGGGAATTTTGGCGATGGCATCTTCGACAATTCCATCGAACTCGCGAGTCGTCATCATCGGTGAAACCATGATAGCGAGCCTGTGTTGGAAAACGCTTCATGCCATACTTTTCTTTTCTATGTTTGTACTATTGCTGATTGCCTCGAACGCCTTCGCAGAGCCGATTGCGCTGCGCTGCGGAAAACTTCTGAACCCCGTTAGCGGCGTCTATGAACAGAACGCGGTGGTGGTGGTGGACGGGGCGAAGATCGCATCGATGGGCAGTGCGCCCGCCGTCGCGCGGGCGGTGGATCTGACGCGCGGAGTCTGCATGCCGGGCTTGATGGATGTGCACGATCATCTTACGGGCGATCCGTCGCATTCCGGTTATCAAGGTCTTGGCATTTCCGTGCCGCGATCCGCGCTAACCGGCGCGAAAAATGCCCGCATCACATTGCAGGCGGGTTTCACGACGGTGCGGAATGTCGGTGCGGACGGCTATGCCGATGTGGCTTTGCGCGACGCGATTGAGGCCGGCGAAATCGAAGGGCCGCGATTGTTTGTATCCGGACCGGCGATTGGCATCACGGGAGGGCATTGCGATGAAACAATGCTTGCGCCGGAGTTCAAGTTTTTCGGTCCTGGAGTGGCTGACGGTCCTTGGGCGGCCAGAGCCAAGGTGCGGGAGGTGGTGAAGTATGGAGCAGACCTGATCAAGATCTGCGCATCGGGCGGAGTGCTTTCAAAGGGCGATCAACCGGGAACGCCGCAGTATTCTCCGGAAGAGATGAGGGCCATCGTGGAAGAGGCGGGCAGATTGGGGCGCAAGGTTGCCGCGCATGCGCACGGTACGCAATCGATCAAAGAGGCGGTCCTGGCGGGGGTTGCGTCCATTGAGCATGCGAGCCTGATTGACGACGAAGGAATCGCTTTGGCGCGGAAGCACGGAACTTTTCTGGTGTTCGATATCTACAACGACGATTACATTTTGGAGAACGGGCTGAAGGTGGGAATGCTGCCGGAGTCCATTGAAAAAGAACGGAAGATTGGGAAGCTGCAACGGGAGAATTTTCTGCGAGCGTGGAAAGGCGGCGTGCGAATGGCGTTCGGCACGGACGGCGGCGTTTATCCGCATGGCGACAACTGGCGGCAGTTTCCCTACATGGTGGAGTTCGGAATGAAGCCCGCTGATGCGATTCGCTCGGCCACGTTGCACGCGGCTGAACTGCTTGGCAGGGCCGATTCGCTCGGGGTGATTAAGAACGGGATGCTCGCGGATATTATCGCCGTGGAAGGCGATCCGCTAGCCGATGTCAGCGCGATCAAGAACGTGCGCTTTGTGATGAAGGACGGGAAGATTTATCGCAACGATTGGGGCAAGTAATGACGAATCTGGATACGGTTGCGAAGAATCTGGGAATCGGGAAGATCCAGCGACATATTTTTCTGTGTGCCGATCAGACGAAGCCGAAGTGCTGCGATAAGGAAGCAGGTCTGGAAAGTTGGGACTACCTCAAGAAAAGACTTTCCGATCTGGGGCTGACGCAAGGCGAGAATTGTGTGTATCGCACCAAGGCGAACTGCCTTCGCGTTTGTGAGCAGGGTCCGATTGCGGTGGTGTATCCGGAGGGCACCTGGTATCATTCGGCGACGCCTGAGGTGATCGAACGGATCATTCAGGAACACCTAATCGGTGGACGTCCCGTCGAGGAATTCCAGTTCGCTTCCAATCCGCTACTGTAGGCGGCCACCACGCGACGCCGCGTTTTGGTAAGATTCTCAAGCCATGCTTATCGTAGCCGCAATTCTCGCTATTTTTGTGTACGGCATGATCGCCGCCATGCTCGGCACGGTCCTGCCGGACTTCTCCAAACGTTTCTCGCTCACCCCGAAGCAGAATGGCAACATCGCCATGTCGCAAGCTATCGGTCTGATGATTGGATCGTTCTTCATTGGGCCGCTGGTGGACACGCAAGGCGTTCGCGTAGGCCTATTGCTGGGCTTGGGGCTGATCTCTCTCGCGTTGTTCGGATTACGCACCGCACAAAGCGGAGCGGTGATTGCGGGCATGATGATGCTGCTGGGGACGGGCGGCGGCTGCATAGTGACCGCCGCAAATACGCTGCCACCGCACATCAAGATGGAGGCTCTCACAACGGCCGGCGTTTACAACCTGCTCAATCTGTTTTTCGGGCTTGGGGGACTGGTGACGCCGCTAATCGCCGCGAGTCTTTTCAAGAACAACTCCAACAAGCTGCTTCTTTTTGCCGGATCGTTGTGTCTGGTCACGTTTGTCGACCACGCGGCGACGGAGATGCCTCCGGCCGCGGGCAAGGTTGGATTTCAGGTCAGCAGCGTAACGGAACTGTTGAGTCAAGGTTCCCTGCTGGCGATCGCCCTGGTGCTGTTTGTCTATGTAGCCGCCGAAGTGGGAGTGTGGAACTGGCTGACGCGGCATCTCATCGCGCAGGGCGTGGATGAGAAGAAGGCGCTCACCATTCTGTCTCTGGGATTCGCGCTCGGCTTGCTGCTGGGGCGTGTGGCGATTTCACCGATGCTGGGGAATATCAAACCGGAACAAGCGCTAATCGGCGCGTCCGTTCTGATGGCAATCACAACATTTCTGATTGCGCAAAGCACGAAACCAAGTGTCGCCTGGGGGCTTGTGTTTCTGGCAGGAGTTGCCATGGCGCCGGTGTTTCCGACGGCGCTGGCCATTGTGGGTACGAAGTTCCCGGATAAGGCTGCCACGGCGATCGGGATCGCCGTTACCGCGGGCTGGTTTGGGCTTGTGGTGAGTTCGCCGATCATCGGCGGCATTGCGGGAGACGATCCAAAGCGGCTGAAGAAGGCACTGCTCGTGTTGCCGGCTTGCTCTGTGATCATGCTGCTTGCGGCGCTCGCGCTGTAGCCCGATGCTGTCGCGACGATCGTTTCTGGGGGCAGCAGCCGCCCCACTTGCGGGCGCGGCTCCGCCGCCCAACGTTCTTTTCATCTCCGTCGATGACATGAACGATTGGGTGGGTTGCCTGGGCGGTTACCCCGGCGTGCGCACTCCGAACATTGACCGCATGGCGGCGCGGGGCGCGCTGTTCAGTAACGCGCATTGTGCGTCACCGCTTTGCAATCCTTCGCGCACGGCGTTGCTCACCGGGATGAGGCCAACTACAACGGGCGTCTATGGCAATGAACAGTGGTGGCGTCCGGCATTGCCGAACGCCGTCACCCTGCCGATGCACTTCCGGCGCAACGGCTATTATGCCGCGGGCGCGGGGAAGGTGTTTCATCATGTAGCGGGATTCAATCCGCCGGATCAATGGGACGAGTTTCAATTACAGGTCTTCGACGATCCGTGGTACCGGCGCACGGAATGGTATCCATGGGTGAAGAAGATTCCCAATCCGCCGGGCCATCCCTTTAATGGATTGCAGAATTTCCAAGGGGAATTCGATTGGGGCGTTCTTGATAAGCCCGAATCCGAGTACGGCGATTTCAAAGCGGTGCAATGGGCTTCCGATTTTCTAAAGAAAAAGCAGGAGAAGCCGTTCTTTCTTGCGGTGGGTTTATGGCATCCCCACATCCCGATGTTCGCGCCGAAGAAATACTTTGACATGTACCCCGATCCGCGATTGCCGGAAGTTCCGGAGAACGATCTGGATGATGTGCCGCCCATTGGGAAACGGCTGGCGGCGGCGAGGATCGAGGAGCACGACCGTATTTTTAAGGAAGGCAAATGGCGCGACGCCGTGCGCGCTTATCTGGCGAGCATCAGTTTCGCTGATGCGCTGATCGGACGGCTGCTGGCGGCGCTGGAAACTAGCGCCTACGCGAACAACACGGTGATTGTGCTGTGGTCGGACAATGGCTGGCATTTGGGAGAGAAGCAGCACTGGCACAAATCGACGTTGTGGGAAAGGGCCACGCATGTGCCGCTGTTGATGGCCGGTACGGGAGTGAAGTCGCCGGGGGTTACGCGCACGCAGCCGGTGAGTTTGCTGGATATTTATCCGACGCTGGTGGAGTTGTGCGGTCTGCCGAGGCGAGCGGAATTGGAAGGGGAGAGCCTTGCTCCGCTGCTGGCGAATCCGAAAGCGCCGCATAAGCCTGTTGTGTCGACGTTTGAACCGGGGAATCACGCCGTGCGCGATGAGCGCTGGCGGTACATACGATATCGCGATGGGACGGAAGAGTTGTATGACCGTCACGCTGACGCCAATGAGTATCGGAACATTGCGGGGGATGCGCGATACGACGGGGTGAAGGCGTCGCTGGCGCGGTACCTTCCTGCAAAGAGCGCGCCGCAGGTGCCGGTGCGCGCCGATTACGATTTCGACTTTGCCACGCATACGTGGCGGAGGAAGTGAGGGGCGTGCACGCGGGGCGGAGACTCCGGTTTCTTCAGGCAGAGGCGATCTGGAGATCGCCTCGCAGGTCTGGAGACCTGCCACACAACGAAGGATTTGGAGAGCAGTAGTACAAATCTAAGAAAAGTAGATTATGGCTTGTCCCAGCGGAGGCCGATGCGCCAGAGGCGGGGGGCGCCGATGTTTGGGGTTGGGCTGAAGCCTGTGACGAACGTCCGGTCGAAGGCGTTTTCCAGCGAGAAGAGTCCGGAAACGCCGTGCGCAATTCGCTGGCGAGCGGTCATCTGAAACGTTGCGAAGCCGGGGAGAAGAAAGAGATTGCGATCGTCTTCGAACTGAGCCGCAAAGCTGCGCAATCCGGCGGCGAACAAAGTGCCGCCTCGCGTATAGGTGAGCTGCGCGGAGCCTTGATGGCGCGGGATCTGCGGAAGACGTTCTCTCGTAATGTAGCGGGAATCGGCAAGCAGGTAACTTGCTTCGGCGGTGAAGTTGCGCCAACGCTGGCGAGCGTCCACTTCGATGCCGCGGCTAAGACCGGCGGCGGCGTTTCGTCGCTGCCGTACGATCTGCGCGGGAGTGGAACTCAAGGTGACGTTGGTGATAATTCTTTCGACGGAGTTGCGAAATAGGGAAACGCCAAGCCGGCGCGTTTCTCCCAGGAAATCGACACCTGCTTCGACGCCTGTGAGTGTTTCGGGCTGAAGCGAACTGTTGGCCTGGGTTATGGTGTTGCCTTGTCGAAACTCGCGGAACAGTTCGTTCAATGTTGGAGCGCGAAAGCTTCGAAAGGCCGAAGTGCGGAAGCGCACGGGACCGCGGCGAAGAGTGAGACCGCCACTGGGGCTGAGGAACCGGTTGCCTTGTCCGGTGAAGTGATGACGCAGACCAAAGAAGAGACGAGCAGGACCGAGGTTGGCGTTGGCCTGACCGAAGATGCCCTGCTGCCATTGCACGCCGCCGCCTACGCGCTGTCCGGTGGGAACCAGCGCGTCAGTGGATGTGCCTTCGACACGCGACATATCGGAACCGAACAAAACGTTGACGGGCGCGAAAGAGCGTTGATAGAGAAACGCCGCGCCGGTTGCGTTGGACGGCACCGTTTGGCGGAAACTGATGCGCTCCGTGTTGCGATCGGCGGTGATGGTGGAGAACGATTGATGGTAGCCCTGTTGGGTGCGGTAGAAGAGAAGCGAGACACGATCCTTGACGCCGCCAGAGTAGTGGCCCGCCACAGTGCCGCTGCTGGTGGAGTTGCGCTGCAGCGAAGTTCCGTTATCACGGTCCTCGATGAGGATGTCGGACTTGAGGAACAAGCGGTGACTGCCGGTGAAGTAATCGAGCTTGAGAACGGGCGCAACGAAATCTACGCCGGCCTGCGTGTCGATCCTGCCGCGAATGGTTGCGGGCACAATGAAGTAGCCGCTGGTGGCATAGCCGCGCAAGCTGCCGGAGACGGCGAACGAGCGAAGAAACGGAATTGCGAAGGATGTGGCGAGAAGGCTTTGGTCGCGATTGCCTCCCTCATAGGCGAAGCTGAGGCGGTTACGATCCACGGGGAGTGAGAAGAGAGCAAGCGCTCCGCCCATGGCGCGATCGCCAAAGACGCTGGTGGACGCGCCGCGGAGAACTTCGACACGATCGATCTGATCGGGCGAGAGCCGGGTCCAGTAAACCCATCCGCCGAAGGGATCGTTGACGGGGACGCCATCCCAGAGAACAAGCGTGCGGCTTGCACCGGTGCTGCCTAACCCGCGTAGCGAAACGCCCTGCGTAGTAGGGTTGGCAATGATGCTGGAGGTACGGCGGAAGAGGCTGAAGCCGGGAATGGACCGCATGCGGTCATCGAGATTGAGGCCGGGGATGGCCGCCAATTGCGGAGCGCCGAGAACGGAGATGTTGGCGGGTGTTTCGGATTCGAGTTCAGCGGCGACTGTGATGGCCGTTCTAATGGGGGGCAGAGCGGGAAGATCCGGCAGAGGGTTCTGGGGGATAGCCATCGAAGGCATCAGCAGCGAGTAGACGATCGGCGCGCCAACCCGCGTTAGCAATGGATTGCGGAGAAAGGCTGAAAACGATTTGGAAGCTGCTCTCTTCATGGGGAGAAATAGTTTTTGCTGATAAGGACGGTTCGGCGCGAGCCAGAAACTCAAGGATAGTATATACGCTGGCCGACTCAGGAAGCCGGAGATCGCAGGTTTGCGTGACGAAGCGGAGGCGGACATTGCGTTCGGCGAGACGCCACGCAAGATAGGCGCAGCAATCGATGGCTCGCTCCAGCCATTGGTGGTGGGAGTGGAAACCGGGGAGAGCCAAATCGAGAAAAACCTCAACCAGATAGTCCTCTTCGCGGACAAACTCCCGGACCTGAAGAGCGCCTGTGTGCGCGGTGGATTTCCAATCGACGTGACGCACGCTTTCATTCGATTCATAAGGACGAATGCGATAGAAATCGGCTCCGCGTCCGCGGAAACCGGCGGCGATATCCGCTTCGAAGGAGAGCATGAGCCCTTCCATTCCCGGTCTTGGATCGATACTCGGATAAACAAGAACTTCGCGCTCCAGCGGAACGTGAAGACGTCTTTCGGTGAACCCGAATGGAAATCGCGTCATGAACTGATACTGGCTGTTGCCATGGATGCCGCGGCGGGAAAAGTAGACCGTGGTGAGAGTTTCCACGCTGGATGCGGCGGGGATGACGGGGAAGTAAATGCGCAGCGGCGACTCATTCTGGTCGCTGGATGCGAGTTGGATGGAGAAGGAGGACATCCAGCTCTTGGAGTTGTGAAGTTGGAGACGAGCGGGGAGCCTTCGTCTGGCGAAGACGTGGTCAGGAAGGAGGAGTTTCAACTCGAGACCGGCGAGAGATAATCTGCTGACGAGGCCGGAGACCAACATGGTGGAGAGCAACGCGGCCAATACGAGGAAGAGGAGATTATTGGCGGAAGCGAAAGCGGCCAAACCGATGGTGAGGATGAGGAAGGCGAATGCGACGCCACCCCACGTGACGGATTGACGAACGCCGCTCCAGGCCCAGACCTTGCGCCACAAAGACCTGACGCTATTTCGGTCTATCCGTGGGCGCATCGCTTAGAGAAGAGCGTCGTCGAGGCGTTCATTGCCTTCCGGCGCGGGTTCGCGGGAAGCGCCGTTTTTCAAATACGCAAGTAAGAGATTGGGCGAGCTCTCAAATAAGGAATCGAGGAGGTCGCGTATGGCCGCGCGGCGCAATGCCTCGCGGCCGGCGACGGGCGAATAAATAAAAGCGCGGCCGACTTTGCGGCGGGAGACACAGCCTTTCCTGGCAAGACGTTCGAGCAAAGTCATCACCGTGGTGTAGGCAAGTTTCTTTTTGGGGTTGAGGGAATCCTGAACCGCATGTACGTTCGCTTCGCCAAGTTCCCACAGTGCTTTGAGACATTCCAATTCCAGCGGCGGCGGAATCTCCTTTGGCGGACGGGAATGACGCATGCTACTTTCCTTCCGCCGCTTCCGTGACCATCGCCTGTTTGAGCTGCTGAGCAAATGGGGAAAGCGATTTCTGCCGCGCGGGCGCGGAGTTGGATGGCGCGGGGGGATGGCCGGCGGCAGGCGCGGTATCCGTTTCCAGGTACTTATCTTTTTTGAATATCTGGCGATCGAGCGCGGGGTTATAGCCGGTGAGAAAACCGTCGAGGGAACGGTCCTTTTCCAACGTGTGGCGCATTGCTTCCATCTTCGAATCGAGGTTGTCGATGTGGTGGAGAAGGAGCGCCTCGGGAAAGGCAGGGAGTTTCGGGGAGCCGAACTCATATTGGCCATGATGGCTAAGAATCAGATGTTCGAGCAGAGTTCGCAGTTTGGGAGGGAAACCGGGGATGGCCCGGACCTTGTCGTCCAACATTCGCAACCCGATGTGCATGTGACCCAGAAGGTGACCGTCAACACTATAGCCGAAACTCCGGTCGTAGGTAAGCTCGTGAATTTTGCCGATGTCGTGGATGAGAACGCCGGTGAGGAGAAGGTCGAGATCGACTTTGTAATGCGGCGCGGTCATTCGCGCGAGGCCGCACATGGAGAGCACGTGTTCGAGCAATCCGCCGAGGTAGGCGTGATGCATCGACTTGGCGGCGGGGGCGATTTTGTAGAGTCGCGAGATCTCCGAATCGTTCAGAAACGCCTGGCAGAGATCGCGCAAGTGGGGATTGGAAACCTCGCTGAGAATTCCTTTCAATTCGCTGAACATCTCCTCCGGATCGCGGCGCGAGGCGGGGAAAAAATCGCAGAGCTCGACGGTGTTCTCTTCGACCTTTTGGAGTTTCTGAATGGTGAGTTGGATGCGGTTCTGATGAATCTGAACCAAGCCGCGGACTTTTACAAAATGATCACGGCCGAAGGTTTCCAGGATCTCCCCCGCGTTGTCCCACATCTTGGCGTCCACCTCGCCCGTTCTGTCGGCGAGCATCAGGGAGAGGTAAGGTTCGCCCGTCTTTTTAGACCGGACGTCTTTGGAGGCAACCAAAAAGACGGCAGTGACGACTTGGCCTGGTTGCAACTCTGTTACGTAAGGAGATTTCATAAAAGGGGAACGCCGCCCAGACAGGCTGGCGGACCAATTGTACAGGATCTATGTTATTTTGTGACGGTTCTGGATGTGATCACGGAGCCAATTTTTTTGGTTCCAGGGATGGGCACGGTCCAGAGAAGCTTCTTGCGCCGCGGCCGGGAGGAAACCAACTCTTTGCTGATGGTTTCGGGCTTCAGCTGAGCGGGATCCTTCCACGTGGTGTCCTTGCCGGGGGAAGCACCGGCATCCAGGAAGCCGGGCTTGATTTCGAGGAAGGCCAAATCGCGGAGCTTCGTGAGGTATTCCCGGATCTTGGGTTGGAAGGCGGCATCGTAGAACTTGCCGGTGATTTCCTGCTCGACATCCTCGAAGCCGGCTTGGCCTGCCTGATGTTTTTCCAGGACTTTGAGAATGAGAAAACCGTCGGGGCGTTTAATGGGGTCGGTGACGAAGTTGCGATCTTTATCCCAGATGAGCGCTTCGATGTCGGGGCTTAGCTCCCCTTTCTTCCACGTGCCAAGGTCGCCGCCGTTCTGCGCCGTCTGAGAATCGGAATTGTCGCGGGCGAGTTCGGGGAACTTTTCGCCTTTCTTGGTGCGGGCGACAAGGTCTTTGGCTTTCTTCTCTAACTGGGCTACGGCATTGGCGTCCTTATCTTTTGTAGAGAGAAAGATCTCGGCGAGGAAGATGCGGGCTTCGCGAACAAACTCGGCCTTGTGATCGTCGTAGTATTTGCGGATTTGAGCACGAGGGATGTTCACCATCGCGCCGACTTCCTGGCGAATGACACGCTCGGTGAGCATCTGGTTGCGCATTTCGTTCTTGTAATCTTCGAACGGCATGCCGAGTTGCTCTTTGACGTAGGTCTGGAATTTGTCAGGATCGGCGATGCCGGTGCGTTTTTGAATCTCGGCCATCTGCTTGGAGATTTCGGTTTCGACATTCACGCTGAGGTCCTTGCCTTTTTGGACAAGGAGGAGCTGGTCGATGCGATCGCGGAGGACAAGGCCTTCGCGGTCCTTAACCTCTTTGTCGAATTGACCGCCGGTCACTTTGTTCTTGCGGAGTTCCTCTTCGATCTGGCGGCGTCCGCGGGCGAGTTCGGTGCGGGTGACGATGTCGCCATTCACCTTGGCGACAATCTCCTCGATAACAGCGATGTCGGCCGCGGGGAGGCAGGCGGAAAAAACCAGTGGGAGAAACAACGTGCGCATGTACATTATTATCGCTTAGGTTTGTGGGTAACGGCTTGGCGGTGGGAGTTGCGACGGCGGCGCGGACCACGCACGATGGCCCCTTCGCGGGACTTGAGTTTGGACAATTCCCGCGTTTGTGTGGGGCAGATCTCCAGATCTGCGAGCCGGTCTCCAGACCGGCTCTGCCTGAGGTAATCGCAATCTCCCGGGCGGCTGCAAAGCAGCCGATGGCCTCTTGCGAGGCCATGCGGGATCTGGAGATCCCGCTGCAGATCTGGAGATCTGCCCCACATCGATCTCCAGATCAGGAGCGGCCTACTGCTTGCGAAGTCCCGCCGGCACGCGCTCGGAATCCATGCGCGTCAATTCCAGTTCCCACTTCAACGGCACGGTTTCCGGTGGATAACAGAGGCGGTCATTGCAAGCCTGATAGCGCAGACCCGCTTCGATGATCACTTTGTTGCCTTCGCCCATTGCTCCGCGCAGGGCTTTATCCGGGCCCATGGTGACATCGCGCAGCAGCCGGATCTTCCCTTCGAAAACCGGAACCTTCTCCTTGATGGCTTCCAGATACAACACGCGCGATTTTGGATACACCACCTCGTGCGCTTTCGCCAGCGGGGTTTCGGGCATCTTCCATTCCGTCGCGATGTAGCCTTCCACTCCGGGGGCGTAGAGATGAAGACCCTTTGCCATCTCAATCTCCACGGCCAGCAGGATTCGCTGCCCGTGCGAGATTTTTTCCGTGCTCGCGGTTGTCGTTATCTTGACGTGCTTGGCTTGCGGCGTTCCCTTGGCCGATCCCGGGGCGATACCGTAATCCTTCGCCAGCAAGCCAGCCAGCGTCTGCCGTTCCTTATAGTCTTCCTCGAAATACTTCGATTTCACGACGCCGCCGTGATCGGTAACAAACGTCACCGGATGCGGAATCCCGTGGAAGGCATGCGTCTTGGGAACGCTTTCATTGAGGATGCCGAACTCGCGAATGGTTTTCGAATCGGCGTCGGAAAGAAGCGGGTATCGGATCTTTCTGCGCTCGGCGAAGTTCTTCAGAATCGCTTCCGAATCGTAGCTTACGGCGGCCAATTCCAAACCCTGCTTGCGGAGTTGCTCCAGGTTTTGATCCAACTCGACCAGTTGGGTTTTGCAGTAGGGTCACCAATCGGCGGAGCGAACAAAGACCAGCATCAATCCTTTTGGTCCGCGCAAACTCTCCAGAGTCTGCGTCTTCCCGTTTTGATCGCGCAACTGGAAAGCCGGCATCTTCTCGCCTGCTTTGATCCCAGGGTCTTTGGGGACGGCTTGACCCCATAACGCCGTTGTGACTGCCAGCACACTAAACAGCATCTTCATATGATCTAGAATCCCACGAGACAACCTTGTTATTCCAACTATCCTGTTAATTTCTTCAGCGCCACTTCGCACAATTCGAAGAACCGGGCGCGCTCGCGCTCCGACGGAAACACCAACGGCGCGGTGCGGTAGTATTCCACCTCTTTGCGCCAACGATCGGCGGCATTGCGGCGCGCCTGCGAGTCCGGAGCCGATCCATCCCATCGCATGTAGCGCGGATTCGTGTGCGCCTGGATCTCCGTTGTGCCCGCCACGTCAGGGTCCGCCAACGCGCGCGCCGCCACCCAAACCGGACCTTGCGGCGGGATCGACGCCGAAGCGCGCAGCGACGCGCCCGCCTTTGCACTGGCAATCACTTTCCCGTTGGCGACAATTTCCAGCTTCGTCATTGGGCGGTAGAACTTCGCCTCGGCTTCCAACTGCCCGGATTGCTCATTCAAGCGCAATTCGATCAGCGGCCCGTTGGTGACCACGCCTTCGCCGCGCTTCACTGCCGCCGCCCAGGTTTCGTAGGCCGATGTGCCTGCCGCCGCTTTCACCAGCATCCGCTCCGGTCCCAACAGGGGAATCCATCGCGACCATTTCTCCAGCTTCGTCGCATTATTCACGTTCACCGGAAAGTCGCTGCCGGCGACTCCCGTCAAACGGAATCCGGCGTTCAACAGTTCGTACCACTGTTCCGTACGCAACCGGCCAAATTGAAAAACCTCCGCGAAGTCCAGGTTGCCCAGCGCCAGATCCATGAGCAATGCCGAATTCTTCTGCGATCCGTCGAAGTGCGCATATCCAACCAACGCGCCCAACTTCCGCCCCATTCCAAAAAGCACGTACGGGTAAGGAAATGTTTCAGGGGAATTCGAGTAGACTGTCCCCAAACTCAAGGGACGGATCATCTCGCGCCCACCTAAAACATTGACATGGCCAAAGAACGCCGAACGCGATTCATGACCGGGCCGAATGGAACGGCCGCCGCGTTTCGCCTCGGCCTGCGGCCCATATCCATATTGCGAAGCCGCGTCCATCTGACGCTGTAGCTGCAAGAAGTTGGCTACGGTGAGATCTTCCGCATCCATCCAACTGAGGAAGACGGCATCGTCTTCGCGGTCGCGCACAAGGTGGATGTGATCGTCGCTGGAGATCCACTTTGCGCCTTCGCCGGCAGTCCAATCCTCCATCTTCAGAACCGCGCGCGTCTGCTTGCCGGCTTCCAACGTGAACTCCGCTGAGAAGGGCTTGTAGAAAAGCCCGCGGTAGGCTTCCACCCGGTAGTTCCCCGCCGGCAAATCGAAATTGGCGCGCCCCTTCAAAAGGAAGAAGTGCGAAATGTCGTTGCACGTCACTTCCAGCACGGAAGGGTTCGCGCCGCGCCGCCACAAACGCTCGCGATAAAAAAGGTCGACGCGCAGCGGAAGCATCGCATCGACGGGACTCAGCCGGAACGGCTTGCCGTCTTTGAACAGGTAGACACGCGCGGGCATCAGTGGTTCGGTCGCCAGTTCCAGATGTCCGGCAATCTCGCGCAATCCCGATTCGCGATATTGCGTCCAAGCTAAAGCGACGCCAAACACCGCTACCAGCCAGCCTCGTTTCATGCGTTCAGCTTAATACAGTTTTCGATCGCAAGGGCTGCCGTTCCCAATAGGTGAGCGATCTCCATGCCCATTCCACGGGGCCGAAACGGAACCGGCTCAGCCACAAGGAGCTGAACACCAGTTGTAGCAGCCAGATGACACCCACCACGTAGTACAACTGGTATCGCTCCAGTTTTCCGAACCAGCCGAAGCCGTAGCCATAGAACAGCGTCGTGCAGAGGACCGATTGGAGCAGGTAGTTCGTCAACGCCGTTTGTCCAACGCAGGATAGGGCTCGCGTTAGCTTTTGGAATATTCCCGCGCGGCACACCAGCATCAACACGCTCAAATGACCGGCCGCGGTCAGCAATCGCGTGATTTCATAAGTGAATTGAAATTGTAATGCGCTGAAAACATCGAACCCGGCATAGTACTGATTCAGACAAGCAGCGACGCGCACGGGCAGCCCAATCCCATATCCAATCAACAACAGCACAATGTAGAATCGCGCCGACCGGCGCGCGCTGAGGATTTCCCACTTGCACAATGACATCCCGATGAGCATCATTCCGAAGCTATCGGCGAACACAAAGGTATAAAAACTCAACGAGTGCAGCCCCGGCACTCTGGCGGCGCGCTCGCGAAAAATCTCGCCATAGCCGGACCGGAATCGCTTCACAATCTTTTGAAGTTCTTCGTCAGCCGGCTTGTTGGCCTTGACGCGCTCCTCCCAATCTTCCTTTCCCTGTTGCAGTTCAGATGTTAACGGAAGCTTGGTGTTCTCCACCTCCCGCGCGATATCCCACTCCAGTTTCTGCACTCTGGCGTCGTTGTATTCCACCCACGCCTTCGGCAGTTGCATGGACAGCGCCGACAACCCGGCGATCAACAATCCCGTAGATGCCAGCTTGCGGAATGGATACAGAAACAGACCTGCCAGCGCGTAACTGAACAGAATGTCGCCGTCCCAGAGAAACCATGCATGCAACGAAGCGATGAACATCAACCAAAGGCAGCGCCTCAGCCAGATATCGGCAATCCGAGCGTCGCCTCCGCGCGCCTCACTGCGTGACGTCATTAAGATCATGCTTGCGCCGAACAGCATGGAAAACAGCGCCCGCATCTTTCCTTCAAACAGCACATCGACGGCGAACCACGTCCACAAATTGACACCACTATCGCCGTCCATCACCGTGGGGTTATAGGTGACTGCGCCGGGAAGGCTGAACCCAAGAATGTTCATCGTCAAAATGCCGAGCAGCGACATGCCGCGCAACGCATCGACGGAACTCACGCGTTCTGTGACGGGTGCGGGGGTCATCGCCTACCAGATGTAGTCCTTTGCAGTCTCGCGCCGCGCATGGCTGTCCAGCACGTGCACGACGCGCATCTTCTTGCGCACGGTGGGCGAGAGCTGCCCCAGCGGGATGTAGATGATCTTTCGGCCCAGGTGATTGGCGATGGAGCGGAACAGGCTGCGCGGCGGCTTCGACGCCACGTAGACAACATAGCGATCGGTAGAGTAATCAAGCGCGGCCAGCAGCAAACGTTCCGGCTTGTTCTCCGCCATTTCGTAATCGGAGTCGGTCCACACGTCGAACAGACGCCGCGGCGGCAGCGTCATCAACAAGCCTCCGTATTCCGCTCTTCCAATGCCGGGCCCGGTCATGTTGTCGAACGGATTGGTGGCATAGAACGCCATATCCGATTCGTTTTGATTTTCCCCCAGCCACGTCGTCAGATAACGGTAGCGGTCTTCGGCGTCTTCATCGAACACAATCACCACCGCGCCCACTTCGCCAAAGAGCCGCTGCACGTGACGGACGTAAATGCGCCCCTGATGCCAGTTGCGAATGGTCTCGCGGATATCGATGCCATCAAGGATGGAGGTGACGAACGGTTCGACGCGCGAACGTTCTTCGGAAAGTACGCTCTTGCCTTTCCGCTTGAGAAAGCGGCCATAGTCTTCAATTACCAAGTCCTCCGGAGGGTAGGAGCAGATAGTGTTCCCGTCCAACGACGCGGCCCATTCGCCGGGTTTCTTCTCGCGCTTATGAGGCTTCAAGGAGACGGGACGCGTGAGTTGTTTTGGCCGCGGCATGCGACGCCGTATGCGCAGTTTGCGCGTGTTCAGAAAAACCTCGCGCGCGGTGAGCATCGCAGTTTCCACGTCGCTCAGTTCGCGTTGGTGCGAATAGCCGTTCGCGGTGCGCCAGACTTCCCATGCGAAGTTGTCATCGACAATCGATCGCGCCGCGAGAGTGAGGTCGTAGAGGCTGGCCATGAGATCACCGGAAATCCGCGCCAGGTTGCGGGTGAACCGCGCGAGCATGCGGCGCTGCCAGTGCTGCATCTTTTCGCCCGTAATCGCCGTGTAATTGGATTCCGCCTCCTTCAGCAGCGCGTATTGGAGCCGGGGGCGATCCGGCAATTCTCCCGGCGCGGATTCGCGCAGGTTCAAGTACCGCTCCTGCAGCCACGGGGTCTCAACGGTGATTTCGGCCAGACACTCCGGATGCGGTTGAATGAGCCGAACCCCAAGCTCCGTGTTCGCCTCCGGTGCTTCCTGCGGCTGCTCCATGGCATCCAGCATGGAGTCCAACAGATTGAGCGAAAGCACAATCATCGTCGGAGCCAGCGGATCCGCGCCCTGCAACTTCCACGCCATGGCGGCGGCGTGCGCGTCCATCTGCTCATTGCGCGGCTGCGGAAACAATCGATATTGTTCCAGGTACCGGTTCAGCCCGATGCGCGCGATGGAGTAGGTGTCCGGATACGAGCCTTCGACGTGCGGGCGCTGCAGAGTATCAGGCTCCAGAAAAAGCAAGCGCGCGCCGATTTCGGAGGCCGTTCGAGCCGCCTCCACAAACGGATCGGCGGGCTCAATGGGGAAATAGGTTGCTTCATCCAAAGGATCGCCCGGAATCTCATCCTCCATCTCTGGATCGTCTTCCATCAGCGTCCGCGGAGCACAGAGGATCACCGACAGTTCCGGCAGTCTGCGTAGTCCGTGGCGGAACGCCGCCTCCCAACACTCGGGCAGTTCCAGCGCGACAATTGCCGGCCGCATTTCCAAAATTGCTTTGCGCGCCAGTACGGCGAATTCCGCCCGCCCGGGCACGACGGGAAAATAGGTGAACGCGCCGCGGCGCAGATTGACCGGATCGAAAACCGATTCAGGGCCGGGGGGCATACCGCGTTGCTTCTTCACCCAGCGTTTCGAGCATGGCCGTTTGCAATGCCTGCCGGTAACTGATTTCATCGGCGGCAAGCTTGCGTAGTTTGGTCGCGTAGCGCGCCATGTTGATGCCGTCGCGCACGGTGTAGCGCTCATCGGCGGCATGAGCGTTCTGCAGGAAATCCGTCACGTACTCCAAAATGGCCTCTTCTCCAAACGGGAGGTTCTCGCGAAGAATGGCCATCTCTTCGTCGCGCTCGGGAAAGTCGATGAGGATCTGCGGCTGCAACCGCGAGTGGATGTATTCGGGAAGATCGAACGTCGATGCGTCATCGTTCATGGTGGCGACAAAACGGAACTCCGCGTGAGCGTGAATCTTGATGCCGGCGACAATCGATTCGACATAGCGCCGGTTGTCGAGCAGCGGCGCGAGGCTGGCCCACGATTTTTCCGACATGCGGTTGCCTTCGTCGAGAATCGCGATGCCGCCGCGTAGCATTGCCGTCACCAGTGGCGACGCCACATAGCGCAGCTTGCCCGCCTCTTCAATGACCGGAGTGACAATCAAATCTTCCGGCCGCGTGTCCACGGTCGCCTGCAAAATGTAGACGTCGCGTCCCAACCGCTTCGCGGCAGTGTAGGCCAGCGTCGTTTTACCGACTCCCGGCTTCCCAATCAAGCGAGGGTTCATCGGCAAGTCGCGCTCTTCCACGACTAGCCAAGCGGCAAGCAACTGCCGCATGACATCCTGCTGGCCAACCCAATTGATAGGCAATTCATCGGGGTGCGACAAGTGCAGGTTCACACCTTCCACGGCGGCAATCATGAAGCTATGCTAGCGCATGCCTGACGAAAAAGATCCATGCGGGTAAACCCTCACGAGCAGGCACCGTCAGGAGAGATAGACAAAGGGTGCCTCTTCCATAGCGCGACGGGACGCGGAACGGCTCGAACGACACCGGGCCGATTTCGGGTCCCTATGCGCGTTTTACCCCAGAGTCGACGCGCCGCCTTCGCTGATGTAGTTGCGATTCCAGCCGGGAATTTCCAGAACCACGTCTCCCTTGATCACGGCCTGGCAACCGAGCCTGCTGTGCAACGTCAAGCCGGCAGCCATATCCAGACGATCGGCCTCTTCCTCATCCATGGGAGAAAGATTCGCGTCGCCTTGCTTCACCACCACGTGGCAGGTCGTGCAGGCACAAGATCCACCGCAGGCGTGTTCCAGGTGAAAGCCGAGATGGATCGCCAGGTCGAGCACGGATTCGGGCTTGCCGTGATCGCCATAGGGCAGTTCGCCGGATTGAAATTCGAACGTCTGGTTGGCGGGCAAGAAGGTAACTTTGGGCATCAAACCTACAGTTTAGCAAGCGATCTCGATTCCTGTACGGAAATATCAGGTTTCGGCAAGCGTCTTGCTCTTGCAATGAGACGCAGCGCCTCGGACCGTATGTTCGAATCAGCGTGGCCGGTGAGCGTCACCAGCGCCGGAATCAAACGGCTGTATCCGCCGGCCTCCAACAGTAACCCGACCAGGTAATCCCGACCCGGACCCGGCAGCCCCTCTTGCAATATTCGCAAACCGCAGGCGAAGACTTGCTCCGGACTGTGAGTCATCAGGTCCCGCATGCCCCTTCTCGCCGGCACCAAGTTCTGTGAGAACTTTACAACAAGCTCTTGCAGTCGAATCTGTTCGCGCGGCACGGGGTGTAACGCGCGCAGAAGCTTCGACATTTGATGGCCGGTGCAATCTTCTTCCATTCCGGCGCTTATCGGCATGCAAAGTGGAAGTCTTAGTTCCGCTTCAAAGCTCAACCCGATCCATGGCGAGGAACTCAACAATATGCGGATGATCCGATTCGTCCAATTCGGCTACGGGACCAAAATAGATCACGTGTCCTTCAAACAGAACCACGACGCGGTCCGCCACGCGGCGCATCAATTCCAGATCGTGGGTCACTACTACCGATGTCAGGTTCAGGTGCGTTTTCAGCCGCAACATGAGGCTGCTCAAATGAGCCGACATGATGGGGTCCACCATGGTGGTGGGCTCATCGTACAAGATGCAGGAAGGCTGTGCGGCCAAGGCCCTGGCGATCGCCACAGCACGTTTATAGCCTACGGACAGGTCCGTCGGATAGGCGTCTTTATACTCTTCCAGATCGACCATCCGGAGCAGGCCCGCGACGACGTCTTCCTTGTTCTTCTCATCGTAATCTTCGCGAAGTTCCAGCGAAAACAGAATATTCTCGGCCACTGTCAAAGAATCGAACAACGCCCCGCTCTGGAAGACCATTGTCACTTTGCGCCGGATCTCACGCAGTTCACTTTCCGTGAAGGTCGTGATATCTCTATGCTCTACAATCACTTGCCCCTTATCGGGCTTCAGGAACCCCATGATGTGGCCCAGCGAGACGGATTTCCCGACGCCGCTTCTGCCGATCACCGCTACGGTTTCGCCCGGATCAACATGAAAACAGGCATCGACTAAAACGGGCCGGTCGAACGTCTTAAATACATGCCGGAACTCGATGTAGTGCGGGTATTGGTCGATCACGCGCTTTTTTCCAGTATGCGACGCCACTCCTGCGGGGTGTTAGCGTTTGCCATCAAATTCATGTCCTCCACGGCGACAAGTTCGGTTCGATTCGCAACGAATGCATCCGTCACTTTGTACCGCCCGGACTCCAACGCCCGGTTGACGCCATCCAAAGCCGCCCGCCTGTACACGGCGCACAAAGGCTCCGGCAACCCGCCTGGACCCATCGGCATCACCGCATCCGCGCCCGATTTCCGCGCCAGTCCGATCAATCTGAGCAGGAATTCCGCGGTCACGTTGGGCAGATCGCACGCTACTACAAGGCTCCATTCCGCACCGCTGTCCAAGAGCGCGGCATGGATTCCGCCGAGGGGGCCACAATCCGGGAAGCGGTCCTCCACCACTCGAAACCCTAGTTCAGTAAACGGTTGCGACGGTCCGACAATAGTCACCACCCCGGTGGCAAGTTGGACCTGCAGCGCAACATGCTGCACCAAGACTCCACCATTCAGAGGTAATAACGCTTTGTTGGAACCCATTCGCGAGCTTTTGCCGCCTGCCAGGACATATCCGGCAGCGGAGCCGGCGTCCGCGCCAAACGTCCCCGGGGAGGCTGCCGCATGATGCCCGGACATGCCATGGATGATACCATCGAGGGGAAGAGGACTGGAAGTAAGGCAAAAACCGTGTATACTAGGAAAAACAGAATGCTGCGGTTTTGTTTTATTGGACTCACGCTAGCGGCCCCCCCCAGCCTCAAGCTTGGAGCGGCGGAGCCAGTTCTGTCTTCACCAAAGCCGATCACTACTGTCCGCGCCGACCGCTCCAGCGGCCGGCTGGTTCGCACCGAGGTCATCACCCCCAAAGTTATTGCCGCTAAGGTGATCTCCCCGGGTCTTACACCGGAACCCGAACCCGAGACGCCGAAACTGGGCCCCGACGCCAGCATCGGTGAAATTGTGGCCGATGCCGCCCGCCGCCACGAGGTCGATCCTCTTCTGGTACATTCTGTGATTAAGGTGGAAAGCGCATACAACAAGTACGCCGTTTCGAAGGCCGGGGCTCAAGGCCTGATGCAGCTGATTCCATCCACGGCCCAACGATTGGGCGTAAAGAACGTCTTCGACCCCAGGGAAAACATCGAAGCCGGGGTTCGCTATTTGAAGCAGTTGCAGTTGCAGTTCAAGGACGACCGTCTAGCCTTAGCCGCTTACAACGCGGGCGAAGGCGCAGTGGCGCGCTACGGAAACATTCCCCCCTATTCGGAAACGCAAAACTATGTTTACCAAGTGGGCAAAAACTGGGGGGCGGCCAAACGAGCGGTACAGGCGACGCCTGCGCAACCGGTTTCCCAGAAGCCGGACGTGAAGAAAATCGTAACTTTCGTCGATGCAGAAGGTAGAGTGCATTACGAAATGCGGGATTAGAGAACACGCGGAGGAGCGTGGTGGAGCAAATGCGACCCAATATAAGAAGTCGTACGATTGCCGCGGCGTGGACGATGATGCTCATCGCCATGACGCCTCTCTCGCTGGTGGCGGCAGACCACATGGGAGTTACCGCTGTGCGTTTCTGGTCGATCTCCGACGCCACGCGGATTGCCATTGAAACTACAGGCCCATTTAAGTTTGTCTCCGCGCGCCTGGAAAGTCCCGCCCGCATCTATTTCGATATCAAAGACGCGCGGCCGCAACTTTCGAAATCCATGCAGCACGTCATCGCTGTCAAGGACTCCCGCATCAAACAGATTCGCGTCGCCGAGACCAGTCCCGGCACCACGCGCATTGTGATGGATCTGGAAGAGGGAGCGCTGGACATTCAGTCATCGCAGCTCGACGGACCGAATCGATTGATGATTGAAGTGAAGGGGAATGCCGTCAAGCCATCCTTCAGCGCTCAGCCGAGTGTTGCCGCGGTGCACCAGATATCGCGCCGCACCTTGCCGCCTTCGCCGCCCGCAAAGCCCTTTGATCCACCGCCAGTCTTGGGAAAAACGGCGCCTCTCCGCAACTTGCCAATGCAGGCCGTGAGTCTGCCGCCCGCTCCCGCCGAGCCCGAACGGGTGCATGTGGAACCAGTCACGCTGCCCGAGGTCCGGAAACAGGTTGCGGAAAAGAAGACGGAGCCGAAGAAAGACGATTCGCTCCACGCGGTTCTGAGCAATCCTCCGCCCATCATGCCGCCCTCGCTGGCTCAGGCCGCCGAAAGCGGCTACGCGTCACGCCCGGCCACGCGCAACAGTAACGGCGACCGCAGCCTGACACGCGCCTTGGGTTTGAAGATCCGCCGCGTCGTCATCGATCCCGGTCATGGCGGTCATGATCATGGAACCACAGGCGCGGGCGGATTGACGGAAAAAGAGCTGGTGCTCGATGTCTCCAGACGTTTGGGCGCGCTGATCACCGAAGGGTTGGGAAGTGAAGTCATCTTCACGCGCACCACCGACGACTTCATCACGCTGGAGGATCGCACGGCGTTCGCCAATTCCAAAAAGGCCGATCTGTTCCTCTCCATCCACGCCAACGCTTCGCCGTACAAAGCCGTGGGTGGAGTGGAAACATACTATTTGAGCCTCACCACTTCTCGCGCCGCCATGGATTTGGCCAGCCGCGAAAATGCCTCGTCGCAGAAATCGATCAGCGATCTGCGCGACCTGCTGCAGAAGATTGCTCTGCGCGATACCATCGACGAATCCCGCGAGTTCGCCGTGAAAGTCCAGCATTCCTTGACTTCTCTTCTGCCTCCCGCTACGCGTGGCACGCAGCAGAAAGACCGCGGCGTGAAACGCGCACCTTTTATCGTGCTCATCGGCGCGAAAATGCCCGCCATCCTCACCGAGGTCGGCTTTGTAACGAACACGCGCGAGGAAGTCCTGCTGAAGAAGCCGGAATACAGGCAGAAAGTTGCGCAAACCATCTACCGCGGCTTGCAGCAGTATGCGGAGAGCTTGAGCAAGATCGAAGTGGCGCAATCCGCTAAGCGAACCGACAGCGAGTAAGCGGTATCATTTGTAGACGCATGTCTACTCTTGTTACCTACGCAACGGACAACACCGTCGCCATCCTAACCGTTGAGAATCCGCCTGTAAATGCATTGAGCCCCGGCGTTCCGGAAGGAATCTCCGCCGGGCTCAAACAAGCTATCGCCGATCCGGCAATTCTCGCCGTCGTGCTCATCGGAGGCGGACGCACTTTCATCGCCGGAGCCGACATCAATGAATTCGTGAAGATCCATTCAGGGGGTGGCGGCGATCTCAGCGTCATCCTGCACACGATTTCCGCAATCGAGAACAGCCCTAAGCCCGTCGTCGCGGCCATCCATGGCACGGCGTTCGGCGGTGGTCTCGAAGTGGCCATGTCCTGCCACTACCGGGTTGGGGTCGCGTCGGCGCAAGTGGGACAGCCGGAAGTGAAATTGGGAATCATTCCCGGCGGGGAAGGAACGCAGCGGCTTCCTCGTTTGGCAGGTCCCGCCAAGGCCGCCGAGATATGCGCTTTCGGCGAGCCGGTACAAGCATCCGAGGCTCACGAACTTGGCATCCTCGATGAGATTGTCGATGGTGACCTGCGTGCCGGGGCTATCGCTTTTGCGCGGCGCGTGGCCGGCGTCAAGCCGCCGAAGACCAGCGAACGCGCGGAAAAACTGGGCAATTCCGCGGAGAACGAAAAAGCGTTCAGCGCCGTGCGTAACGCGGCGAAGAAAAAGCTGCGCGGACAAACCGCGCCGCTCGCGGCCATCGATGCCGTCGCAGCCGCGACGCGTTTGCCTTTCCGTGAAGGCTGCCAGGCGGAAGCCGATCTGTTCGCGCAGTGCCTTTCCTCGGATCAATCGAAGGGGCTCATTCATGCATTCTTCGGCGAACGCGCCGTTTCGAAAATTCCGGGCATCGGCAAAGACACTCCGCTGCTGCCCGTTCGCAAAGCCGCGGTCATCGGCGCGGGCACCATGGGCGGCGGGATCGCCATGGTTTACGCCAACGCCGGCATCCCCGTTTTGTTGAAAGAAACCACGCGGGAGGCCCTCGACCGCGGCATCGCCACCATCACGAAGAACTACATGAATTCCGTACAGCGGGGCCGTTTCACCGAAGCGTACGCGCGCGAGCGGCTGGCTTTGATTACGCCGCAACTTTCCTGGGACGGATTCGATCAGGCGGACATCATCGTGGAGGCGGCCTTTGAAAACATGGCGTTGAAGAAGGAGATTCTTGCCGCCATCGACAAGATCGCCAAACCCGAATGTATTCTTGCGTCGAACACCTCAACGCTGAGTATCGACGAAATTGCCTCGGCTACTAGCCGGCCGCAGTCGGTGATCGGCCATCATTTTTTCAGCCCTGCGAATGTCATGCGGCTGCTCGAGATTGTGCGCGGCAAGGCGTCCTCGAATTCCGTGATCGCGACTTCCATGGACCTGGCGAAGAAGCTGCGCAAGGTCGGCGTGCTGGCGGGGAATTGCCGCGGCTTCATCGGCAACCGCATGTTTGCGCCCTACTGCCGGGAATCCATCTTTCTGGTGGAGGAAGGCAACACACCCGAATCGGTGGACGCGGCGCTCTACGAATACGGAATGGCTATGGGGCCACTGGCCGTTCAGGACCTCGCCGGACTCGATGTCGGCTGGCGCATTCGCAAAGAGTACAAACATCTGGAAACTCCTGGAGCACGATACGCCGAACTGGATTCCCTGCTTTGCGAGCAAGGCCACTACGGGCAAAAAACAGGAACGGGTTTCTTCGTTTACGATCAGAACCGCAAAGCGTCTCCCAACGGTGAACTTATGGCGATGGCCGCGGACTACGCGGCGAAAGCCGGCATTGCCGCAAGACCGTCCACGGCAAGCGAGATTGTCGAACGCTGTGTCTATGCGCTGATCAACGAAGGCGCCCTCCTTCTGGAAGAGGGCTTCGCGCTGCGCGCCGTCGACATCGACATTGTTTATCTCAACGGCTACGGTTTTCCGTCGTGGCGCGGCGGGCCCATGAAATATGCCGATCTGGTGGGTCTGCGGCTTGTTCTAGCCAAGATCCGCGAGTTCGAAAAACAGTTCGGCAGCGCCTGGACTCCCGCGCCGCTGCTCGTCCGGCTGGCAGAATCCGGATCCACTTTTACGCAGCATGACAAGGCAGTATCATGACAATTCTTTCGTCACTTCTCGTTTTTCTGGCGGCGGCGCAAATCCCGGACAGAGACGCCAGGCTCACCGCGCCGCAAGGCACCAACTACGCTTACGTCATGCCGTCGTATGCGACGCGCGCCGAATGGGAGGCCAGAAAGCAGCATCTGCGCAAACAGATTCTGGCGGCGGCCGGATTGCTTCCGCTTCCCGCTCGCGGCCCGGTGAAGGCCGAGGTGTTCGGCAAGATTGCGTACACGGGTTACACCATAGAGAAAGTTCTGGTGGAGACGATGCCGGGCTACTTCCTGGGCGGGAATCTCTATCGCCCCTTAGGCAAGTCCGGAAAATTCCCGGGCGTCGTTTCGCCGCACGGGCATTGGAAAAAAGGGCGTCTGGAAAATACCGACCTCGGATCCATTCCCGGCCGGTGCATCAATCTGGCGCGCCAAGGCTACGTCGTGTTCGCCTACGACATGGTGGGCTACAACGACACCAAGCAGACTCCGCATGCCTTTGGAGGCGCGCGTGAAGATTTGTGGAATTTCAATCCGCTCGGTCTGCAATTGTGGAATTCCATTCGGGCGCTCGACTTTGTGGAATCGCTCCCCGATGTCGATAAAGAGAGGCTTGCCGCAACCGGGGCTTCGGGCGGCGGAACACAGACTTTTCTTTTGGCCGCCGTCGATGAGCGCATCCGCGTCGACGTTCCCGTGAACATGGTCTCCGGCATCATGCAGGGCGGGTCGCCGTGTGAGAATGCTCCCGGCTTGCGGCACGACGCATTCAACGTGGAATTCGGCGCGATGATGGCGCCCCGCCCCATGCTTCTGGTGGCCGCCACGGGCGATTGGACGAAGAATGATCCGCGCCTGGAGTATCAAGCCATCCGCGCCATCTACCAACTCTACGACGCCGCTTCGCAGGTGGAGCAGAAACAATTCGATTCGCCGCACAACTATCACCAGGGCAGCCGCGAAGCGATGTACGGTTTTTTTGCGCGCCGCATTCTGGGTAAAGACGGAGAGGTGAAGGAAGAGCCATTCACCGAGGACGCAGACGATCAGATGTTGGCTTTGAGCGGCCGCACGCTTCCGCCGGGCGCTCTCGATTACGAAGGAGTTTTCGCAGCGTGGCGCAAACTCACGACTGTTCGGGAAGCGGATCGCGAAGTGCTTCGCTACGCGCTGTCGGTGGAGAATCCGGCGAGCGTGGTTGCTGTGGAGACCGCCGACGCCATCGCCTTTACGCGCCCGGGTCGAGGCGACCGGATCGGGGGAATCTACCGCCGCGGAACGGGTGCGCCGCTGCTGGTCGTTCATCCCGATGGCGCCGAAGCGGCACGCGCCGCCGTGGCGTTTTCCGGCCGGCCAACGTTGTGGCTCACAGCGTGGCAAGGCGGGCGCGACGTTTCCGCGCGCCACTATTACACGTTTCATCGCACGGACTCGCAGAATCGGGTGCAGGATATCCTTACCGCGGTTCGCTGGCTGCAAATGCAGCATCCGGGTGCGGTGGAAATCCGAGGAGTGGGGCAGGCTTCGGTGGCTGCGCTATTCGCCGCGGCAGTTGCAGAAGGTCAGGTTCGTCTTGGTTCCACAGTGGAAAACTTCGCTGGAACAGACGAGCAGTTTCAAAAAGATTTCCACGTACCTGGGATTCAGAGGACCGGCGGGCTTGCCGCCGCGCGCAAGCTTACAGCAGGCGGAAATTAACTTCGATGGTTGCGGCCACGGCGACCGGTTTGCCGTCCTTGTAGCCGGGCTTGAACCGCCATTTCATGACGGCCTCAACGGCTTTCTCATCCAAGCCGAGGCCGAGCGGCCGGATCACACGCAAATCGCGAGGCTGGCCTTTTTCATCGACCACCACCTGCAAGACTACAGTTCCCTGGAACTTCGCCTTGCGCGCTTCTTCGGAGTATTCGGGCTCTACCTTGTAAACAATGGATGGGGATGAGACACCGCCGCCAATGCGGTACACGCCTCCGCCCATGTTGCCGCCTTCGCCGGGACCAAAGCCCGCTCCGCGCCCCGATCCGACACCGCCGCCTGAGCCGCTTCCGATTCCCGCGCCCGATCCTGGACCATTCGACGGCGGACCGATGCCCGCCAGCGGATTGCCGAACATCGGCAGGTTCGGTTTCGGAATATTGGCATCCGGCTGAATCACCAGCGTCGGCTCCATGATCAGCTTGGGATTTTCATTGCGGATCACCGCCGTGGGTGGGGTGAACTGCTTCGGCGCAAGTTTCGGAAGTTTGCCTTTGCTGGGAGGAGTGGGGGAACGATCGCCGCCGCCGCCACCGCCGCCCATCTGTTTTGGCTTCGGCCGGTAAGGCGCCAAGTCCGGAGCGATTAGAGTAACCGTCTCACGAACCTTCTTTTGAATCGTCTCGTTGGTTCCCAGCACCAGCAGCAGGCTGATTACCGTTACATGGATGATGATGGAAATGCTTCCGGCGCGCGTCTCCTGACCGGTTGTCAGGCCCCAAATATCCTTTACCGCCACCGGGCGGGAAGTGACTTCCAACGGCGGGAGCTTCGGAGGGTTGAACGCTTCCTTGACACGGTTAATAAAGGAGCGGAACCAGTTCTCCTGCGTCTCGGCAACCAGCATTCGCTGCAGGTGTATGTCTGGGTCGTGATCCAGAAGGGAGGGTTCTCTGTGGCCTTGCCTGTTCATCATTTCCACGGACATCTAGGTATTACCCGCACGTCGAATAGAGTTCTTCCAAGAACTGGAATCCGGTTGTTAGGACGTTCCACGGATGAGGTACGTTGCGCCTTAAGAAAAGAAAAGGCAAGCCCACATCTGAGTTCAGTGTACCACGATTGTCAATTTAGACACCTGTAGGAATAAGCTGGAGAATCCTAGGGGTCCGAAGTAAATAGTTGACATTAGTACACTCATGTTATTGCATATGTGTCCGCTAATATGATAGACTCGTTCCTGTAGGAGATCCGCATGAACTTCGACCGCTTTACCGAAAAAGTTCACGAGGCGATTCGTGCCGCCCAGTTGCAGGCGCGGCAGCTTTCGCATCAGCATCTGGAATCCGAACATCTATTAGAGGCGCTCCTCGCTCAGGAGGGCGGCCTTGCCGGGTCCCTGGTATCAAAGGCTGGAGTCAATCCGGCAGCCCTACGAGCGCGTTTGCAGCAGGAACTGGAGCGACTTCCAAAGGTAACCGTCTCCACTGGGAGCGCCGATCAAATCTACCTGGGCACGCGCCTGGCGCAAGTCATGGTCAAAGCGGAAGACGAAATGAAGTTCTTCCACGACGAGTTCCTTTCCGTGGAACATCTGATGCTTGCTCTGGCGACGGACACAGGGCTAGCCGGAAAACTCTACCGCGAATTTCAATTGGGCCGCGACCGGTTAATCGAGGTACTACAGCAGATTCGCGGCCACCAGCGCGTGACGACGCAGAATCCCGAAGCAACCTACGAATCGCTCGATCGCTACGGGCGCGATTTGACCGCCATGGCGGCCCAAGGCAAACTGGACCCGGTGATCGGCCGTGACGAAGAGATCCGCCGCGTGATTCAAGTGTTGAGCAGGCGGACGAAGAACAATCCGGTTCTCATCGGCGAACCCGGCGTCGGCAAGACGGCGATTGTCGAAGGGCTGGCGCAGCGCATTGTGCGCGGCGACGTTCCGGAAGGGCTCAAAAAGAAACGGGTCGTCACGCTCGACATGGGCGCGCTCATCGCCGGAGCAAAATTCCGCGGGGAATTCGAAGAGCGCCTCAAAGCGGTGTTGAAAGAGGTGCAGTCCTCGGAAGGGGCCGTCGTGCTGTTCATCGATGAATTGCACACGGTTGTTGGCGCGGGAAAAGCCGAAGGTGCAATGGATGCGGGCAATCTTCTCAAGCCGATGCTGGCGCGCGGCGAACTGCATTGCATCGGGGCAACGACGCTGGATGAATATCGTCAGCACGTAGAAAAAGACGCCGCCCTCGAGCGCCGCTTCCAACCCGTGGTCGTGGATCAGCCGAACGTGGAAGACACCATCTCCATTCTGCGCGGACTGCGCGAGCGCTACGAAGTGCATCACGGCGTGCGCATCAAGGACGCCGCGCTGGTCTCGGCGGCCGTGCTTTCGAATCGCTACATCTCCGACCGCTTCCTGCCCGATAAAGCCATCGATCTGGTGGATGAAGCGGCGGCGAAACTGCGCACGGAGATCGATTCGATGCCCGCCGAGCTCGATGAGATTCTGCGCCGCGTGATGCAGTTGGAAATCGAGCGCGAAGCCCTGCGCAAGGAATCCGACGACGCCTCGCGCGACAGACTGGAACGGCTGGAACGCGAACTCGCCGATCTGCGCGAGCAGTCCAACGCCATGAAGGCGCAGTGGGAAGGCGAAAAGCAGGCCGTGCAGCGCGTCAGCGAAATCAAGGAGCAGATTCAACACTTGAACTCCGAGATCGAAAAAGCCGAGCGCGACTACGACCTTAACAAAGCCGCGGAGCTGAAATATGGCAAGCGCATCGTCCTGGAAAACCAACTGAAGGAAGAGGATGCGCGCGTCGCCGGCCAAAAGGGCCAACCGCGCATGATCAAGGAAGAAGTGGATGAGGAGGACATCGCCGACGTTGTCAGCCGCTGGACCGGAGTTCCTGTAACGCGTTTGCTGGAGGGCGAAATTCAGAAATTGCTGGGATTGGAGCACGAACTGCATTCCCGCGTCGTGGGGCAGCAGGAAGCGGTCCATGCGGTTGCCGATGCCGTGCTGCGCGCGCGCAGCGGTTTGAAAGATCCGCGCCGCCCCATTGGGAGTTTCCTTTTTCTGGGTCCCACCGGAGTGGGCAAGACGGAACTGGCGCGCGCGCTGGCGTGGTTTCTCTTTGACGATGAACATGCCATGGTGCGCATCGACATGTCGGAGTATCAGGAGAAGCACGCCGTGGCGCGATTGCTGGGCGCGCCTCCGGGCTACATCGGCTATGAAGAGGGCGGGCAACTGACGGAGGCCGTCCGGCGTCGTCCTTACTGCGTGATTCTGCTGGACGAAATCGAGAAGGCGCATCCCGATGTCTACAACGTCCTGCTGCAATTGCTGGACGACGGGCGACTCACCGACGGGCAGGGGCGCGTGGTGAATTTCAAGAACACCATCGTCATCATGACGTCCAACGCCGGCAGTCATCGCATTTTGGAATACCACGGAGCCTTCGACGGCGCGGGTTACGACCGCATGAAGGAAGCGGTGATGGACGAATTGCGGCGCGGCTTCCGGCCGGAGTTTCTCAACCGCATCGACGAGATCACGGTCTTCCATTCGTTGACGGAAGAGCATCTGACGCAAATCGTAGAGATCCAGCTGGAAGGGCTGCGGCGCAGACTTGCCGAACGGAACATCGTGATCGAATTGACCGCCGCCGCGCGGCAGCACCTGGTGCGCACCGGGTACGATGCCTCCTATGGCGCGCGCCCGTTGAAGCGCGCACTGCAGCGCGAAATCGAAACTCCGCTGGCACGGCTTCTGTTGGCGGGTAAGATCAGCGACCGGCAACTGGTGCGCATCGGCCTCGCCGAAGATGGCCAGGAATTATCGTTTACGCCGGCGGCCGTGGCACAGGAAGAACAGGGGCGATCCTCCTCAACGGGACGCTGATCACATGAGAAGAGAGGAATCCATGGAACTGGTTCGCCAGGAGCAACACATTCGGGAACTGCCGCTCTTGCCTTTGAAGAACGTCGTTCTCTACCCGCAACTGCTTTTGCCTTTGACCGTGGGACGGCCCGCCACGCTCGCGGCTGTGAATGCCGCGCTCAGACAGGAGTCGCAGGAGATCATCCTGGTCGCGCAGCGTGACGCCGAAGTAGACGAACCCACGCAGGGCGAGCTTTACACCATCGGCACGCGCGCGACCATTCGCCGCATCTCCAAAAGCGAAGATCACACCGACATCTTCGTGCTGGGCCTGGAGAGAGTGGTTCTGATCAAAGTGGATCATCATGGGGACTACCCCGTGGCTCGCTTCCAATCGTTGCCGCTCGCCGAGGATTCAGGCGCGGAAGTGGAAGCGCTGGGACGCGCCATTTCGGAACTGACGTCGAAGGCGATTCAGCTGACGCAAGCGCAAGGGTCGATGGAGATCGACCGCCTGCTCTCGGCTACCGAGGATCCGCTGCGGCTGGTCTATCTGGTTGCCTCCATGCTCAGTCTCGATCTGCCCAAGGCGCAGGCGCTGCTGGAAGCGCCCACGCGCCTGGATGCCTTGCGGCTGATGCACACCTACCTCTCTTACGAGGTGCAAGTGCTGGAGTTGCGCAACAAGATCGCCAATGAAGCGCGCACGGAGATGTCCAAAGAGCAGCGGGACTATCTGCTGCGGCAACAGTTGCGCGCCATTCAAACGGAGCTGGGCGAAAAGAATTCCGAACAGGCGGAAGCCGATCTGCTGCGGGAACAGTTGGACAAGGCCGGTCTTCCTGAGGAGATTAAGAAGGAAGCCGAGCGCGAATTGCGGCGATTGGAAAAGCTGCCTTCGGCATCGCCTGAGCATCACGTCATTCGCACCTATCTGGAATACGTCATCGAGCTGCCGTGGAACAAATACAGCGAAGATTCTCTGGACATCGCCGCGGCGCGCAATGTTCTGGATGAAGATCACTACAACTTGAAGGATGTGAAGGAACGCATTCTCGAACACCTCGCTGTGGTCAAGTTGAATCCCAAGGCGAAGGCGCCCATCCTCTGCTTTGCCGGCCCTCCGGGAGTGGGCAAGACCTCGCTGGGCCAATCGATCGCGCGCGCCATTGGGCGCAAATTCGAACGCATGAGCGTCGGCGGGTTGCACGACGAATCCGAATTGCGCGGGCATCGCCGGACTTACATCGGTGCTCTTCCGGGCCGCGTCATTCAAGCCCTGCGCCGTGCCGGCACCGCGAATCCCGTGATCATGCTCGATGAAGTGGACAAGCTGGGCCGCGACTATCGCGGCGATCCGGCCGCGGCGCTGCTGGAGATTCTCGATCCCGAACAGAACGGCAAATTTCGCGATAACTATCTCGACCTGCCATTCGATCTCTCGAAGGTGCTTTTTATCGCCACGGCGAACGCGCTCGACACCATTCCGCGTCCGCTGCTGGACCGCATGGAAGTTCTGCGGCTTTCCGGCTACAGCGAAGAAGAGAAGCTGGAGATCGCCAAACGGTACCTGGTTCCACGGCAATTGCGCGAGACCGGATTGAATCCGGAGAAGATCGCGATTGAGGACTCCGCCCTGCGCGGCATCATCGGCGGCTATACAAGAGAAGCCGGGCTGAGGCGCCTGGAGCAAAACATCGGAAGACTGGCGCGCAAGGTTGCCTTGCGCGTTGCCGAGGGTTCCAACGAACAACTGCGGGTGGACGCCGGCGCTCTCGCCGATCTGTTAGGGCCTGAGCCGTTCCACATGGAGCAAATGCGGCGCAACTTGCAGCCCGGCGTTGCAGCGGGACTCGCCTGGACGGAATCCGGCGGCGATGTTCTGTACATTGAAGCGTCTCTGCTTCCGGACAGCAGAGGGCTGACGCTCACCGGACAACTAGGTGAGGTCATGCAGGAATCGGCCAAGGCCGCGCAGAGTTATTTGTGGTCGCACGCAAAGAATTTCCGCATCGATACGCAGCGGTTCAAGGAGTGTGGCGTTCACATTCACGTGCCCGCCGGCGCTGTACCCAAGGATGGTCCGTCGGCGGGTATCACGATGGCCGTTGCGTTGACGTCGCTTTATACGGCATGTCCGGCGCGCGGAGACACGGCCATGACCGGGGAAGTCACGCTCACGGGATTAGTGTTGCCCATCGGCGGTTTGAAGGAGAAGGTTCTGGCGGCCAGAAGGGCAGGCATGACGCGTGTCATTCTTCCGAAAGCCAATGTGAAGGATTTGCGCGATCTGCCGGAGCAAGTCCGGAAGGAGATGGAGTTCATCCCCGCGGAACGAATCGAGCAGGTGATTGCCGCGGCGATTCCGCAACTGGCGGAACTGATGAGTCTGGCGGCCTGAAGATTGCGGCCTGCTAGATCATGTTCGGGATCTTGATGATCTTCTTTTGAATGGCGTACTGAACCAGTTGCGCTTTGTTGTGGATGTCCAGTTTGCGCATGAGGTTGAATTTGTGCGCTTCCACGGTTTTCACGCTCAGGTTCAGGTCGCAGGCGATTTCCTTAACGGATTGGCCTTCGGCCAGCATTTTGAGCACTTCGCGTTCGCGCGTGGTCAAGGTGGCAAAGCGGGGCAACCGGTTTGCGGACTTGATGCGTGACCGGAAGTCATCCACCAGTTGCGACAACATGCGCGGGCTGAGATAGCTGCCGCCGCGGCCGACGTCGCGAATGGCGGCCACCAGTTGCGCGGCTGGGGAATCCTTCAGCACGTAACCGTTGGCCCCTACTTCCATTCCTTCGACGAGATAATCTTCGTCGTCGTACATGGTGAG
>JACPVQ010000261.1 GCA_016191645.1 Candidatus Solibacter usitatus
AACGGCTGGATGATCGCTTCGATTTTTTTCATGGCGTTTTCCCTTCCTACGCTTCCAGATTATAGGCTTCTTCGCCGTGTTGCGACAGATCAAGACCGGTGGTTTCATCATCGGCCGAGGCGCGCACACCGATGGTCACGTCGATCACCTTGAGAATAATCAACGTTGCGACAATCGCCAAACCCCATGCGATGCCCACCGCCACCAGCTGGTCGACCAGCTGTCCTGGATTGCCGTCCACCAAGCCCATGGGAACCGCCTTGCCGGCAGCGTCCTTAATACCGTCATTGACTTCGTTGGTGGCAAACACGCCGGTGAGAATCGCGCCGATGGTTCCGCCCACGCCGTGAACGCCGAAGGCATCGAGAGAATCGTCATAGCCGAACTTGTTCTTGACGACAGCGACCATCAGGAAGCAGATGACGCCGGCCACTAAACCGATGATGAGCGCGGGCATCGGCTTGACGAAGCCCGACGCGGGAGTGATGGCAACCAAGCCGACGACCGCGCCGGAGATGGCTCCGAGCACGCTGGGCTTGCCGTTGTGCATCCATTCCGCCAGCATCCAACCGAAGACGGCGGCGGCGGTGGCGAAGTGGGTGGCGACGAAAGCGCTGGTGGCCAGACCGTTGGCGGCAACGGCGCTACCGGCGTTGAATCCGAACCAGCCGACCCACAGCAGGCAGGCGCCGATGAAGCTGAGCACGATGCTGTGCGGCTTCATCGATTCGACGCCGAACCCTTTGCGCTTGCCCATGTAGAGAGCGCAAACCAAAGCCGACACGCCGGAGGTGATATGCACGACGGTGCCGCCCGCGAAATCGAATGCGCGGAACTTGCCGCCGAGGAACGCGTTGAGCAAACCGCCCTTGCCCCACACCATGTGCGCCATGGGGAAGTAGACGATGATGGCCCAGAGGAACATGAAGCCGAGCAAGGCCGTGAACTTCATACGCTCGGCGAAAGCGCCGGCGATGAGCGCCGGAGTGATGATGGCGAACATCAGCTGGTAGATCATGTAGGTCTGATGCGGAACGGTTGCGCCGTAGTCGCCATTGGGGGCCGCGCCGACGCCATTCATGAAGAGGTACCGCAAATCGCCGATGAAAGGACTCCCTTCGGCGAAGGAGAGACTGTAGCCGAACAACGCCCACATGACTGTGATCAGAGCCATCAGGATGAAGCTCTGCATCATGGTGGCGAGGACATTCTTCTTGCGGACTAAGCCGCCGTAGAAAAGAGCCAAGCCGGGGCCTGTCATCATCAAGACGAGCGCGGAGCTAGTCAGCATCCAGGCGTTATCGCCAGCCGACTGCGCGCTCTTCACGGCCGCTTCCAGGGCGGCAACTTTGTCCGGCGCCTGCTGTGCCAAAGCAGCCGCGGCAAACGTGAGAAACAAAGTTGGGAATTTGTTCATACACGGAACCTCAGGGGTAGATTAGTTGGTTTTTGTGAACCAGTACAAGCATCGCCCCAGGTCCGTCCAGAGACAAGAAAATCCTTTCTATCGGTCTGATTACGAATTTCTATTGATAGAGCGCAAGACGTTGATTCTTTAGGCGGCACGCCTGGGAAAGGGCTGCTTCTATGCATGTGATCGAAAATTTTGATTGGCCCGAAGAGGTAGGTGGCGGGTAGATTGAATAAAACCATCTCGCCTGGAACGAAGGTGAACAATCCGAAAAGGAGTAAATGAATGAACCCAATGAAACACATGTTATTGCTGATGAGCGCGGCGGCCATAGCCTTTGCGCAAGCTCCGGCCCCGGCCCCCGCCCCTGCGCCGCCCGTATGGTCCGCCGGACCCATTAACTTCGGCGGATTGGTCGACGGATACTATTCGGCAAACTTCAACCACCCGGCGTCGGGCACGAACAATCTGCGTAATTTCGACGTGCGCGCCAACCAATTCAGTTTGAACATGGCGAAGTTCGAGATGTCGCACGACGCCGACCCCGTCGGCTTCCGCGTGGACCTCGGCTTTGGCCGCGCCTTCGACATCTTCCACGCCACCGAACCGTTGGACCAAGGCAGGGGAATCATGCGCTTCCTGCCGCAAGCCTATTTGAGCGTGAAGCCCGCCAACATGGGCGGCTTTCAGTTCGACTTCGGCAAGTTCTATACGTCGGCCGGCGCGGAAGTGACCGAGACGCACCTCAATTGGAACTACTCGCGATCTCTGCTCTACGCTAACGGCCCGTACTATCACATGGGCGTGCGCACCAGCAAACCGATCACGAAGTGGTTCACGGCCGGCTTTCAAGTAGTGAATGGCTGGAACAATGTCGAGGACAACAACAGCGGGAAGACGGTTGGTTTCACCACCGCAATGACGAGCAAGAAAGTGTCCTGGCTGAACACGTACATGGTTGGACCGGAAAAGACCCAGGGAGAAAAGGGCGTGCGGCATTTCTGGGACACAGTGCTCAACCTGACCGCGGATGACAGGAACAGCTTCTACATCAACTTCAACTACGGCGACGAGAAGAACCCGCGCAAGTTGGACAGCACGTTTTGGGGCATCGCAGGAGCCTATAAGGCGCAATTCAACGACCGTTGGTCGCTGAGCGAACGCATTGAGTATTACAAGGACACAAGCGGTCTCATCACGGGCAAACCTCAGGCCTTGAAAGAATTCACGGTCACCGGTGAGTACAAGATGAAGGAAGGGTTCCTGATGCGCGCTGAATACCGGCATGACTGGTCGGACCAGCGGTTCTTCGATCGCGGCGCGCAGATGGGGAATGCGAAGCACATGCATACGCTGCTGGCCGGGTTCGTGGTTTACTTCGGACCGAAGCGGTAAGCACAGTTCGAGAAGGGTTTTCAGGGGAGTCCGACGCCGGCCGCTGTCATCAGCGGGAGGCGTTCGGGCTCCCTTTCTTTTTTGGGGAGGAGTGGGGTGGGTCTCCAGACCCGCGCCGGGATCGCCAGATGCCATCGGCTGCATCGCAGCCTGTTCGGAGATTATTAATACTTCCGGCAGAGGCGATCTGGAGATCGCCTCGCAGGTCTGGAGACCTGCCCCACAGAGCAACAGAGAATCTTTGCAGCTTGGGGAGATTTCAAAGTCTAGTAGTACAGAGCAACCAGAGAGAATCTTTGCAGCTTGGGAAGATTTCAGAGTCTAGTAGTACAGAGCAGCAGAGCAGCAACAGCCTGGGGAGATTTCAGTTGGCGGCGATGATGCGAATGCGATCGTTGCGGGAATCGAAGATCACAAGATTGCCGCCCGCATCGACGGCGAGGCCGGCAGGCGAAAACGTTGTCGCGGCCCAGCCCGGGCCTCCGTCTCCGGAGAAACCTGCCACGCCGTTTCCGGCGACCACCTGCAATAGACCATCGGGCGTGATGCGATACACCTGCCGCTACAACTCCCAACGATGTGGATCGCGCCAGGTTCGAAGCACCGGCCGACAGGCCGTTTCCGGCAACCGTTGTAATGACGCCGGCCGCATCCACGGCGCGAATGCGGCCGTTGAACGAATCGGCAATGATGAGCCTGTCTGAAGAATCCACGGCAACGGCTTGGGGACTATTGAGGGTGGCGCTCTCCGCCGGACGGTCATCGCCGTTGTAGCCGAAGACGCCCGTGCCGGCAACGGTCTTGATCTGACCGGTGGAATCAATGGCGCGAATTCGGCCGTTGTTTGTATCGGCGATGAACATGGTGCCGGCCTTGTCGAAAGCGAGGCCGCGCGGGCCGAAAAGTCTGGCTGCCGCCGCGGGACCGTTGTCGCCCGTGGAACCCGCCACACCGGTGCCGGCGACTGTAGTGATGATGCCGTCTTTTGCGATGCGCCGGATGCGCTGGTTCGAAGAATCGGCGATAAACAGATTGCCTTGCGCATCGAAGGCAAGGCCGGAAGGTTCGTAGAGTCGCGCGCGCGAGGCGGGTTGTCCGTCGCCGGTGAATCCGCGGACGCCTGTGCCGGCGATGGTCTCTACCGTGCCATCCGCATTGATTCTGCGCACGCGGTGGTTGCGGCTGTCGGAGAAACATAAGAGACCGTCCGGTCCGTAGACGCCGAACAGCGGCCAATAGAGAAGCGCATCGGTTGCGGCGGCGCTATCGCCGATGGACGCTGCCGTGTCACGTCCGGCAAGGCGCACCAACTTTCGTGCTCCATCGACGCGGCGGACCGCGTTTTCAATGCGGTCGGAGAGCGCAAAAAGCGGCTCTGCGAGGGACGTCGGATCGAAGGCAACACCGAATACGTCGAGGTTTGCCGACGCCGCCAGAGTCGCGTCGGCGGGCGCCGCTGTGCCTCCGCCCGCAAGCGTGGCGGCTTTGCCGGCGGCATCAATGTAACGCACGCGGTTCGCCGGCGTGACCCAATACACCAACCCCGCCGCATCCACCGCAACCTGTCCGGGCGTGGTGATCTGCTGTCCTTTCGCAGTGTTACCATCCGTAGTGTTACCAGATGTACCGGTGCCGATGACGCTTTCGATTCTTCCGGCGGAGACTTTGCGGATGGCGAAGTTCCCCGCGTCCGATATGTAAACCGATCCGTCCGAAGCCCACGCAACGCTCTGCGGATTGCGCAGCAGCGCTGACAGAGGAGCACCGCCATCGCCCGAGTAACCGGCCGCCCCGGTTCCCGCAAACGGCGTCAGCGTTCCATCCGGGCGCACGATGAATACGCGGTTCACGCTTGCATCGGCGACATAGATATTGTCTTTATCGTCTATGGCCATGCCTTGCGGCGAGCCGAGGCCAATGGCAAATAGCGATAAAGCTCCGTCCGCGTCCACGCGCAAAATGTTACCTGACGATGCGATGAATACATTACCCTTTGAATCCACCACAACGCCGCGCACGCTCAACAATCGCGACTGCCCTGCCGGGCCGCCATACAACGGTTCTCCAACAGCCCCCATGCCGGCGACGGTCGAGATGCCGCCGTCTTTGCCGACCTTCCGAACGCGGAAATAATCGGGCTCCGTGATGTACAGATTGCCGCCGCGATCAAATGCGAGCAAAGTGGGCCGGGCCACCGTGACGGCTATTGCCTCGCCGCTTTCCGCCAATCCACTGCCGGACAGGGTGGTGATTCTGTTTTTGCCCGGATCATCCGGCCCCGCTTCCTGCACCACCGCCAAAGAAGTAGGTCCGACGCGAATGGTTGCGCTGCGTTGCGCTGGGGTCAGGTTTGCTTCCACGTAGTAAAGAACACTGGAGCCGACCGAGCCGTTGGGACTGAGGCGGTAATTCAACTTTAACCATGGCTGATCGGAGAGCGGTGAAATGGACGCCGCGGGAAGGTTCGTTGTAAAGAAGACCTCTCCCGTACCGCCACTACGCGAGATCAACAATTCCTGACCGTCAAAAGTCACGGTAGGATAAGGCTGCTGACCGGCGGCCAGTTGGTCGATGATGAACTCGGCTCCCAGTGCGGTGACCGTTGCCCGCCGGTTGGAAGATGTGTTGTTGGCGGAGATTGTGAGTGTAGCGGTGGAGGCTGTAGCTCCGCGATTTACGGCAATGCGAGTCCAATCGCCGGTTGCCGCGGGTTCCCATGCGCAGCCCGCGGCGGTATTGACCGTTACGAAATAGACTCCGCCGCTTCCGGGAACGGAAATCCGCGGCGGCGCGAAAAAGGCCTGGCAGCCGGCAGCGACGTTCATCGTCCCCACTTCCTCGTAGCCGCCAACCTGTGTATCCTGTGCGTGCCGCAAGGCCATCAGCAGCCTCTTCGGACCAAGGTAATTAGTGGCGTTCGGTGAAACGAAGAAAGTCAGCCTGACAACCGAAGGCGAGACGTTTGCCACGCTTAAAGTGGCAATCGCGCACTGGCTGTTAGAGGCAGATTCAGAAATGTTCGGCCGGATGGAGCCGGCTTCGCTATTCCCGGCATTGCTCATCAGGCGCAGACGGCCACCGGAATAAACAAGCAAACAGGCATTCTCAACCGACGACGATTCGCCTAACAAGAGGCGTACTTCGCCGATGGAACCGGATCCGTTGGGAGCGAGGATGTTCAGTTGGAACTGGTTGAAGACGCCCGCGCGCAAGACGCCGGAAGCCGGAGCGATGGAATCCAAATTCAAGTCCATCTTCGCGGCGGCCTGACGAACGGTGGTGGTCTGACGATCCACGGTCACGGTGGCGACTCTTTGCGTGAAGCCGGTGTTCGGGCTCGCCACGAAGTTGGATGAGCCCGGGCCATCGGGCTGAATCCAATAATTATTTGATTTCGTGACGACCGTGCAATCGCCGTCCGCGGACACCTTCGCGTTGAACGTGCCGCCGGAAACCGGGAGCATGGTTTGAGCAGGCCATGTTACGGAAGCGCAGGGCTTTGCATAACGCACGGAAACGCTCAGCTTCTCAGGAGTCGCGGCCGAGACTTCGATGCTCAGATTGCTGTAGGGGTCCTGCCAGCGCCTGCCCACAGGCAACACGGGATCGAGATAGGAGGACTGATCGCTCACGCTGCCCGGGGTCGCATCCAATAATTCTCCCGTGAGATTCACTTGCACCGGTGTGTAGTGCAGAATCGCACCCGGCTGCAAGCGAGGCAGGTTCACATCGGTGCCTTCGCGCGTGCGATACTCCACCCACACGTACTCGTTGTCGGGCTGCGTTTTGCGTTTTACTTTCAACCCGCGCAAACCGCTTCCGCCAACTCCCATCGGCACGAGGTCCACATCGATGTCCGCGCTCACGGTGCGGATGGTCTCCCCCTCTTTCAGCCAGTTCAAAACTTCTTTTTGGCCGAGACCATAAGTGGACGCTGCGCCAGATCCCATGGCGCTATATTGATCGCCGTATTCCAGGACCGTAACGCGAGAGCGATCGGCGGCCAACGTATCGGCGGGAGCAATGTAAGCGTTTGAATGCAGGAGACCCAGGCCGTGGCCAACCTCGTGAAAAACGTATCGCTGGACTCCGGCCAAGCTGTTCGGCGAGTTCATGGAACCCATGGACGTGCGATGACTGCTTCCATCCGCTTGCGCATAGACCCGGCAGCCGACGGAGTTGACGCCGCCCCAAAAGCAGGAACCCAAGGGAGGATGGGCAACGAAGATGCGGTTATACTGCGTCATGTCGGTGAGCTTTGCGGCGGCGGCGTAAGCGGCATTTTGAACGGCGGTGCCGTCGTTGCAGCCGTATTGCCTGTCCACGTCGACAGGCCCGATGACGTCGCCGGAAAACGGCGCCAACCCAAAGGAGCTCATGCTCCAAAAGTTGGGCGCGGAGAGGTCGCCGGAGAACACCCACGTTCGTAATTGCTCGATGGACATGGGCGGCGCGCCCAAGCCCGGCACGCGCGCATAAATGATGGCCAGCTTCTGCGTTCCAACGGGGGTGCAGGCAGGGGTCTCCGCCGCGCGCGCGCTAACCGCGGCATCGGTCACAAGCATGGTGTCACCGATGCGATATCCACTCATCTGGATGGTGTCGCCACACTTCGCGCCGGGCGCGCGCGTTCCTTCCTGGTATGCAAGGAAACCCGGCGCTTCGTAAATGAAGGTGGAACGCATGCGGTCGAAATCGTCGGCGACGCTGACGGTATTGGAAACGGCGGTATCCCAGGTTTCCACGGGCGCGGAAGGGTCGGCGGCACGAATGCGCGCGGTCTCACGTTCGGAAAGCAGGAATTGGCGAGCTTCGGCGGGGTTGGAGCGGATGCGATCGCGCAGCAGGATGGAACGCTCACGCAGCCTGGTGCGGTCTCCGGCGCGAGCCGCGGCGGTTGCATCGGCAAGCGGATCGGCGGGCGGCTCTTGGGCGCAAACCGGCGTCGCGAGGATGTGGCGGCGCTCGCAGTGTCTAGAAGAGGCGGCCTATCCAGCAGTATTGGCCGCAGCAGAGCGGAAACCTTCAAC